>JAGCRH010000094.1 GCA_017964785.1 Prevotella sp.
GCACTCTGGTTCAGGTTCATGAAGTCCATGTCGATCTCGCTCCAGGGGATCTCGGCGTTGTACTGGGTGTGGAAGTGGAGGAGGGGTTTTTGCAGTTGCTGCAGACCCTTGATCCACATCTTGGCAGGCGAGAACGTGTGCATCCAGGTGATGATACCTGCGCACTTCTCATCGTTGTTGGCAGCGAGCATGATGGCTTCAACCTCTTTGCTGCTGTTGGCTGTGCCTTTATAGACTATCTTCACGGGGATATTACCGGACTTGTTGAGTCCTTCGACCATCTCCTTTGAGTGACCGTCGACTGCTACGACGGCGTCACCTCCGTAGAGCAACTGTGCACCAGTCACCCACCAAATTTCTAAATTCTCAAATGCTTTCATTTGTTTTGTAAGTCTTTAATTATTGATTAATGTTTCTGTCCTTTTTGTCCGTAGTAGGCGTTAGGGCCGTGCTTGCGGTTGTAGTGCTTCTCGACGAGGAGCGGGTTCATTGTCGTCTGCGGATTGACCGTCAGCGAGACGAAGGCCATCTTGGCACACTCTTCCATCACCTTGGCGTTGTATACGGCGTTGTCGGGAGACGTGCCCCAAGAGAACGGACCGTGGTTCTTCACCAGTACGGCAGGCGTGTGGTCGGGATTGATCTTACGGATGTTCAGGATCTCGTCCACGATGACATTACCCGTCTCCAACTCATACTGTCCTTCCACCTCTTCCTTGGTCATATCCCTGGTACAGGGAATGTCCTTGTAGAAGTAGTCGGCGTGGGTCGTGCCGATGTTGGGGATGTCCTTGCCAGCCTGGGCAAAAGCCGTTGCATAGGTGGAGTGGGTGTGTACCACACCTTGGATATTGGGGAATGCCTTATATAATACAAGGTGCGTCGGGGTGTCGGACGACGGGTTCAGTTCGCCGTCGACCACCTCACCAGTCTCGAGGTCGACCACCACCATGTCGGATGCCTTCATCACATCGTAGTCAACACCGGAGGGCTTGATGACGACGAGGCCGTTCTCACGGTCGATGCCCGACACATTTCCCCACGTGAAGATAACGAGATTGTGCTTCACGAGGTCAAGATTTGCCTTGAATACTTTTTCTTTCAGTTCTTCTAACATAATTTGAATAATTACAATTTGAAGTTGGGATCTTCGTTGTAAATGCGTTTGTTGAAACGATAGAGGGATGCACCACGTTTGGAACCTTTCTTGTCGATCAGTTCAGTCTTCTCGATGAAGTCCATCTCCTTGATGCGCTTGCGGAAGTTACGCTTGTCGAGTTCTTCACCGTGAATGGCCTCATAGAGACGCTGCAACTGCGTGAGGGTGAAGAGACTGGGCAGCAGACGGAAACCGATGGGCTCGCTCTTTATCTTCTGCCGCATGAGTTTCAGCGCCTTGCGCACCATCTCGTTGTGGTCGGAGTAGAGTTGGGGGATATCGTCGATATTCACCCATTCCACCCTGTGCTCTTTGCGCAGACGGTCTTCGTAGTCGTTCACGTTGATGAGTGCGTAGTAGGCGACGGAGATGACTCGTTCGCCTGGGTCGCGATCGACGCTACCGAAGGCACCCACCTGTCGCATATAGAGGTTTCGGAGTCCGGTGAGGTCGTAGAGCACACGGTTGGCAGCGTCGTCAAGACTCTCGTCGCTGCGAACGAAGCCTCCGTAGAGACTCCATTCGCCGCGTCCGGGATCCATCTGGCGCTTGCCGATCAGTATGCGCAACTTACCTTCGTCGAAGCCGAAGATGATGCAGTCTACCGACACCCAGACTTTTGAATGCTCACCATAGAAAGTGGTCATATTCTCCTATCGGTTACCAGAAGTAAATGTAGAATGCAACGGTGAAGCCGAGGATGATGACCGTATGGATGATGTCCCAGTGGTTCCAACTGTTGCGGGTTGCCTCGATCTGCTCAGGTGTACTGGTGCCGAAGACAAGACCCTGGATCTTCTGCTCGGAAGGAGCCTCGGTGAAGAGTGACACGACAATGACTACGATACAGCAGACAATCAGCATCACACCGCAGAAGAACAGCCAGTTGAAGTCGTAGAACACGGCCTTGAACCAACTGTCGGCAGCGTCGGTGGCATTGCTGTAATACACCTTGGCGCCCAGACGGGTCAGACCGATGATGATACCTGAGAGCAAACCCCACTGACCACCCTTGGCTGTGGCACGCTTCCAGGTGATACCCAACAGGAAGGCAGCAGCAATACCAGGAGCCAGCACAGACTGGACGTCTTGCAGGTAGTTATACAGCACGTTACCTACTGAACGCATGATGGGAATCCAGAGGATACCGAGAATCACGATGACAACGGTAGCAGTCTGACCGATACGGACGAGGCTCTTCTCAGATGTCTCGGGCTTCAGGCGCTTCCAGAAGTCAATGGTGAACAGCATGGCTGAAGAGTTGAACAGAGATGCCAGTGATGACATCAGAGCGGCAAGGATACCGCAGACCACGAGACCCTTCACACCGGCAGGCAGGATCTTAGCCACGAGGGTGGGGAAGGCAGCGTCGGCATTCGGCGTACCGTCGGCGAGCAGCGGCAGGAAACCACCGTCGCCAGCATACTTCTGGTGCAGGGCGAATGCAATCATACCGGGGATGAGGAAGAGGAACACGGGCAACAGTTTCAGATAGGCTCCGAAGATGGTACCACGACGGCTCTCCTTCTCGTTCTTACCAGACAGTACACGCTGAACGATATACTGGTCAGTACACCAGTACCAGAAACCGATGACGGCAGAACCGATCAGGGCACCCAGCCAGGGATACTGCGGATCGCTGTTGGAACGCATCAGGTGGATCATCGTACCTGTGGCGCCGTCGTAGTTAGGCTTCACGTCGCAGAGTTGGAGCATCTGATCCCAACTGCCGAGGGCCTTCATACCCAGAACGAGGATGATCAGTGAACCCAAAAGCAGGATAGGTGTCTGTAACACAGAGGTGTAGAGCACACTCTTCATACCGCCGAAGATGGTGTAGATGGCGGTGATGACTACCAGGCCGATGGCGGCAATCCAGAAGAAGTCAATACCCCAGAGTTCCTCGATACCGAACACCTGCTGGAATACGAGACCGCCGGCATAAACCGTCACAGCCACCTTCGTCAGTACGTACGAGATGAGGGAGATGACAGAGAGGATGGTGCGGCTCTGTGTGTTATAGCGGCGCTCCAGGAACTCAGGCATCGTATATACCATGCTTCGTGTATAGAAAGGCACAAACACCCAACCGAGAATCAGGATCATCCATCCCTGAATCTCCCAGTGTGCCATAGCCATACCAGAGGAAGCACCGGCACCAGCGAGACCGATGAGGTGCTCGGAGCCGATGTTTGAGGCAAAGATTGATGCACCGATGGCAATCCACGTTGCATCCTTACCACCTAAGAAATAGTCTGCCGAGTTGTCGTTTTTCTGGCTGACAACCCAAAGTACAATGCCTATCAGCGCGCAGCAGAAAACGCCAATGACAATCCAGTCTAATAATGCCATATCAATTTACAATTTTAATATTTACAATTTACAATTTACTTCACAGAGAACTTATAGGCAGCGTGGCTGAAATACTTCTCGCCAGGATTCAGTGCTGGCTGTACCCAGTTGGGCTTATTGGGAGAATCGGGATACTTCTGGCTCTCCAAGCAGACGCTCACATGCTGCGGATAGGGACCATGCTTGTGCTGGATGTTCAGTTCGTTGCCGACACCCTGGAAGTTACCGCTGTATACCTGTACGCCAGGCTCGTTGGTAAACATCTCCATAAAGATACCGGTCTTGGGGCTGTAAAGGCTGGCGCAGACTTCTGTGTCATCACCCTTGCCGTCCTTGAAGGTGTTCAGACACCAGTTGTGGTCGTAACCACCGGCATTCTGGATCTGGTCGAACTGCGACTTGATGCTGTCGCCGAGGGCATGAGGCGTACGGAAGTCCATCGGGGTACCCTCAACAGACTTGATCTCACCCGTTGGGATGTAGAGTGTGTCGCTGGGGGTAAAGTTGTCAGCATTCACATAAAGCACCATATCATAGCCAGGCTGTGTGAAGTCACCGCTCAGGTTATAATAGTTGTGGTTAGTCTGATTGATGATGGTCGGCTTGTCAGTCTCAGCCTCCCAAGTGATGTCGAGGGTGTTGTCATAAGTCACCCTGTAGGTGGTAATAGCCATCACCTTGCCGGGGAAGCCGTTCTCACCGTCGGCAGCGACAATCGTCAGTTTCAGGATAGAGTCGCCAACCTGTTCTGCGTCGTAAACCTGGTTCATCCAACCGGTTGTACCACCGCCATGCAGACAGTTGGGACCGTCGTTTTGTTTGAGTTGATACTCGGTACCGTTGAGGGTGAACTTACCATTCTTGATACGGTTGGCATAGCGGCCTACGCTGGAACCGTAGTCGGTGGGGGAGTTGAGAGTGTCGGCATACTGGGCGATGTTGTCAAAGCCGAGCACAACGTCGGTGGGGTTGCCATCCTTGTCAGGAACGACGAGAGAAACCACACGACCACCATAGTTAGTGATGCATACCTCCATACCGTTCTGGTTCTTCAATGTGAAGAGTTGCACGGGCTTGCTTTGGATGGTGGTGTCGAACTTGGCAGGATCAAGACCTGATACCGTTAACTGTGGAGCCTGCTGGCCTCCCTTTGCACATGAGAGCATCAACGCTACTACGCCGAGGCTCAGGAAACTACTTTTAAGTACTTTCATTTTCATACGTTTTAAGTTGTTTAAATGTTAGAGTCTTAATTTTGGGTGTAAATTTACAACTTATTTCTGAAATGACAAAGCGAAAAGGCATAAAATTTAGCGGTAAAGTGTTATTTTTACACCTTACCGCTAATATTTAACCTTTTCTAACACAAAATGTGTGCTCAGAAGTGGCTTTTAGCAGAGTTTGCGTGAGCCGTCGCCTATCACAACATCATAGACCTTCGGTTCATGTCCGTACTTCTCCTTGAATTTCTTCTTGGCATCTTCGATGAACGACTTATAAAGGTCGTTGCGGACGAGGTTGATGGTGCAGCCGCCAAAGCCGCCACCCATGATGCGTGAACCCGTCACGCCGTTTTCCTTGGCGATGTCGTTCAGGAAGTCGAGTTCCTCACAGGAAACTTCATAGTCCTTCGACAATCCTTCGTGAGTCTTGTACATCAGTTCGCCCACTTTCTCGTAGTCGCCTTCGTTGAGGGCCTCGCAGACACCCAGCACACGGTCTTTCTCACCGAGTACGAACTTGGCACGCTTGTAGTCCTCGGCACCAACCTCTTCCTTCACTTCCTCCAACTGCTCCCAAGTACAGTCGCGCAGGGTCTCGAATTTACCCTCCGGATGCTTGGCCTGAATGTGTTTCACCACATTCTCGCAGGAGTTGCGACGGTCGTTGTAGGGGGAACCAGCCAACTGGTGCTTCACCACTGAGTCGAGCAATACGAGACGGTAGCCATCGGGCTTGAAGGGGAAGTATTCGAACTCACGACTGCGACAGTCGAGGCGCATCAGACAGCCTGCCTTGCCGAAGACAGAGGCGAACTGGTCCATGATACCACAGTTCACGCCGCAGTAGTTATGCTCGGTAGCCTGACCAGCCAGCGCCATATCCCACTGGGAGACTTTATTGTCGCCGAAGATGTCGTTCAGACCGAAGGCAAAGCAACTCTCCATAGCGGCAGATGACGACATACCTGCACCGAGGGGAACATCACCTGCAAAGGCAATATTGAAGCCTTTAACAGGAACGCCCAACTTCTTCATTTCGAGAGCGATACCGTAGATATAACGAGACCAACTCGCACGGGGACCGTCGGGGTCGCTCAACTTGAAGTCTACACGGTCTTTCAGGTCAATGGCATAAGCCATCACCGTGTCTTCTGTGCCGTTGGCACGCATCTCTGCCATGATACCTTTGTCCACTGCTCCGGGGAACACGAACCCACCGTTATAGTCGGTGTGCTCACCAATCAGGTTGATACGTCCGGGAGAGGCATATACGTTGCCGGTCTTTCCATCAAAGTGTTTGATGAAACGGCTTCTTACAAATTCAATGTCCATCATATCAATTAATAATTTACAATTTGACGATTTAGTCTACCTTGATGTCGGTATTCACGTTCTTGCAGCCTGCGAGGGCATAGAAGAGGATATATGCCAGCATGGCAATGACCAGCCAGTAACTGAGGATCGGGCCTACCGACTTGGCAATGGCCTCTTGGATCAGTGGCATGATACCACCACCAACAACCATCGTCATGAAGATGCCGGAAGCAGCCTCCGTATACTTGCCGAGTCCCTCCACGGAGAGGTTGAAGATACCACCCCACATGATAGAGGTACAAAGACCACAGGCGGGAATGATAAAACTCTTAGCCGGTACATCATGTCCGTTGAAACTGATGGTGATACTCTCCGGCATAAAGATGGCAACGACCAGCAATGCAATGGCAATGGCACTCACCGTAGACAGTTGCAACTTCGTGGAGACCTTGCCAGAGATGGCACTGGAACAGGCACGTCCGATCATCATCAGGAGCCAGTAGGCTGCTGCCAGTGTGCCACCGACGGCTGCTGCACCCTCGAAGCCGAGGTCAGTCACGTAGAAATTCAACTCCATGGGAATACCGATCTCGATACCCACATAGAAGAAGATGGCAATCACACCGAGCACACAATGGCGGAAGGCCAATGGACTGCGCTCGTATTTGGGCTGTACCTTTCCGAGTGTAGGTTCGGGGATGGAGACACGGCTGATGATGACAAACGAGATGGCGAAGACAGCCATACCGATGAAGAGCAGGGGAGCCACATCGCTCATGCTGGTGTCTTTGGTGACGGTACCCACGAGGATACCTGCCAACAGCGGGGTCAGCGTACCCGTGAGAGAGTTCATCGTACCGCCAATCTGGATCAACTGGTTACCCTTATTGCCACCACCTCCCAGAAGGTTCAGCATCGGGTTCACCACGGTGTTCAGCATACAGACGCAGAAACCGCAGATGAAGGCACCCAGCAGGTAGATGATCAGGTTGAGGGCCACAGGGATGCTGTCATAGGTGAAGACGTATGTGCCTGCACCGACGAGGCTTGAAAGATACTGGAACACCAGACCCACGATACCTACGATCAGTGCCGTCAGTGCCGTCTTCTTATAGCCGTACTTGACAAGCATCTTTCCTGCCGGAATACCCATGAAGAGATAGGCGGCAAAGTTCATCAAGTTACCCCATGCCTTGGCAAAAGGATACTCAAATCCCCAGATGTTGCCGAATGGTGCACCCATGTTCGTCACAAAACTGATCATCGCGAAGATGAAGCACATGGTGATAATGGCAATCAGTTTGCCATTGTTCTTTGTCTCAGTCATATTGTCTAACTTTATTTCTGTGTTTGGTTACTCAACGATACCGAAACGATAGATCGTCTTCTGCTTGTAGCGCTCGCCTGGTTTCAGTACCACACTGGGGAAGTACGGACGGTTAGGCGTGTCGGGGAAGTGCTGAGCCTCGAAGCAGACAGCCGAGCGGAACGGGAATGTGCAGCCGTTGGCGCCCTTATAGCCCGAAGCATAGTTGGCCGTATAGAGTTGCATACCGGGTTCGGTGGTGAATACCTCCATCGTACGTCCGCTCTTCGGTTCCGTCACCTTGGCGGCAAAACTCAGTTCACCCTCCTCGCGCTTGTTCAGCACGTAGTTGTGGTCAAAGCCCTTGCCGAACTTGATCTGCTCGTGGTTGGCCTCGATATCCTGTCCGAAGGGTTTCGGCTTACGGAAGTCGAACGGCGTACCTTCCACCTTCAGGATCTCACCAGTAGGAATGGCGGTGGCATCGGTGGGCAGATAGAAGTCTGCGTTGATCTCACAGATCTGATCCAGGATGTCTGGGGTGGGGTCTGCTGTACCGGCCAGTGAGAAGAAGGCGTGATGTGTCAGGTTCACGATGGTCTTCTTATTCGTGGTTGCCAGATACTCAATCACCAGTTCGTTCAGGTCGGTGAAGGTGAATTCCACTGTCACGTCCAGTTCGCCTGTAAAGCCTTCCTCACCATAGGATGAAATACGGTGCAGGGCCAGTGAGCGCGGGCCCATCTGACGTGCATCCCATACTTTGGCATGGAAACCGGTAGGACCGCCGTGCAGATGGTTCGGGCCATCGTTGAGCGCCAACTGGTACTCTTTGCCGTTCAGGGTGAACTGTCCCTTGCAGATACGGTTGCCCCAACGGCCGATCAGTGTCGACAGGAAGGGTTCCTTACCGCTTGTGAGTTGTTTGATACTGTCGTGACCCTGGATCACGTTTGCTACTTTGCCATCCTTGTCAGGCACCATGATTGCGCAGATAGCACCACCATAGTTAGAAATTGCTACTTCGTAACCCTTACGGTTCCTAAGGATGTACAGATCGGTTTTCTTACCGTTGATGGTGGCCTGGAAGTTCTCCCGCTTCAGACCACACAGATTCGCTGTTTCTGTTGTATTAGCCATAATTGATATGTTTTTAGTTACAAAACATTCTGTCTGCAAAGTAACAGAAAAAAAACCAAACAGACGAAAGAAACAACGAAAAAAATGTTGAAGGATGTATTAAAAAACGCTAAATGCCGTTTTTGAGTAGGTCTGCTACCACATAAGTGCTACCTCCAATGAACACAAAGTCGTCCGTTTCTGCCTCCTTCATCGCCGATTGGTAGGCCTCTTTGACGGTCGGATAGCCACCGCCTTTCAGTCCGTGTTGCTCACCGATGATTTGCAGGACGGTTTCCGATACGGCACGCTTGTTGTCCGCCTTTGCGAAGTAATAGGTGGCATCTTTGGGCAACAGGTTGAAGACGCCTTCGATGTCCTTGTCGTCCACCATACCGAAGACGATGTGCTTCTTCTTGCATCTCACCTGGGCGATCTGTTGGCTGAGATACTGCCAACCGCCAACGTTATGGCCAGTGTCACAGACCACGAGCGGCTCTTTCGACAGTACCTGCCATCTACCTTTCAGTCCTGTCGTCTCGCAGACGGACATAAAGCCTTCTGCGATTTCCTTTCCCTTCACCTCCGACTCGGAACTGTCGCTGAAACGGTACATATAGCCAAGTTCTTCCAACTGTCTGACGGCAGTCAGAATGGTGTTGGCGTTCTTCTCCTGATAGAGTCCCGTCAGTTCGCCCTGTATGCTGCCGTAGTGGGCCGTCTGGTATTGTATGGCGTTGTCCAGTTGTTTGACGCTTTTCACCTCGGGGTGGTCTTCTGCAAAGACGATGGGTGCCTTTGTCTCTCTGGCCACCGCCTCGAAGATGCCTCTCGTCTCGGGTGTAGTTTCGCCGATGACCACAGGCACCTCCCTCTTGATGATGCCGGCCTTCTCCATCGCAATCTGTTCCAGCGAGTTGCCGAGTTGTTGCATGTGGTCGTAACTGATGTTGGTGATGACCGACAGGATGGGGGTGATGATGTTCGTACAGTCGAGCCGTCCGCCGAGACCAACCTCAATGACGGCGATATCCACCCGTTTGTCGCTGAAATACTTAAACGCCATTGCCGTCGTCACCTCGAAGAACGACGGGGTCAGCGGCTCGAAGAACGATTTTCCGTTCTGTATGAAGTCCACCACATATTCATGATCGATGGGGCGCCCGTTGATACGGATGCGCTCGTCGAAGTCCACCAGATGGGGGGAGGTATAGAGACCTACTTTATAGCCGCACTTTTGCAGGATGGCAGCCAGTGTGTGTGAACAGGAGCCCTTGCCGTTAGTGCCTGCAACGTGTATCGTCAGGAAGTTACGGTGCGGGTGACCGTAATGCTCATCGAGTTTCAGACTGTTGTCCAGTCCCTCCTTATAGCCCGACATACCCAGGTTCTCGAACATGGGAACCTGATTATACAGGTAGTTGCAGGTCTCGTTGTAGGTCATACCTTATTATATATATTAGTTGAAATAATTTTTGAAACGCTGGAAGATGGAGTCACGGGTCTGTTTGTCGCCCTTGAAGTTGTCGCTCTGCTTGAAACGCTCCACAGCCTCCTTCTCCTCGCGACTCAGGGTCTTCGGCACGTAGACGCTGATGTTCACCACCAGGTCGCCCTTGCCAGAGCCGTAGCCCTGTACGGCGGGCAGTCCCTTGCCACGCAGGCGCAGGGTCTTGCCGGGCTGCGTGCCGTTGTCCAACTTCACCTTCAACCGGGTACCGTCGATGGTCGGTATCTCCACCTCACCGCCGAGGGCTGCCGTTGGGAAGTCAAGCAACAGGTTGTATATCAGGTCGTTGCCGTCGCGGATGAAGGTGTCGTTTTCCTCTTCCTCGATAAACACCTGTATGTCGCCGCTGATGCCGTTGTGCTTGCCGGCATTGCCTTTGCCGGGCACGTTCACCACCATACCCTCGGCCACACCTGCAGGGATGTTGATCTCCACCACTTCCTCGCCTTTCTCGACACCGGTGCCGCCACAGTGCTTACACTTGTTCTTGATCACCTGACCCTCACCGCCACAGGTGGGACAGACGCTCTGCTGCTGCATCATACCGAAGATGCTCTGGGTGGTGTGGGTGATGACACCCTGTCCGTGACAGGTGGGACACTGTTCCTTGCCGCTGCCGGCCTCTGCGCCGCTGCCGCTACAATGGGGACAGGGGATGTCCTTGCGCACTTTGAACTTCTTGGTGACGCCCTTGTTGATCTCCTCCAACGACAGTTTCACTTTCAGGCGCAGGTCACTGCCTCGGTGCTGCTGCGGACGACGGGCGCCGCCGCCAAAGCCGCCGAAACCGTGTCCGCCGAAGATGTCGCCGAACATCGAGAAGATGTCGTCCATGTTCATCGAGGCACCGCCGAAGCCGCTGAAGTCGAAGCCACCGGCACCGCCAGGGCCTGCGAAACCGAACTGGTCGTACTGCTGACGCGTCTTCGGGTCGTGCAGCACGTTATAGGCCTCTGCGGCTTCCTTGAATTTCTCCTCGGCCTCCTTGTCGCCAGGGTTACGGTCGGGGTGGTATTTGATGGCTATCTTACGATACGCCTTTTTGATCTCGTCTTCCGAGGCGGTCTTCTCGACCCCAAGTACCTCGTAGTAGTCTCGTTTTTGTGCCATATATTATTGTCCAACTGCCACTTTTGCGTGGCGGATTACTTTGTCGTTCAGTTTATATCCCTGTTGCAGGCAGTCGATCACCTTGCCTTTCTTGTCGTCGCCCATGCCTGGCACCATTGCCACAGCCTCATGCACGTCGGTGTCGAAGTCGGCATCCTCGGTTTCAATCTTACTCACGCCCTGTGCCTCCAGCGTCTTCATAAACTTCTGGTAGATCAGTGTCATGCCCTCGCGGAGCACTTTGGGATCATCGGTCTTCTCGCCGTTGGCGATGGCCCGCTCCATATCGTCGAGGATTGGCAGGATGGCGGTGATGGTCTTCTCGCCGCCGTTCAGGATCAGTTCGGCGCGTTCCTTGAGGGTACGTTTGCGGTAGTTCTCAAACTCAGCCACGCTGCGCAGCCACTTGTCCTTCAACTCGGCAATCTCCTCCTGTGCTTTCTCCAAGGGTTCTTTTTCTTCTTCGGGTCCTCCGGACTCTTCGGATGTACCTGGTTCTTCTGCCTCTTTGTCAGTTTCTTCAACGGGAGCCTCGTCTAAAGTCTCCTCATCTTCGATGTTGATATCTTTTTCTGTCATAATAGCGTTGTTTAAAGTTCTACAGGGAAATCAGCAAATACCATGCCAGTTATGCGTACATCTTTGCTTTTTGTTCCTTGATGGCTTCGTCGTAGATGTAGTCGTCGTAGGTCATCAGTTTGTCGATGGTGCCCTTCGGCGTCAGTTCGATGATGCGGTCGGCCACGGTGTTGATGAACTCATGGTCGTGCGAGGCGAAGATGATGTTGCCCTTAAACTGTATCAGGTTGTTGTTAAAAGCCTGAATGGATTCCAGGTCGAGGTGGTTCGTCGGCGTGTCGAGGATGAGGCAGTTGGCGTTCTTCAACTGCATGCGTGCGATCATACAACGCATCTTCTCACCACCGCTGAGCACATTCACATGCTTCAACACATCCTCCTCCTTGAAGAGCATTCGACCCAGATACGACTTCATCGTTACCTCGTTGCCCGGGCCCCACTGCGAGAGCCAGTCCACGAGGTTCATCTCACTCTGGAAGAACTCGGTATTGTCGAGTGGCAGGTAGGCCGTCGTGATTGTCACGCCCCACTTGTAGGTGCCTGCATCGGCCTCGCGGTTGCCGTTGATGATCTCGAAGAGGGCGGTCATCGCCTTGGGGTTGTGCGAGAGGAAGACGGTCTTCTGTCCCTTCTCGATGGTGAAGTTCACATTGTCGAAGAGCACCGTTCCATCGGGATCGGTGGCTTTCAGGCCTTCCACTTCGAGGATCTGTGTACCAGGCTCGCGCTCCATCGAGAAGATGATGCCCGGGTATTTGCGGGTTGAGGGGGTGATCTCCTCCACGTTCAGTTTCTCCAACATCTTCTTGCGTGAAGTCGTTTGCTTCGACTTGGCCACGTTGGCACTGAAGCGGCGGATGAACTCTTCGAGTTGCTTGCGCTTCTCCTCGGCCTTCATCTTCTGGTTCTGCGCCTGGCGCAGGGCCAACTGCGAACTCTCGTACCAGAACGAGTAGTTACCAGAGAAGAGCGTCACCTTACCGAAGTCTATATCCACCGTCTGTGTCGAGACGGCATCGAGGAAGTGACGGTCGTGCGAGACCACGAGCACGCATTGCTCCAGGTTCGACAGGTATTCCTCCAACCACTGCACGGTGTCGAGGTCAAGGTCGTTGGTGGGCTCGTCGAGCAACAGGTTGTCGGGATGTCCGAACAGCGCCTTGGCGAGCATCACGCGCACCTTCTCGTTGTTTGAGATGTCCGACATTTGTTTGTAGTGCTGTCCTTCGGCGACACCGAGGTTCTGCAACAGTTGGGCGGCCTCGCTCTCGGCCTCGTAGCCGTTCATCTCGGCGAAGGCCATCTCGAGTTCGGCGGCGCGGTTGCCGTCTTCCTCCGTCATCTCTGGCTTGCTGTAAAGGGCCTCGCGCTCCTTCATGTTGTCCCACATCGGCTTGTGACCCATCAGCACGGTGTCCATCACTGTAAACTCGTCGTATTTGAAGTGGTCCTGTTCCAGCACGCTCATGCGCTCGCCGGGCAGCATCTCGATGGTGCCCTTGTTGGGCTCCAACTCACCGCTGATGGCGCGGAGTAGGGTAGACTTACCCGCACCGTTGGCACCGATGATGCCATAGATGTTGCCACTCGTAAATTTCAGGTTCACGTCCTTGTAGAGTATCTTCTTGCCGAACTGAATGGCCAAGTTTGTTACTGTAATCATCTCTTTCTCCTATACCTTATTATATATAAAATACACAATTGGGCTGCAAAGGTACAAAATATTATCCATATTTTCGTATTTTAGCCCGAAAATTTGTTAGTTTTACATAAAAGACAGTCGCAGCCGACACAGGAGCGGGCTTTTGCTAATGTGTTTCATATTTAGTTAGTAAATAATTCGAGTATTTCAGATTTTTGTTGTATCTTTGCAGCCGAATTACGAAAGGTATGTAATAGCTTATAATATGGAACCAAACAAAAACAACTGGACTTTAGGGGAAC
>JAGCRH010000095.1 GCA_017964785.1 Prevotella sp.
AAGCGCTTCTTCTCACCGTGACCGCAGATCTTGATGACCACACCACGGTACAACTGGATACGCTCCTTTGAACCTTCGATAATTTTGTAAGCGACAGTCACAGTGTCACCAGCCTTGAACTCCGGGAACTGCTTGCCGGTTGCAAATGCTTCCTCAGCAACTTTAATTAAATTCATTGTACTATTTAACTTAAATTTGTTGTATCGTTCCAACGCAACATAACAGGCCTCTCGATACCTCCTGCCAGCGATTACGCCGAAAAGCGGGTGCAAAGGTACAACTTTTTCTCCATTCCACGAAATTTTTTCTTTATTTTTTGTATCTTTGCACCCATAAATTAAGAAAATATGAGAAAAAAGCAACTCTTTTGGGCTTCTGTTGCTACGCTGATGATGACTTCCTGTGCCCCCAGGCACTACCAACTGACCAGCGTGGAGCGGAGCCGTATCATCATCGACAGCCGCTATGACCAACAGCCTGATGCAAAGGCAGCAGAGTATCTGGCACCCTTCAAAAGGGTGAACGACAGTATCATGGGACCCGTCATGGGACAGGTGGCGCACAACATGCATCCCGACCGTCCTGAGAGTGATCTCACGAACCTGTTGTCCGACATCCTCGTGTGGGCTGCCAAAGACTATGGTGAACAGCCCGTCTTCGGGGTGTATAACAAAGGTGGAATCCGCGCCGACCTGACCAAGGGGGATGTGACTTATGGTGATATCCTCGATGTGGCGCCCTTCGAGAACAGGATCTGCTTCGTCACCCTGACTGGCGAGCAACTGATGAAACTCTTCTCCCAGATCGCCAAGCGGGGAGGGGAGGGCGTCAGCAAAGGCGTGGAACTCGTCATCACCAAGGATGGCCAACTCGTCTCGGCTCGTCTGCACGGCAAGGAGATCGACCCGAAGGCCGAATACCGCGTCACCACTATCAACTATCTGTTGGAAGGCAACGACGGTATGGATGCTTTCTGTGAGGGTACCAACAAGGTGGCACCTACCGAGGCTAAACACAATACCCGCTACCTCATCATGAACTATTTCAAGGACAAGCACGCCCGTGGCGAAATTGTCGATGCGAAAGTAGAAGGACGAATTAAAGTGAAATGATATGAAGTGATATGAAACGTATACACCTTATTATATATATAGTACTGCTGTCGGCATTGACCGCAGTTGCCAAGGGCAAAAAACAATTGGTCATCCTCCATACCAACGATACCCACTCCACCATCCTGCCGCTCAACCCGAACCTCGATGATAAGGACCTTGCCGGACGGGGCGGATTTCTCCGTCGTATCAATATGCTCAAAGAGCAGCGTCAACAGCATCCCGGCCTGTTGCTCTTCGATAGCGGCGATTTTTCTCAGGGCTCCGGCTACTACACCCTCTTCAAGGGTGAGGTGGAGGTAGGCCTGATGAACCAGATGCACTACGATGCCGTCACTATCGGCAACCATGAGTTCGACTTCGGCCTCGACAATATGGCCAAACTCTTCCGTCAGGCCAACTTCCCCATCGTCTGTTCCAACTACGACTGTACGGGAACGGTGCTCGAAGGCCTCGTCAAACCTTATATCACCCTCAAGCGCAACGGTGTGAAGATCGGTGTCTTCGCTCTCTGTCCGCCACTGAAGGGACTCGTCTTCGACGGCAACTGTGAGGGACTTGTCTACCTCGATCCTGCTGAGACGGCACAGAAGTACATCGACCTGTTGCGGAAACAGGAGAAGTGCGACCTCGTCATCTGCCTGTCGCATCTGGGCTGGGCTGTGTCGGACTATACCGATGAGCAGTTCTTGAGTCTGACGGAGGGCTGCGACCTGGTGCTTGGCGGACATACCCATACCTATATGTCCGTCATGGAGTATGCACCAGACAAGAACGGCAAACTGGTTCCCGTCGACCAGAACGGGAAGCACGGCGCCTTCATCGGGAAACTGATCCTCAACTTAGACCAGAAGTAATCAGTAAAATCTGTGTAATCTGTGGCTCTTACTCGAAATAAAACGTGAGTACGATCATTTTGCTGTGGCCACTGGTCACAGCATTTGCGTATGCCCGCTTGTTCATGTCCACCAGTTCGTTGGCGTGGTTGCGGTCGAGGGCATTCGTCAGACTGTAACAGAACTTCAACTCCGGTATCAGTTTGAAGAACGGTAGATACAGGTCGCAACCCAGACCCACCTCCAAGAAGGTGTCCATCTTCTTCAACTGGATGAAGTCTTGATCCTTGCCTGTCAGGTTGATCATCGGGTTCACGCCCGCAATCAGGTAGGGCCGGTAGTTGTTCCAGCGCTGGGCGGAGAACTTCAAGTCAACGGGGAACGAAATGTAGGTGTTCTTCATGTCCTGCGTTTCCTCGTGTGGAAAGCCCTCGGGGTCGAGGTCGGTCAGGTTGTGGAAGGTCAGGTGCTTGGCACCGAAGTGCATCGTCGGGGTGATGCGCAGGTTCAGGTGGTCAGAGAATCGCATGTCGGCCAGCACACCCACACTGAATCCCGCATTCCACCGGTCGGCATCCATCACGATGGTCTGCTGCATCACGGTGCCGTCGTCCAGCGTGATGGTCTGCGGCCCCATGTTCACAAACTCAATGTCCTGCATATTCAGTCCCACATGGATACCGAAGTGCATGGGGCGCAAGTCGATGTACGGCTTGTTCTGTACCTTCCGCTCCTGCGCCACCGTCTGCACGGTAGCCAGACATGTTGCCAATAGTATGATGAGACATCTTTTCATACTTCTTAATAACGGACAAAAGCCCTGTTTATTATATCCGGTGCTATTTCGACATTGTATAAATTGACCCTAAAAAACGAAATTTAGTACCTAAAGTTTGGTACATTCATAAAAAACTTCGTATCTTTGCATCGTTAAAAGTGAGTATTCACTATAGTATTAATTTAATTTTATACGAATTATGGCATATGTAATTGGTGACGACTGCATCGCTTGCGGTACATGTCAGGGTGAGTGCCCCGTTGAGGCAATTTCTGAGGGTGAGAAGTATTCTATCGATCCCGATCTCTGCACTGAGTGCGGTACTTGCGCTAGCGTATGTCCCTCTGAGGCTATCAGTCTGGGCTAAATGGTGTACAACCAAAATAAAAAGCCGCTCAATCGAGCGGCTTTTTATTTTGGTTATTCTTTTTATTTGATGTCGCGGATTTGCTGGGCAGGAGCGTAGTCGGGGTTGATCTCGAGGATCTTGGCGGCAAACTCCTTGGCTGTGGCCTTATCGTTCTTCTGGAGGAAGTTGTAAGCCATGAGATAGTGCCAGGCGGTGGTCAGCATGCTGATGTCGCTCTTGCTCTTCTCGGCCTTGCCGCTCAGCATCTCAGCCAGTTTCTCGTAGTAAGGTTTGGCGAGACCCTTCTTGGAGTCGGGATCGAGTTTCGAGTTGATGTTGGCACGCATATAGGTGGCATACTCGGCTGCATCGGCAAACTTCTCGTACATATCCTTATAGACACCGTCGGCCTGCATCAGAGCCTCTTCCTTGCCTGCGGCATCTGCTGCCTCGTCAGACTGCTTGGAGTAGAGCGTTCCCAGTCCAGCCCAGTCGTTCATCGTGGCGTTACGCTTGGCAGCGAGGAAGTCACGATAGTAGCGGATGGCATTGGGGAAGTTCTTGTCCTGTACATAATTGTCAGACACGGCTTTCAGGATATCCCAGCGCTTGATCATCGAAGAGTCGTTCACCAGTTCGAGGGCACGGTCGTACTGCTTGTAGGCGTTCTCCTTATCGTTCAGGGCGTTGTAGATCAGAGCGGTGTAGTAGTGGTCGTACTCTGAGAACTTGGCACTGTCGGTCTCGTTGAAGTAACGGTGGATGTAGTTCTTGGCTGCATCGTAGTTCTTCAACTCGTAGTTAGAGAACATGGCCAGACGGTTGAAGATAGGACTGCGTGGGAAGAGTTTGACACCAGCCTCAGAAGCCTTGAGGGCATCTGCGAAGTGACCAGTAAAGTAACTGCTGCGTGCGAACTCGTTGAGACCCGTCCTGTCGAGTTTGTTCACATCAGCCTTGCTGTATGCCTCGTAGGCGTTCTTCTCATCGCCAGCGAGCATATAGATATGACCCGTAAAGGCGTCGACATCCTCATCGGGGCAGTTGGCCTTCATGTCCTGCAACTTGGCTGCTGCCTGACTGGGACTGATCTTACGGTATACCATCGCCCATTTCTTGTAACCCTGAGGATCCTTCGGGTTGAAGTGGATGGCCTGGTTGTAATAACTGGCAGCCATACCACCGTCGTCGCCTAACGACTCGATATCACCGAGCAGCAGGTAGGCGGGTGCAAAACTGAACTTGGGCTTGACAGCCTCGTTGGCCAGATTGGCGAAGACACGGGCCTGGGCGGTGTCCCTCACCTCATAGAGGGCGCGTCCGAGAGCCAGAAGGGCATTGGGATCCTTCTTGTTCTTCTTCTGGGCTGTTTTGATTAACTCGGCTGCATTGGGAGCCTTTGACTTGATGGCGGCGAGGGCAGCGTTGAGTTCTGCTTCCTGAGCCATCACTGAAGTGCTCATGCCTAGCATCAGCACTCCCATTACTACGTATTTGATTGCTTTCATAATTCTCATGCTTTTTAAGTTATACAAATTGTTTAATAGTCTCTCGATGTTATGATGTATGAAATATCTATTCGTTTAATTCACTTATCAATTTTTCACTTTCTGTTGACAATCACGTCTCTGACGTTCATGTTTGCCGTGCGTGGCAGCAGGCCTGAACGGAGGATGATCATCTGACCCTTGGGCAACTGCACGAAGTGGGCAAAACCGGTGGGGATGCCGTTGGGACGCGGATCGTTGAGCAGCGCATAGATGGTACGGCGCAGGGGGTAGTTGCCGTTGTATAAGTAGTACTGATAGGGTTTCCAACTGTTGTAACTCTTGGCAGAGTCCATCTTGGAGACGCCCATCACGGATATATTCTTCTTGAAGGTGACATTGGTGGTGTCGCGCTTGTCGTTGAGCCAGTTGCTGCCAATGATGCCAAGGGCATTGGTGTGGTTCTCGACATAGTCGATAACAGCGGCACTCGTTTTCACGGCGCCGATGTTCTTAGCGCTGAACTGCTGGCCTCCAAGGATGGAGTCGACGCACCAGCGCACGGTACTGGACAGGGGATTGTCGAATACCACGTCGATTTCGCCTAGTTTGTTTTGTGGATAGATGTCGCTCCACTTGCTGACCTCTCCCTTCAGGATCCTGGCAAAGTCCTTGATGGTGATGCAGGAGTCGGGGTTGGTATTGTTGACGATGATGGCCAGACCGTCGTATGCCACGGGGATAGCCCTCGGCAGGTACTTGCGGTCGACCAGGTTCTGTCGCTCCTTCGCCGTGAAGTCACGGGTGGTGAAGGCAAGCCACGTCTCGAGTTTCATCAACTTCGCCACTGCATCCTGTTCGTTGATATAGAGTGGGGTGATAGAGTCGAGGGTGTGCTTCTGGAAATAGAACAGTTCCTCGTCGATGATCGGATAGAAACTCTCATCGGCAGCCAGTACGCTGGCTGCTTCCTGATAGGCCTTCTCCTTTTCAGGATTAGGCTTGTTCCCACATGAGAGGAACAAGCCTAATAATAGTGTTAATCCAACAAGTTTGTTGAAATGGTTCATTTCAAATCAGGTTACTGGAGTTTGAACTGCACAGGTACGGTGTACTTCACACGTACTGCGGAGCCATTCTGCTTACCTGGCTGCCACCTAGGCATCGCCTTCACCACGCGGGAGGCCTCCTTGTCGAGTGAGGGGTCAACAGACTTGACAACCTTCACATCGGTGATGGAACCGTCGCGCTCTACGACGAAGGTCACGATGACACGACCCTGGATACCGTTTTCCTCGGCAACAACAGGATACTTGATGTTCTTAGCCAGATACTCGAGCAGGGCTGCCTGTCCACCAGGGAACTGCGGCATTTCCTCCACGACGTCGAAGACCTTGGTCTCCTCTACCTTCGGGGGCTCGGGTTCTGCGATGACTTCCTTAGCCTTCAGCACTTCGCCAGCCTCCTCGTCGTTACCTTCAACGGTGAATGCACCGATGGCGGTGTTGGTGGATGCCAACTCGTCCTGTGACTTCATCTCCTGGTCCTCCTGCACTTCCTCGTCCTTCTTGATTTCAGGCGTGGTGAATGCAACAGAACTCTTTACCTTCTCAACTTCGATTTTCTCAATCTGCGGTTCTTCCTTACGCTCAACCTTGGCTTCCTTCTTCTCAGCCAGACTCTGCAATTCCACGTCGGTCTCGATGGCTGCGTTGCGGGAGGCGATATAATTGTCGATAGAAACCTTCGCGATCACAATGGCTGCGATAGCGGCGAAGATGAGAAACATCGTAATCAGGGCCTTCAGATTTCTCTTTCCGGTGTCCTTACGTAATTGATAAGCGCCATAGGCCTGGTTCTTACCGTCGAATACGAGGTCGACCCAGCCATTGTCAATAAGATCAATTTTTCCCATAATTCTTTTCTTCTTTTAAGGGGTTAATCACTTGACGCCTGCCTTCTCGATGAGATCCTTGTCATCCTGGCTCATCTTGTCGACATTGTCAATGACGTACTTATCAATATTGCTAATCAGCATCTCGTCAAGAGCGGCGACCATGTTCTCATAGGTAGCCGTGTCGAGCGGGCGGATAATGACAGTGAGGGTAGGTACCTTCTCACCTGTCGGCAGTTCGCCCTTCTTCAACTTCTTCACTTGCTCCTGGTACTGCTCGTCGGTCATCTTCGAGTTGTACTCGTTCTTCTTGGCATCGAGTTCACGCTTGGCCAACTTGATCTTAGCCACGGGGTTGATGCCTTCCTCAGTCGTATGCTCGTCGAGCACCTTCTCGATACCGTCTTTGCCGTAGGTGGTCTGCTTCACACAAGAGGGATCGTCGTAGTTGGGGAGTCCTGCTACGTACCAAACCTTATCGTCAGCACCCAGATAGAGGGTGATGGTGTGAGAGGCCTTTGTCACCTGCTTGTCTTTCTCGTCCATGTTTTCCTGGTCGTTCGACGGCATGGTGAGTTGCATAGCCTGCGGCTTAGCCAGTGTAGTACACAGCATGAAGAAGGTGATCAGAAGCATCATCATGTCTACCATCGGCGTGAAGTTCACGCGGGTATCCATCTTCTTTTGCTTGGATAGATTTTTCTTTGCCATAATACTACTAGTTGTTTAAACGTTTAACATCGAGATTCGTAATGAGTTGGAAACGGTTCTCGTTCATGTCCTGAAGTTCTGACATCAACTTCTTAATAACTGCATAAGGAGTCTTGGAGTCGCACTTGATGGCGAGTTTGATGTCAGGATTCGCATCGCGGGCCGCTGTGACCCACTCCTGGAACTCGCTCTTACCGCCGTTAATACTGTCGAGCGGCAGACCGAGCGTCTGGATGGCCTCTGTCATCTTCTCTGTGTCGAGGTTGAGGTAAGTGGAAAGCTGAGCCATCGGCGCACCGACCATCGCATCCTCAAGGAAGTGCTTCTGCTGGTTGGCGTTGAGCTGGACACCAAACTTGTCGGTCATGGTCTCCATCATCGTCTTCATGTGGTTCTTGTTTTCCGTACCTGCGTAGATCTTGCCTTCTGGGGTCACCAGAATGGTCAGCAGATCCTGCTCAGGTATCTTGACCTCTGACACGGAGTTAGGCGCGGTGACGGATACTGGTTCCGGCGTCAAGAATGTTGATGTCAACATAAAGAAGCACAGAAGCAGCGTCATCACGTCTGACATAGGCGTCATGTCAATCCAGATGTCTTTTTTCTGTATCTTAATTTTAGCCATACTAAAACTGATTTAGAGAGTTTTAAATGGTTAAAAAATTAAGCCTCGTTGTGGTTAGAATCGTATGTAGCAGCGATTGTGAAACCAATCTCGTCGAGAGCGTAGGTCAACTTATCGATCTTGTTAGAGAAGAAGTTGTAAACAACGGTAGCAACCCAAGAGGTCAAAATACCAGATGCTGTGTTCACAAGAGCCTCAGAAATACCGGCAGACAGAGC
>JAGCRH010000096.1 GCA_017964785.1 Prevotella sp.
ACTCATAAAGAATCTTGTTGCATCTTCTCAAATTAAGAAGAAAATAACCCCACACACTTTTCGTCATACATACGCAACTCTTTTATTGGAAGAAGGTGTTGACATTACTTATATTCAACATCTACTTGGTCATAGTTCTGTCGTGACAACACAGATATACACTCATGTGAATCTTCAAAAGCAGCATGAGATATTAAGCAAGAAACATCCGAGGAGGCTGATATGAACTATGCGCCATTTCTTACATTTTTATCACCTTGTCGCATAAGTCGCTGACAGTTGTCCGATGGATGATGAAAAGCATGGTCTTTTGTGGGTATGTCTCTACATTTACATCAACGGTAAACTCCTGCGTCAGCCCTAATGACAGGCGCAGGAGTTTGTAGAATTGTTCATTCCAATTGATGCCTTGGGGCATTGTTGTCATTTCACCATATTAGCATTTAATCAAGCAAACCAGTCGTCGTAGTCGGGGATTTCGTTGGGCGGGGTGGCGTCGTAGGGACTGCCTACCAAGATGTTTGCCTTATGTCGCAACACTACGATTCTGCAGGTTGGTTTCTCGTATGCTCTCTTTTTCATTGCTGTGCTCTCCATTTCCTTACTTTATTACAACCTTTTTACCATTGTTGATATAGATGCCTTTGGTGCTGGGCTGGCCGCTGAGGCGGACACCGTCGAGGGAGTACCATGCCTCGCTGTCGAATGATACCTCGCCCGTCGTGGTGTCGAGGGTGCCGATGGCGGTAGTCTCGCCGCTGGCCGATACGAGTTTCACGGTGATGCGCTGCGGCACGTCCTCGTCAGCCGCTGCGCCGCGAGTCATTCCGCGGGCGGGGGCATAGTCGGGCTCGTAGCCCGTCCACATCAGGTAACACGACGTGGGGCGGATCTTCGCGCCGTTCTTCGCCCTCACGAATTCGCCAGCCTCGACGGTAGTCGTGTTGTTGTATACTCCTTGCACCTCCTTGGTCGATCCTGCAAAGCCATACACCTTGTCGAGTTCGCCTATGTTCTCTGCTGGATGTTCGCTGTCCGAGCCGTCGTACCAGTAGCGCGGCTGGTAGGTGCCGATGAAGTCCCATTTATTCCAGGCAAAATCCGCGGTGCCGTCATACGGCTTTACCTTCGTGCCGCCGCCGTTGTCCTGAGTGAAGATGGAGATGCCGTCGCTGTAATTCTCGATGTAGATGTACTCCAAGTTGTCCTTATAAGGATGTGGCACCGTGCTCATAGTGGGCACGAAGAGGTACGGATGGTTGGCCTTCATCGTGGTCACTTCGTTGGCATCATCACTGCCTACCTCGTTCATCTCGGCCGTCCATTTGCTCGTTTGCGGGTCCAGATGGATGCCCTTGAACTCATAGAAATGACCAGTCAGAACGTCGCCTTCACCACCCCGTCTAAAGTCGTTCGGCTCAAAGTTGAACGGCATCATCACCGTCACGGGCTTTCCGGCGGTGAACGAGCGTTTGTAGCGCAGTAAGGGCACCCACATTTGCGTCGTGATGTCGGGGATGCCGAGGGGCTTGTCGTCGTACTCAATGTTGTAACTCTTTCCCCCGCCGTAGTCGTATTCCTCCACCAGGTCGCCGTATGTCGGCGTGTAGTACTTTCCGTCGAAGACCATGGTGTGGCCATACACCTTCAGGAAGCCGTAGTCGGTCGTCGGGTCGCCGAAGTGGGCGAAGTTAGTGGGGGCAGTGGCCGATTCCACAGCGGGCGAGCCTTGCTTCAGGCCGCGCGTGCCGACATAGAAGCAGTTGGTCAGTTTGCCCTCGCCTTGGTTGTTGGTGCGGTGGAGGAATGTGCTGTTCTTATCGTTCTCATTTCCCCACCATAGTTCGCACTTACCGTTGTTATTGTCGTACTGGCCGTGGATGAAGAGGCAGTCTTTCAGTATGGCATATCCATACTGCGAAAAGCATCCGACGAAGCCGCCGCAGCCGTAAGTCGTGCCGGAATACTCCGAGTTGTAGATGAGTCCGTCGAACACACAGCCCGTGATGTGGCATTGGTCGTAATGCGAACTCAGGAGGCCCACGAATCCGCCATTAAAGGCAGTGCCACTGACGGTGCTGCTGATTTGAGTGCTCACACGGCAGTTCTCGATGGTGAGATTGCCCTCGGCAGAGCCTACCAGACCGCCAATGTAGTTCCAAATGCCGCCATCTATCTGTCCCGTTGCGTGCAGATTGCGGATGGTGGCACCATTGGTGTTTTGGAAAGGAGCGCTACAGGGAGCGCTGGCGGTATGGTTGAAAGTCAACGTATGGCCATCGCCGTCGAACGTTCCCTTGAATGGGTCTTTTCCGCTGCCCGCCATCGAGGTCGTTACTGTGATGTTGCCAGCCAGCACCACGGTCTTGCCGCTGAAGCCGTTCAAATCGCCATCCACCTCCATGCGTCGGCAGAAGTAGTTCCATCCTTCGGCGGTCTTGATGGTGTAGATGTCGCCGCTCTGCGTGATGTTGTTTTCATTTAGCGGGTAGGTAATCGTGGCGTTGATGGTCACGTCCTCGGCGGGCATGGTGAACGTGTAGGTACCGTCGTGATTGTCTGTGTAGGTGATATTGTTGCCCGATGTCGCGCCCATCAGGGTCAGCCCTTCAAGTATCTCGTCCATCTGCTGCGTGTAGGTGATGGTTATTTCGTCGCCCTCCAAAGCCGAGGTTTTGCTGACGCTGAACTGCGAGTAATTGTTGTTGACCTTGTGTCCGGCCAAGATGTTGAAGCCCTTAGTCAGTGTGTAGTTGTTGCCGCCAATGGTAACGGTGACGCTGGCGGTATAGGAACCTACATCTAAGACTTGGGATGCCACGGTGGTAGTTTGGCCTGTAGTGTTATTGGTATAGGTAATATCACCTTTTGTGGCCTGAAGTCCCGTCTGCTGGTTGAACTCTGCCAAGTTGGTGCTCGCCGGATTGTAGGTGAAGTCACCATTGCTTGTGCAGTCCTCGACGCTCAAAGTCAGCGTGGCTTTGCCGTCGGTGAGGCCGCAATTGTGGTATTGGCTCTGCTGGTTGCAGGTGGCGGTCAAGGTGTTGCCGCTGACGTTGAACGAGAAGTTGTGGCCAGGGTCTTCGGGGTCTGGCACTTCCACCTCGACTTCATAGGTCACCGTAATAGATCCTTGTCTGAATTTGCAGAGTTGACCTTCTGGTGCCGTATTTGCTGTCATAAACATCAGTTTCAGCGGCATCGCAGCCGTAACATCCAAAGCCCCACTGAAGGTAAACGCCGATGTGTAGGTTTTAAACTCCTCATCATCATAAGATGCAAAGACCGTTGAACTGAGCAACGTGCTGCTGTTTATGCCAGCCTTCAGGCACATTCCGCCCTGAGCAAATAGCACGTTCGTCAACTCCACGCTTGTCACCTTGCCCACAATGTCGGGGAAAGTGATTTCAGTTCCAACCAAGCCATAGTCCTCATTCAAAATCTGAGTATATGGTTTACTCGCGGTTGAATTGCCCTGCCAACTGTTTTTGCTTAGCACAAGCCTGTTACCTGCGGAGTTAGTCAATTCAGAGCCGGAAACACCCGTGCCGTTCATCGGCCACGTCATGGTCCTCGTCTCGGTTGTTGTTCCGGCATATATCGAATTAATCGACAATGCAAAGAATAAAAGAAATATTATTTTTTTCATTGATTATTCGTACGTTAATGGATTATGATTAATGATAGTTGTCAAATATGCATTATTTGCTTTGATTAGTTTTGAATTTGAAATTTTAATAAAACTGTCTTCACCGTTGCAATAATAATTGTATAATCCATTTGATGAGGCAGGAATAATAGCGTCTGATAATACAGGAACAAGTATCGACGTATAAGGATCGCATGAAGATGTTGTAGCAATTACATCAATAAAGTTTTCTGAATTGCATTTTACGCAAACACCTACGTTTGCGGGAATTACTGTGGCGTTCGTTTTCTGGATAATATAATTATTACTTACTCCTGTGCAATAAGAAGCGGTCGCATTACTACTAACTCTAAAATTAACATCTGCACACAAAGTTCTAATTGGGTCCTCCATATTTATTCGTGATTTCAGTTGCTCATACAAATAGAATGGGAAGAACCTGTCTTCTGGGTCATCAATATAATTGCTCAAATATTGAAGTGGCACAATTATTTCGTCCACATAGTTACAGCCGCCAACAATATCATCGATTTCCCCGAAGTCTATTTCACTAATATCGTTTGTAAACTCCAATGTAGTCAGGAAACAACAATAGTGGAAAGCGTTGTCCCTGATAAATCTAAGGTGGTTTGGCAGACGAATGTATTTTGCATTGCAGTCAAAAAATGCGCCTGTGTTAATGCAAACTACATACTTG
>JAGCRH010000097.1 GCA_017964785.1 Prevotella sp.
CCCACCTCTTCCCATTCCGAACAGAGAAGTTAAGCCCGCCTGCGCCGATGGTACTGCAATGCAATGCGGGAGAGTAGGAGGCCGCCCCCTTTTTTCAGAAGCCCCGGAGAGAAATCTCTGGGGCTTTTTCTTTGTTGCTTCAATTATTTTTCCTACCTTTGCATTTGGAATGCAGAGATTGAAGTATATTCTCGTCTGGCTGAGCCGTATTTTTCATTGTCGTGGCTTCGGCATCCAGTCGCCTACGGACTACTGGCTGGTGCGCTATGTCATCAATGAGCACTGGCCCTATTATCAGTATGCTACATTTGAGAATGAGGATGACTGGCTGACTCAGAAGTTGGGACAACTCTATTTCCGTCTGGCCAACTGGCGGCAACCTACTGTTATCGAGAGTGATGCCTATTGGAACTATTTTCAGGCAGGATGCAAGAAGGCAACTTTTGGAGAGTCGTCGGAACTGATACGTATGACGCTGGATGGAGATTATCATCAGCGACTTGCATTTATATATAATAAGGTGAAAGACGATACGGTGCTCATCGTAGAGGGACTCTGGCGGAACCGCTCTTTCTGGAAGGAAGTAAAGGCAGATGAGCGGGCTGTCGTTACCTTCGATCTCTACTATTGCGGAATTGTATTGTTTGATAAAAAGCGACATAAGCAGAACTATATCATTAACTTCTAACCAAGAAAGATATGAAAATAACGAAAGTTTATACCCGTACGGGTGATCAAGGAATGACCAGTCTGGTGGGAGGCGTGAGAATCAAGAAAAGTGACATCCGTCTGGAAGCATACGGGACGGTGGATGAGTTGAGTGCCCATTTGGGAATGCTCGTGGCGATGATGCCGGAAGGGGATGAGCGCGACCTCGTCGTCCGTGTCCAGAATAACCTCTTCAATGTCTGCACCCATCTGGCTACGGACCAGAGTCAGACACCGCTCTATCCCTCTGCCCATCTGGCTGAGGGAGAGATTGAGATGCTGGAAAAACGTATCGACGAACTGATGCGTCAGTTGCCCGAACGTCAGGGATTCGTCCTGCCCGGAGGCGTGCCGGCAGCCTGTCAGGCCCATATCTGTCGGACAGTATGCCGCAGGGCTGAGCGTCGCATTGCAGCCCTTGCCGAAGTGGCACAGATTGCACCCGAAATGCAGCAGTATGTGAACAGATTGAGTGACTATCTCTTTGTTTTGGCGAAAATAATAAATTTTAACGAAGGAAAAAGCGAAATTGTTTGGCAAAATGTTTGCAAATAAGAAATAATTGTGTACTTTTGCGGGCAAATTCAGCGAATGCTGGTTTGGAACGAGAGTAATAACTATTAAGATTTAAAAACTATGTACTGGACACTGGAATTAGCATCAAAGCTTGAAGACGCTCCTTGGCCCGCCACCAAGGATGAGTTGATTGATTATGCAATACGCTCAGGTGCACCTTTGGAGGTGCTCGAGAACCTACAAGAAATAGAAGACGAAGGCGATGTCTACGAGAGCATCGAGGAGATATGGCCCGACTATCCAACGAAAGAAGATTTTCTTTTCAACGAGGACGAGTATTAATAGGCAGTTTTTATTTTAAATAGGTAGATGCCAGCGAGATAAACAATTTTTAAATTTGTTTGTCTCGTTGGTGTTTTTTCTGAAATGCTAATCGTTCATCACCATTGGCTAAGTATATGATGCCACAATAGGTAAAGCCGTGCTTCATGATGTTGTGTTGCATGATAGTATTGTCCCGATGGGTGTCAATGCGAATATATGGTTCATGGCATAAACAGAAGTCCATGATGGCGCTGAATATTCCATGAGCATCAGGATAACTGGCGATACGATGAATTACGTGATAAGGCTGCTCATCGTCAAGCCATTCTCCTTCATAGATATTGGCGTAAGTGGGTTCTGGGGAAGGAAGAAAAGCAAAATAGCCGACAACCTTACCGTCATCTTCAACCACAAAGCCACCGTTTTTTTCCATATCAGTCATTATCACGTCCTCAGATGGATAGCCGTCTACCCATTGGTGCATGTTTCCAGACTGCCGCATAATCTTCTTTGCAGCATCCATGACTTTCAATATCTCTGTCATGTCCGTTAGCCTTGCTTCTCTGATAATCCTATTCATGTCCAGATTTTTTTTCCAGTTTTCTGCCGTCCTAGCGTCCGTACATGGTTATAATCTTATCCATTATAATCACAAAACATATTAAAACTATCGGCAAAAATATGAAAAAAAGAAGATTTTTGTCTAACTTTGCGGCAATTATTACGAATCTTTATGATTTGTCGAATACGAAATTAGTAAAAGCAGACGTATGAGAAAGTTATTTGTTCTGTCATTGCTGACAATTTCCTTTGCTCTGACGATAACGGCTCAGAGCGGTTTGAAAAAAGTCTATAACGAGGACATTGACCCTATCGAGCAGATAGACCAGGCATTAGTGAAGGCCAAGTTGGAGAGAAAGTTCGTCATCTGTCAGGTCGGCGGCAACTGGTGCCCTTGGTGCTTACGGTTTGCTGACTTCATTACGAATGACACCACCATCAGCAGAGTTATTGACGAGAACTTCGTCTATATCCATGTGAACTATAATCCAAGGAAGTCTGAGGGCGAAGAAAAGGCACAGTTGGCCAAAAGAATGTTGGAACGTCTGAACAACCCTGCACGTTTCGGATTCCCTGTGTTCGTTGTGCTTGACGGAGAGGGAAAGGTCATCCATATTCAGGATTCGAGCTTCTTGGAGGAGGGGCAGGGCTACAATCAAGAG
Source organism: Prevotella sp. (assembly GCA_017964785.1). Taxonomy (GTDB): domain Bacteria; phylum Bacteroidota; class Bacteroidia; order Bacteroidales; family Bacteroidaceae; genus Prevotella. Next base: position 2,772 of record JAGCRH010000097.1, read on the forward strand.
AAAGTGCTGCGTTTCTTCAAGAACTGGACTCCAAAAGTTGTTAGGTAATCATTCAATTGCTTACTCTCTTCATTCTGTCAGTCCTCCATAACTGTCAGCGGCGGTTTCGAGGGCTTCCTCGGTGGTATATTGCTCATATAGGGTACAACGGGTGACGATGCCCTGAGGCGAGCAGCGGTCGCCAATCACGCGTACCAGCGCCCAGCCTTTCATCTCGTCGGCAAACTCCTCGCCTTTCAGTACAAAGCGCCCGTCTGCCACCGTCATATCGAACCGTGTGATCTCGCGCATGCTGAACCTCACCCGCGGCAGATTGTTTTCGATGTGCTGCACGGCCGTATAAAGCAGCAACCGTTCGCCCTCTTCCGATTCGCAGGTCTTGAGGTCGGTCAGCAAGGCGGCTACGCCATCCACTTCCCCTAACTCCTGTTTCACCACTGGCAGTGTGCCGTCGCTCATAGGTATGCCACCCAAGGTTGTTCCTCTGCCTCTCTATCCCATATCCATTACATCTTCTCTAATTGTATTTAGACACCTCTAAACAACAATAAACAATGAAAAACACATAGAGATAAATCTCTATATATCAACTACTTTTAGATTTTAACACTTCAGACTTGCTTTTTGGTGGTTCTCAAAAATCCGCTTACCTTTGCAACGCATTTCTACCGCGGAGAATTTTGAGGGCTTTTATTTTGCCATCTCGTGGACAGGGTTGACAAAGGTTGACAAGAGTGGACAACTGTTGACTGATGAACGAGAGGGAAAGGAGCAAGGAAGCACTTATTGGAAGCAACGGGCCAGCAGGCCTATTACCGCCATGTGGGCGGGATAGTAATAGTAGAAGAACTTGCCGAGCCACTTCAGCCGTCCTCGCTGGCCGTTGTACATCGCCAGCAGCGG
>JAGCRH010000098.1 GCA_017964785.1 Prevotella sp.
AGATTCTCTACAAATGCGTGCATGATCTGCAGGACGCCTATCTGCCGATTATCGAGTCGGAGGAGTTCAAACGCGAGTATCATGCGCTGTTGAAGGACTATGTGGGCCGCCCTTCACCCCTTTATTATGCCAAGCGGATGAGCGAGCAGTATGGTTGTCAGTTGTATCTGAAACGCGAAGACCTGAACCACACGGGTGCCCACAAGATCAACAACACCATCGGACAGATCCTGTTGGCGAAGAAGATGGGTAAGACGCGTATCATCGCTGAGACGGGAGCCGGACAGCACGGTGTGGCAACGGCAACAGTCTGTGCGCTGATGAACATGAAGTGCGAGGTGTTTATGGGGGCTACCGATGTGGAGCGCCAGCATACGAACGTAGAGCGTATGAAGATGCTGGGTGCTGAGGTGCATCCCGTAAGAACAGGTAACATGACACTTTCTGATGCGTGTAGCGAGGCGATTAGAGACTGGTGCTGTCATCCGTCAGACACCTTTTATATCGTAGGTTCGACGATGGGGCCCCACCCCTATCCCGACCTCGTGGCAAAGATGCAGAGCGTCATCTCCGAAGAGATCAAATGGCAACTTGAAGAAAAGATCGGGCGCGAATACCCTGATTACCTGATTGCTTGTATCGGTGGAGGCTCGAATGCCGCAGGCACCATCTATCACTATATGGATGATGAACGCGTAAAGATCGTATTGGCTGAGGCTGGCGGACACGGTTGGGATACCGACTATACTGCCGCAACCATTCATCGTGGCACGACGGGTATACTGCACGGGGCAAAGATGCTAGTGATGCAGGATGAGGACGGACAGATACAGGAGGCCTTCACGATTTCCGCAGGTCTCGATTATCCGGGTGTGGGGCCGATGCACTGTAATATGGCGAAGAAAGGTCGTACGCAGGTGCTCTCCATCAACGACGACGAGGCCATCTATGGCGGTTATGAACTCACCCGAATGGAGGGTATCATCCCTGCCATCGAGTCAGCCCACGCCATCGCCGCCTTGAAGAAACTCTCGTTTAAGCCTTCTGATGTGGTGGTGCTCACCGTCAGCGGTCGAGGCGACAAGGATGTAGAGACTTATCTGAAGAATAAGGCGATGGCGAAGGAGTACGGGGAGTTTTAATTAGGAATTAGAAATTAGAAATTATGATTACCTATAAATATCAAACCAGCAGTAAGACCATTCTGGCTGATCTTTATACCCCAGTTGGAGTTTATATGCGACTGCGCGACCTCTATCCGCAGAGTGCGCTGATGGAGAGTTCGGACTATCACGATGCGAACAACTCGCGCTCGTTTATCGGACTGAATCCCATCGCCAGCGTGGCTATCGGACATGGCATCGCAACCATCAGTTATCCTGACGGCTCGACTTTCAGTCACGAAGTGAATAAGGACTATCGTTCAGATAACGCCATCCACGAACTCATTGACCGTATCGAGGTTACTGGCGAGGATGCAGCCGTCTGCGGACTCTTCGGCTATACCTCATTCAATGCCGTGCGCTATTTTGAGGACATCGCCGTAAAGGACGAGACACAGGCCAAGAACGATGCGCCCGACGTGCTTTATATCTTATATAAGGTGGTGATTGAGTTCGACCATCATAACAATATGCTCAAAGTTGTGACGCTGGGCGACGCTGCCGACATCGATGCTGTGCTCAAAGCGATGAACAAGTCCAATGTGCAGGCATACGATTTCCATCCCGTAGGTGATGTCAGAAGCACGCTGACCGACGATGAGCACAGAGCGAACATCCGTAAGGGCATCCAGCACTGTCTGCGTGGCGATGTGTTCCAGATCGTGCTCTCGCGCCGCTTCATCCAGAAATACGAGGGCGATGACTTCAAACTCTATCGCGCCCTGCGCAGCATCAATCCCTCACCCTATCTCTTCTACTTCGATTTCGGAGGTTTCCGCATCTTCGGCTCGTCGCCCGAAACCCACTGTCGTATCGAGGGCAAGAAAGCCTACATCGACCCTATCGCCGGAACCACCAGACGTACGGGTGATGCTGAGGCCGACCGCAAGGGAGCCGAATATCTGCGCAACGACCCGAAGGAGAATGCCGAACACGTGATGCTCGTCGACCTCGCCCGCAACGATCTCAGTCGCAACTGTCACGGGGTGAAGGTTGATTTCTACAAGGATCTGCAGTATTACTCTCATGTCATTCATCTGGTGTCGAGAGTGTCAGGTGAACTCGACGAGGGTGCTGATCCCATCAAGGCCTTTATCGACACCTTCCCCGCTGGCACACTCTCAGGAGCGCCGAAAGTGCGTGCTATGCAACTCATCTCTGAATACGAGCCGCACAATCGCGGTGCCTACGGCGGTTGTATCGGTATCATCGGCCTCGACGGTTCACTGAATCAGGCCATCACCATCCGCACGTTTGTCTCGCGCAACGGTGAACTCTGGTTCCAGGCTGGCGGCGGCATCGTGGCCATGAGCGATGTAGAGTATGAATTACAGGAAGTGAACAACAAACTCGGTGCGCTCCGCAAAGCCATTGAGAAGGCTGCAACCCTATAAGACCCATTAAACCCATTATCCCCATATAATATGAAGATTGTCATCATCGATAATTACGACTCATTCACCTACAACCTGAGTCATTTAGTAAAGGAACTCGGCGCAGAGGTCACCGTCGTGCGCAACGACCAGTTCGAACTCGCCGACCTCGAACCATACAGTAAGATCATCCTCTCGCCGGGTCCCGGTATCCCTTCTGAGGCAGGACTGCTGCTCGACGTGATAAAGACCTATGCCGGTAAGAAACCCATCCTGGGTGTCTGCTTAGGCCATCAGGCCATCGGCGAATCATTCGGTGGCAAACTCGAAAACCTCTCTGACGTCTTTCACGGGGTCACAACCCCTTGTCACATCATCGCCGACGATCCTATTTTCAGCGGCATCGAGCGCACTATCACCATCGGGCGCTACCACTCTTGGGTGGTCTCTAACGAAGGCCTGCCCGACTGTCTGGAAGTGACCGCCGTCAGCGACGAAGGACAGATTATGGCCCTCCGCCATCGCGAATTAAACGTTCGCGGCATCCAGTTTCACCCCGAGAGCGTCCTCACGCCCGATGGTCGCAAGATGCTCCAAAACTGGCTCTTCCTCTAACTCCCATCATACCCATTTAACCCATTAAACCCATTCACAATATGGCACAGACAATGAAAGACATCCTGAATAGGATGCTGAACCACGAGGAACTCTCCCGTGAAGAAATGAAGAATATCCTGATTGGTATCACCCAGAGTGAGTACCCCACAGAACAGATTACAGCCCTGCTCACCGCCTTGCAGATGCGTGGCGTCACCGTCGACGAACTGCTTGGTTTCCGTGATGGTATCTTGGAGACGGGTGTTCCCGCCATCCTCAATGCAGACCGCTACATTGATGTTGTAGGCACAGGCGGCGACCGCAAGAACACGTTTAATATCTCTACCACCAGTTGTTTCGTGATTGCGGGCGCAGGTTACAAGGTCGCCAAACACGGCAACTATGCTGCCACAAGCGTCAGCGGCGCCTCGAACGTGATCCAGCATCACGGCATCAAGTTCACCGACGATATCGATCGTCTCAACCGTTCTTTGAATGAGGCAGGCATCGTCTATCTCCACGCCCAACTCTTCGCGAAGGCGATGAAGTTCGTCGGACCGATCAGAAAAGCCCTCCAATTCCCCACGATCTTCAATCTCCTGGGGCCGCTGGTGAACCCCTCTCAGCCACAGTGCCAACTCCTCGGTGTCGCAAACCTCGACCAGATGCGCCTCTACAATCAGGTGTACCAGAAGATCGGTATCGACTACGGCATTGTGAACTCCATCGACGGCTACGATGAGATCTCCCTCACGGGCGACTTCAAGGTGACCACCAAGAACTACGAGCGTATCTTCTCGCCCAGAGATCTGGGATTCGAGATTGCCAAGCCCGAGGAACTCGTGGGTGGTGCCACTGAGGAAGAAGCCGCTCAGATCTTCGACTCCGTTTTGGATAATCGCGCCCTCCCCGCCCAGAAGAACATCGTGCTCGCCAATGCCGCCTTCGGTATCCAGGTACTCGAAAAGGGTGAGAAGAGCATCGAGGAGTGCATCGCCATCGCCCGCGAGAGCATCGACAGCGGTTCTGCCCTCCGCACCTTCCAGAAATTCGTCGAACTCAATTCATAAAACCCATTAAACCCATTTATCCCATTCATCCCATGGATATCCTTCAAGAAATCGTCGCCCACAAGCGCATTGAGGTGGAGCGCTTCAAGGCGCAACTCAGCGAGCGCGACATACACCGACGGGTGGAAGCGATACTCGACTTCACCGCACCGTCGATGGCACAGGCCCTCACCGAGTCGTCCTCTGGCATCATCGCCGAGTTCAAGCGCCGCTCCCCCTCGAAAGGCTGGATCAAGGAAGAGGGAAAAGCCGAGGAGATTCCCCTCGCCTACCAACAGAACAGTGCTGCGGCCCTCTCCATCCTCACCGACGAGCATTACTTCGGTGGCTGCGACGACTTTATCCGTATCGCCCGCCGCAGCGGGGTGCAGATTCCCATCCTCTACAAGAACTTCATCATCGACGAGTACCAACTCTTTCAGGCCCGTCTCTGTGGCGCTTCCGCCGTCCTGCTGATTGCCGCCGACCTCTCATTGGCTGCGTGCAAGTCACTGTTGCAGACCGCCCACGAGTTGGGGATGGAGGTTCTCCTGGAGATGCACGCTGAGGACGAACTCGACTACGCAACCCTCGAGTCCGATATGTGCGGCATCAACAACCGCAATCTGGGTACGTTCATCACCGATGTCCACAACTCCTTCCGTCTGGCAGAACTTCTGCCCAAGGAGGCTGTGAAGGTCAGCGAGAGCGGCATCTCGAATCCCGAAACCGTCAAGATGCTCCGCCAAGCCGGTTTTCGCGGTTTCCTCATCGGCGAGACCTTCATGAAGACCCCCGCCCCCGGCTTAGCCCTCCGCGATTTCATCACCCATTTGACCCATGAGCCCCATGAGCCCCATTCAACCCATAATTAAGGTCTGTGGCATGCGCGAGCCCGATAACATCCGCGCCGTCGAAGCCCTCGGCATCGAACTGATGGGTTTCATCTTCTGGCCCCGTTCCTCGCGCTACGTCGCCGAGCGTCCCGCCTATCTGCCCACGCACTGCAAACGAGTCGGTGTGTTCGTCGATGAGGCCATCGAGACCGTCTGTCGCCTCGCTGCCGACTACGCCCTCGACTTCATCCAGTTGCACGGCCACGAGTCGCCCGACTACATCCGGACCCTCAATGCCCAATGTTCAATGGTCAATGTTCAATGTTCAATCATTAAGGCCTTCAACATCGCCACCACTGCTGACCTCGCTCAGACCGCCCCTTACGCCGGGCTCGTCGATCTCTTTCTTTTCGACACGAAAGGTCCCTCCGTCGGCGGTAATGGTGAGAAGTTCGACTGGGGCGTTCTCTCCGCCTACGACGGCTCTACGCCCTTTCTCCTCTCCGGCGGTATCGGCCCCGACGACGCAGAGGTTCTCACCTCTCACCTCTAAAAAATGCATCGGTATCGACCTCAACTCCCGCCTCGAACTTTCCCCAGGCTTGAAGGACGTCGCCGTCCTCCGTCGTTTCCTCACCCAATTAACCCATTCATCCCATCAAACCCATTAAACCCATCACAACAATGAACAAAATCAATTCCCTTTTCGCAAACAGCGCAGACCAGAAACTCCTGTCGCTCTATTTCTGTGCCGGTTGTCCCACCCTCGATGGCACCGCCGACGTCATCCTGACGATGCAACGCAGAGGCATCGCGATGATTGAGGTAGGCATCCCGTTCAGCGATCCGTTGGCCGATGGTCCCGTCATCCAGTCTGCCGCCACGCAGGCTCTCAGAAACGGTATGACCCTCAGCAAACTCTTCGCCCAACTCGCAGCCATCAAGGACCAGGTAGAAATCCCCCTCGTACTGATGGGCTACCTCAACCCTATCCTGCACTACGGCATCGAGAAGTTCTGCCAGTCGTGTGTCGAGGCAGGTGTCAGCGGAGCCATCATTCCCGACCTCCCCTTCGACGACTACCTGAACATCGTGAAACCCGTCGCGGATCGCTACGACCTGCGCATCATCATGCTCATCACCCCCGAGACCAGCGAGGAGCGTATCCGTTTCATCGACGACCACACCGACGGCTTCATTTACATGGTGTCCTCTGCCTCCATCACCGGTACGCAGAAATCCTTCGACGACGCCAAACAGGAATACTTCCGCCGCATCGATGCGATGCACCTGCGCAATCCCCGTATGATCGGCTTCGGCATCTCCAACGCCCAAACCCTCAAGGCCGCACAGGACAACGCTGCTGGTGCCATCATCGGCTCGAAGTTCGTCACCCTGCTCAACGAGGCCGACGGCAACGCCGACATCGCCCTCGACCGTCTGTTCGAGGCGCTGAAACAATAAGCAGTCGTTGGGATCCTACGTCCAGAACTCCTTCTCGCCGGTAGCCGCCATCTCCCCCTGGCACTTCGGACAGGTGTGTTTGTTCCACAGCCTGATACGGTCGCTGCCGCAGTTCAGGCACAGGCGTCCCACCTCACTTCTGTACGAGGGAGCCACATCGGCAATGATACCGCCCATCACAATGTTCTGGATCGTCTTGCAGTCTGGACACGACATCGCCGCAATCTCCTGACGGAAGAGCCCGCGCCCCTCGTACACATCGGCTTCATAGCCGCACTGCTTACAGCGATATTTCAGTTTCCAGGCCATCGTTCTTTGCATCAAAAAGGCCCTCCCGTCGTAGGAGGGCTTTCTCTGTGGAAGTGGAGGGATTCGAACCCTCGTCCGCACAAGGAAACCATACGCTTTCTACATGCTTATCTCAGCCTTCATTTTCGTGATGCAACAAGACCTGAGCCACCAATTACACCCTTATCCTCTAAAATTTCATCCCGCCATCGAGGCCTGACAAGACTATTTCCGATTTTCCTGCGCCGCTGGATCTTTGGATTCGGAACACCATCCTCGGAGCGACGTCTCGTTCTCTCACCTTGTAAGAGAATAAAGCCAGTAATCTACTGTACTTCGATTAGGCAGCGAGAGCGTAACGTGTTTCGCCAATTAATTTTTCGACCGACGTGATTATGGAGTCCACAGTCATCACTCCGCATGCTTACGTACCATCTCGACTTGCCGTCAAATCCAGTCACCCCCAGATTATAGATGTCGTAATCCGTTGCAAAGGTACAAAAATCCCCGTAATCTCCAAACTTTTTCGCAGAAAAATGCACGCATACAGGTCGGCCACCATCAAATCCTGCATCGTCAGCGTGACATACGAGTCGTGTAGTACGCGTTCACCAAACTCTTATAACCCATCTGTTTGAGTTGGGCGTAATCCGTCTTGTAGTTGCTCTTGTTGTGTTTTCCCGTACCGAGGTAGCGGATGTTCTGCTGGAGGTAATGGTCAATCTCCTTGAGGCCCTCGGTCTGATTGATGACGGGGAAGAACCACCTCGCCCATGTGAGCGTTTCCGTATCATCACTCTCAAAGAACACGCGGTTGAAGTGGTTGATGAGTCCTTTCATCGCCTTTTCTGGTTCCATGTGGTTCCTGATCCGCCAGCGCATAAGAGACTTGGTGGCCCTCTTGATTTTGCCTTTCATCTTCTTCTTGGTTGCTTCTGAGATGTCTATGTCGCGCGCGTGACATCTGAATCCCAGAAACTCATAGGCGTCATCAGGCGAGTAGATCTTCTCCTTATCGGGGTTTACCTCCAGCCGGTATTTCGTGAGGGACTCAGCTATCTGGGCTTTATACGCCATCAATGTCTCATGGTCAGGCGCAAAGATGATGATGTCGTCCGAATAGCGGGCATAGATCACATGGGCATCATGAAAATACCTGTCCACCTCCTTCAGATAGACATCAGCCAGAAAGGGTGCTGTGGGCACACCAGCCATCACACCGTGACGCTCCGCGATGGTCTCACCGCCCGAAACGACCCTGTTGTCAGTCAGCATTTTCTCGAAGAAACGGTACAAAGGCTGGTCATCGGCCAACATCTCCTCCAGCATCGGCAACAGGATGTCGATGGAGATGGAGTTGAAATAATCGTGGATATCCAGTTTGTATGCCCACATCTTTCGGTCTCCGATGGCCTTACGGATACTGAAGATGGCGTCGCTGGCCTTGACACCCCGACGGAACGCGTAACAGTTGGGCGTGAAGCACGCATCGTATTTGTAGAGTCTGAAGGCGATGAGTTTGAGAATCACCATCTCATCGGGTGCAAAACTGTAGACCACCCTTTTCTTGCCCGACCCCATCTTGTTGACAATCTTCTTTGTGGGGATGCCCAAGCCTTCACCCTGGGCAATCCTCTGTGCCAGATGGAGATACGCCTCCTGTTCCACAAAACGGTCGGCTTCGTCGAACGCATGCCAGTTGAAGCGGCCTTTCATCAGCCGGTAGGCAAGAAACTCCTCCCATGCCTCCTGTCGGGTCAGTTGGGTTAAGATGCTCTCCATCATGAAAAAAGAAAAAGGGGAACGGTTTTGAATCCGCAAAATTGCGGATCACGAGAGGATACCCCACCCTGTTGCCTGCAAAACATCTTTTTATAGGTAAGGCTGCCTCCATCGCAGGCGCAGTCATGCTGCATCCCCTTTTCCTGTCTTTATCTTAGTTCAACAGTTTGTGAATGCGCCCGATGACGTAGTCCCGTTCGTTGGGCATCTGCGTGTAGAAGTTGATGTACGGGATACCCAGTTTCTTGGCATACATCCTCGCAATCAGGTACTTCACACCGCTGTCGTGACTGTGGCCCTTGCCAAGCATCACCACACCGATGGCCTTGCCGCCGTTTTCGAGCACGAAGGTGTAGGGCTGTCCCCACTCCGCCTTATAAGCCTGCGTCGGACGAGTCTTGTAGAGTTTGAACTCGTCGTTGGCGAATCCCACCAGATCCGTCACCTTCACGTTCTCACGGATGGTGTACGATGGGAATTCACTCAACAGGATTTCCTTGAAATACGCATTCCATTCGGAGTCCGTCTTTTCTCTTTCCACTCTTTCCGCAGCCGGAGAGGCATAGTTCTGTGCGGGACGGGACTGCTGTGCGGGACGGTTCTCATTTTGCGATTTCTCGATGTAGTCCTGGGCAGCATCCTTCGCGACGCCCACAATCTTTAACAATAGTTTTCCAAAATCCATAGTTGTCTTCTTTTATCCGTTGCAAAATTACAAAATTCCCCGCAATCTCCAAACTTTTTGGCAGGAAATCTATTTCTTAATTGTCAGCACACCTGCGGAGAGGGATGGGACGGAGAGGATGACATCGTTGCCTTCGGTCTTAGCGGTTGTTTTCTGGATGGCGACAGCATGCTTGTTCTCCATGCTGTTGGCCACCGTCAGCGAACCAGGGGCGTAGTACTCGAACGCTGTACCTGACACACCAGCCCAGTCACCCTTGATATGCAGCGTGGCGGCCTCTTCGGTGGGGTTCACCACCTTCACAATCACCTCGGCCCCGTTCTCCGACAGTGTGGTGCTCACACTCAGATTACCCGTCTCACCGCTATAAGCCAGACGATACTTGGAGAAATGGTCGTACCAGAGTTCCGTCACCTGACAATTGGGTGCCTTGAACAGATCCTTATAGTCGAAGTTGATAAAGGCATTGTTCCAATCGGGTGCATCGGTACGACGGATGAAGAGCGCTGCTGCACCCATCGCCACCACATCGCGGGCCTCACACATATTGAGGAATCCACCTGCAAACAAACCCGTGCGCCAGTCGATGCTGTTCAGGTTCCACTCAGAGATGAAGAGTTTGATGTTTGGATTGGGGCCGTTCGCAATCATCTGCGCGTAGCGGTCGTACTGCTGCCCCAGACGCACGGGACCAGTTTCATAACCGCCCTGCTGCTCGTAGTGGTGCAGGCTGAGGTAGTCGAAGTAACTGCCGCTGCGCTTGATAAAGTCCTCGTCCTCGCGGAAACCACCGCAGGCGATAATCTTGATGCTGGGGTCAATCTTTCGCATCGCCGTGCTGAAATCGCGCACGCACTTCTCATAGCGCTCGATACCCATCTCCCACATCTCGTTATCAATCTCCCAATACTTCACGTTGTAGGGTTCAGTATGGCCGTTAGCAGCACGCTTGGCGCCCCATTCGTCGGTGGCAGGCGCATTGCAGTAGCGCAACCAATGGAGGGCATCTTGAAGTATCTGGTCGTACTCCTCAGCAGGACGTTCAAACTTGACACTCACCACGATGATCGGCTCCGAGTTCACCTCACGGCAGAAGCGGATAAACTCATCGGTGCCGAAGCAGTTCTGGTCGTAGTCCATCCACATCCAGTGGGCCCAGCGCTCACGGTTCTCCTGCGGCCCGATACCCCATTTCCAGTCGTACTGAGCCACATAGCCGCCGCCCGGCCAGCGCAGGCAAGTGGGGTGCAGTTCCTTGACGGCTTGCAGGATGTCGGGACGGAATCCGCCCAAGTTGATGCCGGTCTGCGTGGTCATCGTGGCCATATCCACCTGCACTGTACCGTTCATCACGGCAATGGCGAAGTCGCCGTCAAGACTCAGTTTCTCAACCCTGCCATTGGCATTGGTCTTAATCCTGAAATCTCCCTCCATATTCCGAGGTGCCATTTCCAGAGTGAATTCGTATTTTTTCCACTCTTTGCTGACCTTGCCCAATGAACGGCGAGCCACGAACTCACCCTTGGTATTGCGGAGACCCACGATGAGTTCACCCTTACCCTTAGCATAAATAGAGCCGACGTACTTTTCACCTACTATGATGTTCTGCGGACCTTGGAAGATGCCGGCCTCAGTCTTGCCTGCCGTAATCTCCTGCGAGTAGCGCATATTCACGGCGTCATCCTTAATCAGTCGGTATTTGCCACCCTCGCCGAAGGCCGTCCATTGCTGGGCGACAGCAGGAATCTTCACATCGCCCGGCGTACCCTCAAACAAAGTCTTACCATCAGCAGCCGTCAACTTGATATTGCGATAAGTGGCCTCAGTATAGTTCACCCAGAACGTCACAAAATTGCGGTCGGCCTGCTCCAGACCGTCATAAGTCACCACCTCTTGGCCGTCCCAATACACCGTCACCTTACTGCCGCGACTCGCGATGCGCAGTTTGTGCCACTGCTGACGCTCGTTGATCTGTTCCTTCGTGGCCGGAGCCGAAGCCAATGGCACCAGCGTATTCATACGACGTGTACGTCCGCCGAAGCCCTGTGTCTCGCGCACTTCCATCTGACAGATGGAGAAGTTGGCCGTCGTGCTCTGCTGCTGGAGGGCCGCACGCGCATTCGCCTCGTTGGCCGCATCGATCTGCGCCTGCGTCTGTGCCGGCGTAAAGGTGCGACTCTCGTAATACGGGTCGTGTATACGCACATAATAAGGTGTGCCGTCGGCCTTGTTGCGGATGGCGAAGCGGATGTCCATCAGGCCGCCGCTCCAACTGCGCCTTGCCAACTTGTATGCCCGCCAGTTCACGTCCAACGTCAGGTCGAAGTCGCTAGTCGCGATGCTGTCTATCTTCAATGGCTGTTCGTAGCGTGTGGGCGAATGCAGCACCTGGTCGTCGTCCATGAACCACCCGTCGAAGTAACCGTCGCGTGGCGGGATGCCCGGATACTGCTCCGGCTCGAACGACCGCTCCTGAATCAGTTCCTGCCACACGCCGTTGTTGGCCGAGAAATAGATGTGTTCGAAGAGTTGTCCGTAGAGCATCTCGTCGATGATGCCCGATGGCTGTTTGCTCTCCACCGTAATCGTATATTCACTCTGCGCTCTGGCAACGGTTCCTGCCACCAGTAATGCCAATAAAAGGATCCTTCTCATATTCATTGAATCTAGTAATTTCATTTTGATGTCGCAAAGATAGTACTTTTTCTTCAAAAACGAAACTTTTCACCAAAAATATTTGGCGGCACCGCAAAAACATCTGCCATCTGTCAGAACTGCCATCCTCTACACACATTTTCACCCGTTTGCAAGAAAACGAATCAAAACGCATGAGAAATCAGAAATTATTACAAAAAAAATATGCCTTTGCAGTGTCAATGATGAGACAAAAATGCGGTCTGGGCAGGCAACAATAATTTCCCAGTGCGCGGGCAATTGTTTCCCAGGCAGCGTCAAAAACAGAGTCCAATCGGCAACTGGTAAAAAGATTGAACATTGAATGTTGAAAGAACTGACATCACGGCTGTGTCAGTCCTTTTAGTCTTTCCCATACCTTGACCATCGCCAAGGTGTCGAGGCAACAGTAATCCAGCAGCGCCCGCCGTGCCTTTGCCTGTTCTGCCGGCGTCATGTGCTGTATCTCGGGGAAGATGTTCATGGCATCGCCGCCGTTCTGGACGCCTCCCTCCAAGTTGTGATAATCCAGCGACGGGTCGTCGGGGAAGAGCGAAGGCAGCACCCGCTTGATGGAGAACGAGCCGCCCATCGACGGCAGATAGTACATGCCAGCCTTGAACGGATCGAGCAAATCCTTGATATTCACCATGATATCCAACAGGTGGTCGGCCAAGTCGGGGAACCACTCGGCCAACTCCTTGATCCTTGTGCACTCAAACACCTTGTTGTAGGCCAGCGTGCAAACGCCCATCGGGATATCCTCGCACAATTGCTCAGCCAAAGCCCTTCTGGGGTCTGTGCCAGAGATGCCCAGATGCTCCTTGTGGATCAGTTCCCCACCCTCCTTTTCGATGATGTGCAGCGAGTACTGGAAGGTGATCTGCTGATACACCTTCGTACCCTCGAACGCAGGCACAGCCAACTGCATCGTCTCGAAGTCCAGGAAGTAGAGCGGATATGTCAGACCGTCCAGAAACGCCTTGATGCCTTCGAGGTCGATATGCGACGCGTTGTTCAGGGTACAGTCCACCTGAATCTTCCTGACAGGGGGCATCTTCTCGTCCTTGATGTCTTGGAAGGTAACAAGTCCCTCGCGGTAGTATCGCAGTTTGTCGGCAAACCGCATGCGGTAGAGGTCGAACACCGAGGGCGACGGCAGGTGGCGCGAGCAATACTTGAAGAAGCCGCAGTCGTAGGGCTTCTTGCACCCTTCCCAGATGTCTTTCTTTGGCTCTTCCTCCTGCTGCAGCAGTGCCTTCGCATCGGCCTGCCCCTCCTCTACCCGATCGTATTCGTCGGCTATCAGACCGCCCAGGTCGTTGACCACGAACAACTGCTGCAAGTCGAGTTCCTTCCCTCTGACATAATCGGAATTCAGGCACACGAGGAAAGTGCCAGTGACGTTGATGCCACACTTCGTGAGCACCCACTTCTGATAGGCCACATCGGGCAGATACTTTTCCAGTTTCGCATGATTGCCGTTGAACTCTGGGAAACTGGAACTCTTCACTTCGTAGATGGCCCAGCCGTCGGCCGTCCGGTGCAGGATATCCACAGCGCAGTAGTTGCCGTCGTAACTGAACGAGGCCTCGCAGATGTTCACCTCGCCGGAAGCCTTCAGTTCCTGAGTCTTCGTGATCATCGCCTCAAGGTCGAGGCGCCCGTCGGCCTTCACCGTCGTCACGTCGATATAGTCGCCCAGCAGTCCCATCGCCAGATCGCCCACCTCGTTACCGGTTTCAAACCTCGCCTCGCTGTTGGGGTCGATCACCTCCTCCTCAGGCTTATAGACACTCATCCACAAGCACTTCGGACACTGGCAGTACCTGGCGTACCTCGACTTCGACAACTGCTTCATATCGGTTCTTATTCCGAGAAGGCAGCAACGGCTTGCGTGAGGGCCTTGGGATTGCCCATGTCGTACATACGACCCTGAAGGCGGACACCGATCATACCACTGTGCTTGCGCACAGCCTCAAGGGCTGAGGTGAGTTCTATCTCCGAGGTAAGGTCATGATCCATCTCCTTCTGCATGATGTCCTGGTGCAGTTGGGCAAAGACCTCTGGCGTGAGGATATACTGGCCGAACACGCTGTAGTACTCCTTCTCACCGTCCTTGTTGCGCACGCCTAAGAACTCTTCGGCATAACTGGCCTTGGGTTTCTCCATCATGGTGGACACATGAAGGACGGTGCGAGCCTTGTCCTCCCAGACACCGTGCAGGATACCATAGCGGCTGACTTCCGCAAGGGGGATGGGATGGATGCTGACCATCAACGCACTACAACGCTCGTACTCCTCAACCATCTGCAGGGCACAGGGTTTGTTGCTGTCGCTACGGTAGAGCGTGTCGCCCAAGAGCAACAGGACAGGTTCATTACCTGCAAACTGGGCGGCCTGATAGACGGCGTGTCCGAAACCGCGCTTCTCCCGCTGATAGACATAGCGGAGGCGCTTGCCGATGTCGAGGATACGGTTCTCGTATTCTTGTGCCTCGGGATTGAGTTTGCGCAGGTGATCCTGGGAGAGAGGACGCTCAAAATAGTCGGCATACTGCTGGCGCTCCTCTTCACTGCCAAGCACGAGACAAATCTCCTCGATACCGCTACGGACGAGTTCTTCGAGGAGGATGAGGATGACGGGACGCACCATCCCGTCGGGACAGGGAATGGGGAAGAAGTCCTTCTTCAGCGCACGGGTGGCAGGATAGAGACGAGTGCCGAAGCCTGCTACGGGGATGACAGCCTTGCGGACAGTATGGACGGGCTTCAGCGTCAACGTATAGGCCTTCATGCCGTGCTCGTTCAGGTAGTTGACCAACTGCTGCTGCGCCACCTCGTTGCGTGCCAGGAACTGCACGGAGCCGTCGCCATGAGAGCCGACACCCTTGCCGCCCCACACCCAAGGCTGGATATTAGGATCCTGGAGCACACTGTGGAGTTTGGGCGACCAGAGGGCAGGTGACATCGGAGCCACCTTCTCGTCGAACAGGGCCTCGGCCTCGGTCATCAACTTACCCAACGCCTCCGCATCGCCATTAGCCATATACTGGATGGCACGCGTGACAATCTCGATGTTCAACTGTCCCAGCGCATCGTGCTCGGCCTGCTCGGCCTCATTGCTGGGGAACGGGTATGCCTTGTTCAGGTCGGAGAGGATACGGATCGTGTCCTTCTCGGCACAGAGGTCGGCAAAGACCCAGTAGAGGTGTTTCTTGACATTCAGCGAACGCACCTCGATCTCATCGCCGTCGAAGGTCATCAGGTTGGGTTTCACACCGAAGGCACAGGCCTGATCCAGACGACCGCAACGACTGCTGGTACGCAGTTCACCCAAATAGGCGATATTCATCTCGCCCAGCGTGTTGAGGTTGAGATTATATAATAAGTTGAACGCGCGCGCGACGAGTACACAGATGGCTGCCGAACTCGACAGACCACTCTTCATGGGGAGCGTCATACCCGTAATCTTGATGCGGACACCACCCACCTTGTACCATTCGAGCATATAGGAGGCCACACCGGCACAGTAGCAGAAGAAGGAGCCGCTCTTGGCGATGCGTTTCAACTCAGACTCGTCCATGCGACAGGAGAAGTCCTGCCAGAGACCCTCGATCTCAGGAGCGGTGCTGTACAACTCGAAGATACTGGACTTTTCAACTTCGGCATAGATGCCCTGTTCGATACCCGTCACGATGGCGGCACCAGGGGCGATATCAGCGTTCATCGTACGATAATGACCCGCCCAGTCGGTATGTTCACCAAAAAGGCACAAGCGCCCAGGAACAAATAGTTTCATCATATTTTTCTGTTTTAAGTGATGCAAAGATAATAAAAAAGCAACAGTTTTCACGCTTTTTTGAAGATTTTTTGCAAAAAAGTTTGGTGGTTTCAACTAAAATGCCTACTTTTGTCCCCGAATTATTAACAAATTAAACCATTATTGCCTATCGAAACAGTCTTTACTCAATTACAAAATTAATTGAAGTATGAGTACTTTTAAGGAAATGTCCGACGAAGAGTTGGCATTGCTTTACGTTAATGGTAATAATAAAGCATTCGACGAACTGCTTTCGCGTGTACAAGACAAGATCTTCACCTATATCATGTATATGGTGAAAGATGAAGACATGGCCAACGACCTGTTCCAGGAGACATTCATCAAGGCCATCACCAAACTGCAGAACGGGCTCTATACCGACTCGGGCAAGTTTGTGTTCTGGGTGATGCGCATTGCCCATAACGTGATTATCGACCGTTACCGTGAGATCAAGGGCGAACATATTATTGAGCCCACGAAAGACAACGACCTGCAGAATCTGAAAGGCGCCTCGGTGCTCGACACCTACCGTGAGAGTGAGATGGTGAACGAACAGGTGAAGGAGGATGTGAAACGACTGATGGAAGCCCTGCCAGAGACGCAGCGCGAAGTGGTGTATATGCGCTTCTTCCAACAGATGTCGTTCAAGGAGATTGCCGAAGAGACGGGCGTGAGCATCAACACTTCACTGGGTCGCATGCGCTATGCGCTCATCAACCTGAGGAAGTTGACGAGACAGTATCGTGTCAATCTGAACTTAGAGTGAACGGAGGTCGCGGATCACCTGTTCGGGATCCTTGGCACCAAACACGTAACTGCCGCTGACGAGTACATCGACACCGGCAGCCACAAGACGTGGAGCCGTCTCGCCCTGTACACCGCCATCGACCTCAATCAGTGTCTGACAACCCTTTTCCGCAATCAACCGGCGCAGGCGCTTCACCTTGTCGATGGTGTTCTCGATGAACTTCTGTCCGCCGAACCCGGGGTTGACGCTCATCAGCAGAACCATCTCCACATCACCGATGATATCCTCCAACAGCGATACGGGTGTCGAGGGGTTCAGCGTGACAGCGGCCTTCATACCGGCATTGTGGATTTCCTGAATGGTGCGGTGCAGATGGACCGTCGCCTCAAGATGCACATTCATCATCATGGCACCGAGTTCAGCCGTCCGCTGGACATACCGCTCGGGGCGGTCGATCATATAATGGACATCGAGGGGTTTGGTACAGGCCTTGGCCACTGCCTCCAACACGGGGAAGCCAAAGGAGATGTTGGGAACGAACGAGCCGTCCATCACGTCGAGGTGGAGCCAGTCGGCCTCACTGCGGTTAATCATCTGGATGTCGCGGTCGAGATGAAGGAAGTCGGCAGCGAGCAATGAAGGGGATACTAATGCCATAATCCTTTTAGTTCAGGCTCAGGGCCTGATTGTTGTTACTAACGCGATAGGTGTAAGCGAACTGACGGATCAGGTTGAGCGTCTGCTCACGGGGTTTGAACGTTTCTGGAGTAAAATGCTTCATAGGCAACCATCATTTATATGTTTATACCCTAGAAACGAACGACACACCTATTTTATTGTATATTGATCGAAACTTTTCACGCCGTTCAGAAAATCGCGCCCAGCCATACGCTTCTTACCAGCCAACTGGAGTTCGTCAATCCGCAGCAGTTCATCATCCGCACTGATGCAAGGCTGCCTGTCGAGAATGGCTGTCGTACCAGTCGCACCTGACTTCATGGCCGTCCTGCTGGACTTAAATATTTTCAGCACCGTCTCTTTGCCATCGGGACTCACCAGCGTGGTCCAAGCACCAGGATAGGGACTCAGCCCTCGGATGAAGTCGTAGACCTGCTTGGCCGACTGGTGCCAGTTGATCTCACAGGTATCCTTGAAGATTTTCGGAGCAGGCTGCAAGGCCTGTCCGGCGGTAAGCAATTGTTCCTGTGGGATGCTCTCCGGACGGCCGTCGGTAGCGATGATGCGTTCCAATGTTTCGAGACAGATGTCGGCCCCGAGGCGCATCAGTCCGTCGTAGACGTATTCCACATCGGCGGTATCGGGGATGTCGAAGGGCTTCTGCATGATGATACGGCCCGTATCGATGTCGTGATCGAGAAAGAAGGTGGTCACACCCGTCTGCGTCTCGCCGTTGATAACGGCCCAGTTGATGGGAGCAGCCCCACGATACTGCGGCAACAGAGCCGCATGCACATTGAAGGTGCCATACTCCGGCATCGCCCAGACCACTTCGGGCAACATGCGGAAAGCCACCACCACCTGCAGGTTCGCCTGATAACTGCGCAATGCATCGACAAAGGCGGGGTCTTTCATTTTCTCCGGCTGAAGCACGGGGAGGTGGTGCTCCAAGGCGTACTTCTTCACCTCCGAAGGCTGCAATTCGTTCTGATGCCGACCGACGGGTTTGTCCGGCTGGGTCACCACAGCCACCACATTATAATCGTTGTCCACCAGAGCCTTCAGCGTCTCTACCGCAAACTCCGGCGTTCCCATAAACACAATCCGTAAATCCTTCTTCTCCATAGACTTCAATCCTTCAATTCTTCAATTTTTCAATTCTTCAATCCTCTGACATATCGTGTACCATCTTGCGATAAAGGGTATAGAGCCGCTGGCGGGAGATGTAGCCCTTCAGGTGGTTCTCGGCATCGAGGACGGGGAGCCAGTCGGCACGCGTACGATCGAAGGTACGCATCACCTCTGCCATCGGTATATTGTCGGACAGCGTGGCCTTGGGCTCGATCATCAGTTGCGAGGCCGTGAAGTGATGGTAGAGTTCGATGCGGAACATCACATTGCGTATCTTCATGATCTCCACCTCGCCCAACAGCATCCCCCCGGCATCGAGTACGGGCAACACGGAGGTATGACTCCGACTGATCTTTTGTACGATCTGTCCCAGTTCCATGTCTGGCGAGACAGAGTCGTAGTCGCGCTCGATGACAGAATCGAGGTTCATCAGTGTCAACACGGCATGATCGGTATGGTGTGTGAGCAACCTGCCTTCCTTCGCCAACCGCGCCCCGTAGATGCTGTGCGGCTCGAAGATAATAATCGTCAGATAAGAGCAGACACTCACCATCATGAGTGGCAACAGGAGGTCGTAGCCGCCTGTCAGTTCGGCAATCAGGAACATACCCGTCAACGGCGCGTGCATCACTCCCGACATCACTCCTGCCATACCCATCAGGGCGAAGTTCTTCTCGGGGATATACACCCCGACCTGATAGATGTTCCACAGGCGTGAGAAGAGGAATCCCGTGAAGCAGCCCACGAACAGACTCGGTGCGAACGTACCGCCACAGCCACCACCGCCATTGGTTGCCGAGGTGGCAATGACCTTCATCAGGATGGCCAGGGCGATATATATCAGCAGGATACTCCCCTGCCCCGCAAACATCGAGTTGTTCAGGATCTGGTCCCAGTCGGCCTCCGTCCGTCCGTTGAGGAGCATATTGATGCTACTGTAACCCTCGCCGTACAGGGCCGGGAAACAGAATATCAACAGACTCAGTACCGTGCCGCCGATGGCCAGTTTGATATGCGGATGATCCTTATAGCGGGCAAAGACACCCTCGCAGACCCCCATCATCCGGATGAAATAGAGTGAGATGAGTCCGCAGGAGATACCCAGGAGGATACAGGCAGGAATACGCTGTACCGACCACTCGCTGTCGAGATGGAACGTAAACAGGGCGGCATCGCCGCTAAAGATATAGGTGAAGCACGTTGCCGTCACACACGACACGAGGATAGGCAGCATCGCCGACATCGTCATGTCGATCAACAGCACCTCTACCGTAAACACCAGTCCTGCGATGGGGGCCTTGAAGATACCTGCAATGGCACCTGCCGCACCACAGCCCACCAGCGTCATCAGCATCTTCCGGTCCATGTGGAAGGCCTTGCCCAGATTCGAACCGATGGCAGAGCCCGTCAGCACAATCGGTGCCTCGGCTCCCACACTGCCGCCGAAGCCGATGGTAATGGCAGAGGCAATCACCGACGACCAGCAGTTGTGCGACCTGAGCCTCGACTTGTTCATCGAGATGGCATAGAGGATACGGGTGATGCCGTGCGAGATATTATCCTTGACGATATACCTGACAAACAATGAGGTAAGATAGATACCGATGACGGGATAGACCAGATAGAGCCAGTTGGCACGCGAGGTCTCGAAACCGCTCGTCAACAGCATCACGATCTGGTTGATGATCCAGTGCAGCGAGAAGGCAGCCACAGCGGCAAAGAAGCCCACCAACAGCGCCAGTATGAGCATGAACATCCGCTCGCTGACGTGTTCCACCCGCCACGCATGCAGACGTTCAAAGAATCCCTGTTTCGCTGTAGTTGCTGCCATTTTCACTCTTCACTTCCTTATAATTTCCACTTCTCCGTTCTCCCTGAGTCGGATGATCGCCGACGGCGTATGCGGCTTGTGTTCCTGCCGACGAGACCAACAGACGTAATCCACCGCCTCCAGTATGCGCGGGTCGATGTCGCAGTAGTTCTGTGCCGCAGGTTCCCCACTGATATTCGCCGATGTCGAGACGATGGCCTTCTGAAAACGGTAACAGAGTTCCTTCGAGAACGGCTCGTTGGTGATACGGATACCTATCGAGCCATCTTCGGCAATCAGATTCGGTGCCAGGTTGATGGCCCCGTCCAATATCAGCGTCGTCGGTCTCACAGGGGACCCCGACGATTCCTGGGACGAAGTGAGGCTATCGATGAGTTGCCACGCCACCTCCGGCACATTCCGGATGTAACGCTGCATCCGCGCATCGCTGTCCACCAGACAGATCAGCGCCTTCGAGTCGTCACGCTGTTTGATTTGATATACTCTGGCGACAGCCTCTGCATTCGTGGCATCGCAACCGATGCCCCAGACGGTGTCTGTCGGGTAGAGTATCACCCCACCCTTCCGCATCGTCTCCACAGCCTGTCTGATATCTTCTTCTCTTGTCATATATACCTATTTAGAATGAGGGGTTAATCACAAAACGGATGCCGTGCTCCGAAGCCGTCGGCAGGTTACGGTAGTTGATGCGATGGACATACTCGATCTGGATGAGACTGAGGATGTTCTGCACACCGACGGCATATTCCAAATAAGGCACCTTGCTGTCCATGATGAAACTGTTTTCGGGGAATACCAGCAGTTTATTGCTCGTCTGGTTCTGAGCCAGATAGGGATTGTTCTTATCGGAGAGCGTACCCCAAAGGCCCTTGAACTCGAATATCTCGCGCAGTTTGAGTTTGCGGAGCAGAGGGATGCGGTTCAGCAGTTTACCACCCATCTCCCACGTGAGCATCAGCGAGGCATAGCGGTCGTTGAGGAACTCCATATTGTTGATCATATTGAACAACTGCGGGGAGACGATGTACGAGAGGTTGGCCTGTGGCATCGGCAACAGAGGCCAAGGCACCTGGTTCCACTGCGCACCAAGGCGTAACCGCGTGTCAATCTTTCCCCAACTCATCGGCAGCCACGTCCGACGGTACCACTCGAACTCGGTGTAGTTATAGTTGTAGTTGCCGCCCAACACGCCATTATAGCCGACAGTGTGCTGCAACTGCACGTACCACGCATCCCTGTTCATCGGGCGACGACGCTGCTTGGTATTGACGAACTTCTCTTCGGGGGCATAGCGGATGCCAAAGGTCGACTCGGTGTAGCGCATCTTATCGAGCAGTGTGGCACCAGGAGTCACAGGGCGCAGTTCCATCGTACCGACGGGGTCGATGCGTTCCGTCTTCAAGTCGGCTGTGAAGCGCCAGTGGTTAGGCGTCTCGTATTCGTAGGCCAGTCGCTGGGTGTTGTACATGAACATCTTGTCGATATCATGTACCTTGAACGAGGAGAAGACATTATCCTTATCGGTGACAGCGTACTTGTCGCTGGGCAACGCCACATCACGCTTCGAGGAGAAGATGAGGTGGTTGACAGGAAACTCCTGCGGCAGATACTGCTTAGCGGGGAACGAATAAGTGAGTTCGGCATTGTAGTAGTTCTCGTGCGTCTTCGTGCCGTAGGCGTAATAGCCCTTCACGAAGAGATGCGGGTTGAGGTTTGCCGTCGTCTGTCCGCCGAACCTGAGGCGCAGACCGTCGTAGAAGTTCTGCGAGATAAAGGTGTTGATGGGCCCGACATCGAACTTACTGGGTTTTTCGCGCGTGCCGGTCTCTAAGTAGTTCTCAAAGAGGGCCTTGAGCACGAAGATGACGTACTTGAAGCCTTTGAGTTGTTCGAGGTGGTCGAGAAATCCGCCCATGCCCGCCTCGCTTCTGGTGAACTCCACCTGGCGATGTTCCTGCCAGAAGGCGTCGCTGCGGTTGTCGGAGCCTCGCTCCACCTGCAACGGATTCTTGCTCTTGAAACGCTCCTTCGGCAACGGGTCGAAGGAGAAATCGGTCTTACGTGTAGTTCGCGTCACCACCGCCTTCTGGATCCACTCCGTCAGCATCAGTTCCACAATCATATCATCGACGGTGAGCAGCCACTCGCCGTTGTCCTGTTGGGCGAACTCCTGCATACACTGCATCGACTCCACCCAGTTGATGTCGGTGGAACGGGGCAGCAGCAGTTCGCAGCGTTTCACCTGATAGGTCGAGTCGTCGAGGATATATATCTGCCCACGGAAGCCGTAATCTTGAATATTGTTCGGCAGGAAGTCGAGGTGGATACAACGGTCGTTGCCCACATAGACAGTGTCGGCGATATAGTAGCGGTAGAACTGAATGGCATCGCGCCCGATAGGCGAACTGAACTTATGGCGCAGTAACAGGATATAGTCGTCATATATATCCACATCAGCGAATACCTCGCGCATCACGGTGGTCAGTATCTCACCTGTCTGGAACAGGTCATTGACACCACTCGAACGGGTACCCTTCACGATGGTGCGCTCGGTCTTCGGATCCTTCCGCCAGAGTTGTTCAGTCACCATCTCATCGACCGTCAGCGGCAGCACCAATTTGTCAGTATACTGGCTACTGTCCACCTGTTCTCTCAGCCAGGGGTATCTCTTGAACATACCTTTCTCTAATGTTTCGGGCTTCAAGTCGTTCAGTCCGAGACCGATCTTCTGGTAGTTTTGATAGCGGTAGTAATCATGACGCTTCAAGTCGGCCTTCTTCTTGTTGGCAATCACTTTGCGCATCAGTTCTACGGCCGGATTGTCCTTACGGCGATAGCGCGACTTCTTCTTCGACTTCACCGTCACCTCTTTCAATGTCTGGTTGTCGGCAGCCAGTCGGATGGTCATCTGTCCTGAGGTCTGCGGACCTACGTTGATGACCTGCTCCCTATAACCGACAGAACTGATAGTCAGTCGCCAACCGTTGTGGCGGTCAATACGGAAACGACCCTCGCCATTGGCAATCGTCGATACACGGTTTCCTTTATATTGGACAGTGGCGTATGGAATGGGGTAGCCGTCGGCGGCATCAACCACAACGCCGGTAATCTGCGCCTGTATCAGCAGGGGTATCGTCAACAGGACTGACAGCAGGAATGTTTTCAAACCGTTAGAATTCACTGGTGAAATGGAATTTGATATGTTTAAAGTCTTCCTGCGCCATCGAGAGCACATAGCCGGAGTCGGCAAGGAACACATCGCGTCCCTCCTTGTCCTTGGCCATATACTGGTATTTGCGCTTCTTGAAATTCTCCAACTCTTTGTCGTCGTCGCTCTCTATCCAACAGGCTTTATAGAGGTGTACGGGTTCCCAGCGACACTTGGCGTTGTACTCGTTCTCTAAGCGATACTGAATGACCTCAAACTGCAACTGACCCACCGTACCGACAATCTTACGGTTGTTGAACTGATTGACAAACAACTGGGCCACACCCTCGTCCATGAGTTGGTCGATACCCTTTTGAAGTTGTTTCGACTTCATCGGATCATCGTTCTCAATGTACTTGAAAAGTTCTGGCGAGAAAGAGGGCAGACCACGGAAGTGCAACTGCTCACCCTCTGTCAGTGTGTCGCCAATCTTGAAGATACCACCTGTATCCGGCAGACCGACAATATCGCCTGGCCACGCCTCATCGATGGTGCTCTTGCGCTGCGCCATAAACTGCGTGGGCGAGGTGAAGCGCATAGACTTCCCCTGACGCACATGGAGGTAGGGCTGGTTGCGCTGGAACCGTCCACTACACACCTTACAGAAGGCTATACACGAGCGGTGGTTGGGGTCGATATTGGCTGTAATCTTGAAGATAAAGCCAGTAAACTTGGGTTCCTCAGGCTGCACATCGCGCTCTTCAGCCTTCGTGGGTCGAGGCGACGGGGCAATCTCCACAAAACAGTTCAGGAGTTCCTGCACACCGAAGTTATTGAGGGCCGAACCGAAGAACACGGGAGCCACCTCGGCATTTCTATACGTCTCGACATCGAACTCAGGATAGACACCATCCACGAGTTCGAGATCTTCACGGAGTTTTTCGGCGTTCTGCTCCCCTACCCGTTTGTCGAGTTCGTCACTGTTGATATCCACTTCCACCTTGTCTGTCACGCGCTGCTTGTCGGGCGTGAAGAGGTCGAGTTTCTGTTCGTAGATATTATAGACGCCCTTGAATTTAGCGCCCTGATTGATAGGCCAACTTAACGGGCGCACCTTGATCTCCAGTTCCTGTTCCAGTTCATCGAGCAGGTCGAAGGGATCACGGCCCTCACGGTCCATCTTATTGATGAAGATGATGACCGGTGTCTTACGCATCCGGCAGACGGTCATCAGTTTACGTGTCTGCGTCTCCACACCCTTGGCACCATCCACAACGATGATGGCAGAATCGACGGCCGTCAGCGTACGAAACGTATCCTCGGCAAAATCCTGGTGTCCAGGCGTGTCGAGGATGTTTACCTTATACTCAATATCAGAACCCTCTGGGGTATAGTCGAACTCCATCACCGAGGTCGATACCGAGATACCACGTTGCTTCTCGATATCCATCCAGTCGGAGGTGGCGGTTTTCTTAATCTTGTTGTTCTTGACGGCACCTGCCACCTGTATCTGTCCACCAAACAGCAGGAACTTCTCCGTCAGTGTGGTTTTACCTGCATCGGGGTGCGAGATAATGGCAAATGTCCTTCTTCTTTCTATTTCCTGATTCATTCAATCTTTTACCTTTTCAATTTTTTAATCTTTCAATTCTTCAATTTTTCAATTTTACTATGCATTCAGCGAGGCTTTCTTCCCAATAGGGGACCTCAATGCCGTATGTCTGTTTGATTTTTGTCTTGTCGAGCACGGAGTAGTGCGGACGGTTGGCAGGCGTGGGATACTCCTCAGTATGGAGGGGCCGCACATGACAGGTGGTAATGCCTGCGATGCGATGAATCGCTTTCGTGAAGTCATACCATGAGATGATACCCTCATTCGAGTAATGATAGATGCCTGGTACGATGCCTTTGTTGATGGCAGCGAAGATGGCAACTGCCAGATCACGGGCGTAGGTCGGTGTACCGACCTGATCGAAGATCACGCCCAGTTCGGGTTTCTCCTTACCCAGACGGATCATGGTCTTCACGAAGTTATTGCCAAAGGTAGAATACAGCCACGCCGTGCGAATGATCATGGTCTTTTGACAGAACTTCTGAACGCCCAGTTCACCAGCTAATTTCGTCGAGCCATAGACACTGTCTGGACAGGGAGTATCTGTCTCCACATACGGAGTATGCTTCGTACCGTTGAAAACATAATCGGTACTGATCTGGATGATCCACCCTCCCCTTTTCTCAATGGCGGCAGCCAAATAGGCCGGCGCCACCGTATTCAGTGTCGTACAGAGTTCCTTATTGTCCTCCGCCTTATCCACAGCGGTATAGGCGGCACAATTCACGATGCCGTCAATCTCGTTGGTTGCGACGAAAGTCTCTATGGCCTTTTGGTCGGTGATATCCAATTCGGCTACATCCGTATTAAAATAGGTATGCTGGGGATTTTCTTTCTCCAGCAACTGCATCTCGTTTCCCAATTGGCCATTACAGCCGGTAATCAATATATTCATTTTATTCGAACTTTAGTCCTTCTTCTTTATCCTTTTTATAATAGTCGCTGAGCATCCCGATGAAGGTGGTGATTTCCTTCACGGCGTGCGCCGTATCTGGCGAGATGTCCTTCTTCTGCAAGCGCAGGAGCATCACACCGTAGAGTGAGTTGAAACAGGTTTCAATCTCATTCTCTTCCTTGTTAGCACCCCGGTTGCGCAATTCTACGATGAACGGCAGCACCTTGTAGTACTCCGCATTATAGAACGGGAACTTTGTAGACTGCAACAACTGGTCGTGGAGTTCTACCAGCATCTGCATCGTCACCTTGTTGATCTGCAGATGTCCTTTCTCGCGACAGCCTTCCTGGTTCATCATACGGATCAAGTTACCAAACCAGTCAAGTTCCTCCTCCTTCTGTTCCTCCGAATAGTCGAAACGGCTCACCCATTCGTCGCGGATTCGCCTCAACGAACAGTCGAAAGCCCGTATCGTATCCTCTACCTGCCACATATACAACAGATATTCGGCAATATTCTTCTTTCTTAATTCTTGTGCTACAAACATATCCTAAAAAAAGCGTACCAAGTTCGTTGTCGTTCCCAAAAGCATAATGAGCGAACCGAGAATCACCGCCACACCAATCACCTGATTGATAATCTTGATGCCATTTGTATCGAATTTGGTTCGTATCTTATCCACCAACCATGTCAGGCCCCACCACCACAACAGTGCTCCACCCACAATGCTGGCAAAGCCCACCAACATCTCAAACGGATGGTTGGGCAGCACAAAGGCAAACTGAGCATACATGGCCAAAAACAGGAAGATAATCAACGGGTTGGAAAAGGTCACGAGGAAAGCCGTCCATGCATTGTACCAGAGCGTACCCTTTTGTTGTCCGGACAGGTGCATCTTCTTTGTCGGGTCCGTCCGATAGGTATAGAATCCGAAACAGAGCAGCATGATACTACCTGCTATCTGGAGATAGAACCTGTTCTGGTCATTGTTTATCAGATCCATCACGAACGACATACCGTAGCCTGCAATGGCTGCATAAATAATATCGCTGACCGCAGCCCCAACACCCGTGGCCAAGCCGTACCAACGTCCCTTGTTCAACGTGCGCTGCACACAAAGGATACCCACAGGACCCATCGGGGCGGATGCAATCACTCCTATCATCATTCCCTTGAAGATGAAGTCCAATATATTTATAGGTACGTGAAACGGCATATCGGCTACAATATTAACTGATCCTAAGACACATAATCGTCATATCATCGTTAGGCTCTGCCCCTTGACGATGCTCCTCTACGGCTGCTCTCAGCGTTTCCACCACTTTCTGGGCTTTGGCATCACCCATCGTTTGGAGGAGTTCTACCAGTCTGTCGTCACCAAACTGCTCCTGGCTCTGGTTTTCTGCCTCGTTCAACCCATCGGTATAGACCACGAGCAACCTGCCCCGGATATCGTCCATCCGCTCACCGTCAAACTCCAAGTCTGGCCAAAGGCCGATGGGAGCATTAGGCAGCATATCGATAAAACTGCCACCAGACAAATCACCCATAAATGGCGGGTTATGACCGGCATTACAGTAGTCCATACAACCTTTCTTCAAGTCAATACGGCCAATGAACATCGTGACGAACATACCCTGTTCGTTATCTTCCGAAAGTGCGCTGTTCAGTCGGGTAGCGATCTCCGCAGGCATCATATGCTGGGTGGCCAGCGTACGGAACAATCGGGTGGCCTGTGCCATAAAGAGCGAGGCAGGCACACCCTTGCCACTCACATCGCCCAAACAGAAGTAGAGTTCATCACCCATCAGCAGGTAACCATACAGGTCACCGCCCACCTCCTTCGCAGGCTCGATTGAGGCATAGATATCAAGCCCCTCACGGTCTGGGAAGATGTTCGGCACCATCGACATCTGTATGTCACGGGCAATACGCAACTCACTCTCGATGCGCTCCCGAAGAGCCGTCGCCTCTTCCAGTTGGTCATAGGCAATCTGCAACTTCTCGTGGGCAGCCGTCAGACGCTGGGTGGCACTGCGCCTGTGAAGCGTATAGATAAGAAAGAACACAATTATCAGCACTAAAGCGACACCTGTGGCCCACAAACGTTGCCGTGAGAGTTTAGCCTGCTGGTTGGCAATCTCAGCCTCCTTTCCCTGCGTATCGTAGATGGTTGCCAGTTCTGCTGTGGAACTATTCTTTTGCTCCGTAATGGCCGAGTCGAGCAACATTAGGATACGTTCCCCCATCACCCGCGCCGAGTCCCTACGACCCGCCTCCGCATTGGCCCTGTACTTGGGCAGCATATAGAGTTGGATATTGTCGAGCGAAGGCTCCATACCCCAATGCTCCAGCGTCTGATCTAAAAAACGATAGTTGTAGGCTGCCTCGCCGTAGCGCTGTGCTGCCACCAAGTAGTCATTGGCATTGATATGACCCGGACCGGTCCTGGAATAGTCAGTCTTCAAAAAGGCTTGATAGGCCTGGGCAGCCTCATCAGGTTTGTTAAGTCCCTGCTTGGCTACAGCCCGCATGATCTCGATGCGACCCTGATACTCGTCGAAATAGTCCGTTCTGGCATCGGGACACTGACGGTATTTACCCAACAACATCTCCGTACGGTCAATCCAGTAGATCGACTCCGCATAGCGGCGGGTATTGATATAGGCCATACTCGTATAGACCGTTCCCTGTACAGCCTCTTGGAAACCTCGGCTCGTACTATCCGACTGCCATCGGTTGGCATAGTGTTCACGAGCCTTGAGGAAACTCTCATTAGCCTCCTTGTCCTGTCCGAGATTCAACTGGCAACAACCAATATTGTTCAACAGGATGGCATAGTCGATGTCGGAGCCGATACCCGACTCGTCCATCTTCTTCACGGCAGGGATAGCCACCCGAAGCGCACTTTCATAGTCGCCTTTCACCAACAACAGTTCGGATAGTCTGCGGGCACATTTGTTGTAACTCAACTGATCCTCATTATTCTCTATCTTACACTCCACAGCCTTCTTATAATACATCTCCGACAAGCGATAGTGTCCTTCATGATAGTAGGACACGCCGCGCCAACGATTGGCATTCAGCGGCGAGATGACACCTGCCACCTCAAAACTATCTGCCAGGTGTCTCATTTGTTCATAATCCTTCTGCGTGCCTACGTCGAAAAGTACGCTGTCAGCAGCGCTGGCCTTCAGTGGCTGCCTGTGTTTCTTCACACCATCACAACCAACAACGGCCACGAAAAGAGAGACGAACAATATACTAAATTGATACTTTGATAGCCTTCGCATATACCTTATTATTATAAGATGGTGCAAAGATATAAAAAAATCTGAAAACGAATGGTTAATTTCCTTAAAAAATTGATTTAGTAAGCAAATTTTTAATTATCTTTGTCTCGCATTAGTGAATAATTAATCAAAACCATCATAAATTATGAACGAACAAAACGCAGCAATCAAGCCGTATGTTATTGGCTTGGATTTAGGAGGAACAAACTCCGTATTCGGCATCGTAGATGCACGTGGTGACATCAAGGCAACAACCGCCATCAAGACCGGCGGCTATGAGAAAGTAGAGGATTATGTGGATGCCTGTGTAGAGGCCTTGCAGGTCATCATCGACCAGGTGGGCGGCATCGAGAAGATCAAGGCGATGGGTATCGGTGCTCCAAACGGCAACTACTATAAAGGCACCATCGAATTCGCTCCGAACCTGCCTTGGGCGCACAATGGTGTAGTGCCCCTGGCCCAGTTGTTCAGTGAGCGCTTGAATAACATTCCCGTAGCCCTGACCAACGATGCCAACGCAGCCGCCATCGGTGAGATGGTCTACGGCGTGGCACGCGGCATGAAGAACTTCATCGTTATCACCTTGGGTACAGGCGTGGGGTCCGGTATCGTCGTCAACGGGCAGTTGCTTTACGGACATGACGGCTTTGCAGGTGAACTGGGTCACGTGACAATGGTACGCGGCGAGGAAGGTCGTATGTGCGGTTGCGGACGTACCGGTTGCCTGGAGGCCTATTGTTCCGCTACCGGTGTGGCCCGCACAGCCCGTGAGATATTGTCGAAAACAGACCGTCCCAGTCTACTGCGCGAGATGGATCCGGAGAAAATCACGTCCCTTGACGTGTCCATCGCTGCCGGCAAGGGCGACGAACTGGCCAAGGAAATCTACGAGTTTACTGGCAAGATGCTGGGTGAGGCCTGTGCCGATTTTGCTGCTTTCAGCAGTCCCGAAGCATTCATCTTCTTCGGTGGTATGGTCAAGGCCGGCGATCTGATCATGAAACCCATCCAGGAGGCTTACAACAATCATGTGCTGAAAATCTTCAAGAACAAGGCGCAGTTCCTGGTCAGCGGTCTTGATGGTGCCAGTGCTGCTGTACTCGGAGCCAGTGCTATCGGCTGGGAGATCCAATAAATTTGTAAATCGTAAAATTGTAAATAGAAAATGAGGTTGGTGCAGGACGCTACCAACCTCTTAATATAATTGATAAGGTGAATCAGCAAATGGCTGATAAGGATCTTATCGGCGGCAAATATACGGTTTATTTACATCTTTTGCAAGTTTTTAGGCAAAAAAATGCAAAACAAGGCCTATTTTTAACGATAATCTCATAATAATTCGCTATCTTTGCGGAGGATTAATGATAATTACAAAAACAATCAAGTATGGAAAAGAGAAAATTACTAGTCATCCTGACGATGGGCATCTGCGCCCTGACGGCAAGTGCTCAGCAACTGCCTTATCAGAACCCAAACCTGACAGCCAGCCAACGTGCTGACGACCTGCTCGGCCGACTGACACTCGAAGAGAAAGTGAGTTTGATGATGGACACATCGCCCGCCATCGAGCGACTCGGCATCCCGCAGTTCCAGTGGTGGAACGAGGCCCTGCACGGCATCGGGCGCAACGGCTATGCCACCGTCTTCCCCATCACGATGGCCATGGCAGCCTCGTGGGACGACGCCCTGTTGCACAAGGTCTTCACCGCTGTCAGCTACGAGGCCCGTGTAAAAGCCCGTCAGGCCAAACAATCAGGAAATATCAAACGCTACCAGAGCCTGTCGTTCTGGACGCCCAACATCAACATCTTCCGTGATCCCCGTTGGGGACGTGGCCAGGAGACCTACGGCGAAGACCCCTACCTCACCTCGAAGATGGGCCTCGCCGTGGTGCGCGGCCTGCAGGGTGTGGGCTACAACGGCGAAGACCTCGGTGTGAGCAAATACCGCAAACTCCTCGCCTGTGCCAAGCACTATGCCGTACACAGCGGCCCGGAGTGGAACCGCCACACCTTTGATGTAGAGAACCTGCCCGAGCGCGACCTCTGGGAGACCTATCTCCCCGCCTTCAAGGCGTTGGTGCAGGAAGGCAAGGTGGCCGAGGTGATGTGCGCCTACCAGCGTATCGACGGACAACCCTGCTGTTCGCAGACCCGCTACGAACAACAGATACTGCGCGACGAATGGGGCTTCGAGGGCCTGATTACCAGCGACTGCGGTGCCATCCGCGACTTCCTGCCCCGCTGGCACAACACCGCCAAGGACAGCCCTGAGGCATCGGCTCATGCCGTACTGGCCGGTACCGACGTGGAGTGCGGCTCGGAATACAGGAACCTGCCAGAAGCCGTGCGCCGTGGCGACATCAAGGAGGCTGACCTCGACAAGAGCCTGCGTCGTCTGCTCATCGCCCGTTTCGAACTGGGTGACTTCGACCCCGACGACCTCAACCCCTGGACGAAGATCCCCGAGAGCGTCATCGCCTCTAAGGAGCACAAGGCCCTCGCCCTCGACATGGCCCGCAAGAGCATCGTGCTGCTGAAGAATAACGGCGTGCTGCCCCTTTCCAAGACGGCAGCAAGTTCCCGACTCGCCATCATGGGCCCCAACGCCAACGACTCCGTGATGATGTGGGGCAACTACAGCGGCTACCCCACGAAGACCGTCACCGCCCTCGAAGGCATCCGCAAGATAGCGGCCGTACC
The DNA here is from genome assembly GCA_017964785.1 of Prevotella sp. GTDB lineage: Bacteria > Bacteroidota > Bacteroidia > Bacteroidales > Bacteroidaceae > Prevotella. The sequence continues at coordinate 31,771 of JAGCRH010000098.1, forward strand.
GTATGTCTTAGGCTGCGGACTGACGAGGAACGAGCAGATTGAGAGCCAGTTCAGCAACATCAGGGATCCGAAAGGCCGTCAGGGTCTGCAGATCACCTACTGGAACAACACCGAGCAGGAGGGCGAGCCCGTCACCGTAGTCAATGCCCAGCAGGCACTGAAACTGAGCAACGGCGGCAACACCGTCTTCGCCCCGGGAGTGAACCTCGAGAACTTCTCCGCTAAGATGGAGGGCACACTGACGCCACAGCAGGACGAGACACTGATATTCACCATCAGCGGCGACGACCGGCTGCGCCTGCTCGTGAATGGCGACACCCTGGTGAACTACTGGACGGCCCGCCAGCGCATTCAGGTGGGCAAGCAGGAGATGAAGGTAAAGGCCGGACAGCCCTACCGCATCCAGATAGAATACGTGCAGGAGGTGGGCTTTGCCTCACTGGCCTTCGACGTGCAGCGGAAGATTGCGCCCACCGCCGACGAACTGTTGGCACAGGTCGGAGCGGCAGAGACCGTCGTCTTCATCGGCGGCATCTCCCCCAGCCTTGAGGGCGAGGAGATGCGCGTCAGCGAGCCAGGCTTCAGGGGCGGCGACCGCGAGAGCATCGAACTGCCCCAGGCACAGCGCGACGTGCTGGCCATGCTCCACAAGGCCGGCAAGAAGGTCATCTTCGTCAACTGCTCCGGCTCAGCCATCGCCCTCACGCCCGAACTGGAGTCGTGCGACGCCATCCTCCAGTGGTGGTACGGCGGCGAACAGGGCGGCACGGCCTTGGCCGAGGTACTCTTCGGCGACAGGAACCCCAGCGGCAAACTGCCCATCACCTTCTACAAGAGCACCGACGACCTGCCCGACTTCCTCGACTACTCGATGAAGAACCGCACCTACCGTTACTTCACTGGTGAACCGCTCTTCCCCTTCGGCTACGGCCTGAGTTACACGACCTTCCAGATCGGCAAACCCACCTATAAAAATAACAAGGTGCAGGTGAGCGTAAAAAATACTGGAAAGAGAGAAGGTACCGAGACCGTGCAGGTTTATATCCGCAACACCGCCGACAAGGAAGGTCCGCAGAAGACGCTCCGTGCTTACAGTCAGGTGACACTCAAACCCGGCGAGGCCAAGACCGTCAGCATCGACCTACCCCACAGCAGTTTCGAGGGCTGGGATGCACAGACAAATACCATGCGTGTACTGCCTGGCAAGTATGAACTGATGGTCGGCAACAGCAGTGCAGACAAAGACCAGCAAAAGATTATCGTCAATATCAGATAAGCAGCCTAACTATCGGCTCTGCGCTTTTTGAAGACCTTCTCCTCGACGGTCTGGAAGATGACGAAGAGGCAGGGCACGATGAACAGCAGAGCGATGGTGCCGATGAGCATACCGCCGATGGCACCCACGCCCAGCGAGCGGTTACCATTGGCTCCTACGCCTGTGGCTAATGCCAGGGGCAGCAGACCGAACACCATAGTGAGTGATGTCATCAAAATAGGACGCAGTCGCACGGCGGCGGCATCGAGGGCAGCAGCCACGATGCCCATGCCCTGACGGCGACGGGCAGAGGCATACTCCGTCAACAGGATGGCTGTCTTCGAGAGCAGGCCAATCAGCATGATTAGTCCCGTCTGCATATAGATATTATTCTCCAATCCCCACAGATACGCAAAGATGAACGAGCCTGCCAATCCGAAGGGCACGCTCAGGATGACGGCAAGGGGGATGAACAGACTCTCGTAGAGAGCACAGAGAATGAGATAGATAAAGACGATACAGATGACGAACACCAGCGCTGTAGTATTCTGCGACGACGCCTCCTCGCGCGTCATACCACCAAACTCATAGCCGTAACCCTCAGGCAGTTCCTCAGCAGCCGTCTCACGAATGGCCTGGATCATCTGACCACTGCTGTAACCATCTGCCGCCGTTCCACTCACGAGAATGGAGGGGAAGAGGTTAAAGCGCGAAAGTGTCTCGCTGCCGTAGATACGTGTCAGGGTGATGTACTGGCCGATGGGTGACATCTCACCCGATGCGGTGCGCACGAAGATATTATTGAGCGACTCCGTGTCGAGACGGTACTCCGGCGAGGCCTGCACCATCACACGGTAGAGTTTGGTAAAGCGCACGAAGTTGGAGGCATACGAACCGCCGACATAACCACTGAGGGCTTGCAGCACATCGGTAGGCGACACGCCGCGGCGCTTGCATAGGGCGGCATCCACCTCAATGCGGTACTGTGGATACTTCAACGAGAAATTGGTGAATGCACGGCTGATCTCCGGACGCTCATTCAGCGCAGCGATAAGTCGGTTGGTTTGCGTCAGCAGGTCGTTGATGGTACCGCCGTGCTTGTCCTGGATGTGAAGTTCGAAGCCGTTCAGTCGGCCGAAGCCCGGCAACATATTTTGGGTATTTACCTGAATCTTCGCATTGGCAATGTCGGCAGTGCGACGATATATCTCGTCCACGATGCTCTGCACATCATCGCCCTTGCCTTTGCGCTCACCCCACTTTTTCAGTTTCAGAGTGAAGTTACCGTTCGATGACGACTGTTCGAAGTTGTTACTGTTTCCGGCGATGAGCGAGTAGATGCGCAACTGCGGCAGGTCTTTGATACGAGCCTCCACCTCTTTTAATATATGGTAGGTCTGTTGGAGACTACTGCCCGGCGAGGCCTGCACATTGATAAAGACGGTACCCATGTCCTCGTTGGGCACAAGACCGGTCTTCGTGGTACGCATCATCCACCCGAGACCCACGATGGCAATCAGTACGAGGACGACAGCCAGCCAGCGCCGCGGGATGAAGCCTGCCACCGATTTCTTATAGTGGCCGACCAGAGCGGTGAAACCAGCATTGAACCGGCGGAAGCCCTTGACGCCGTTCTGTTTCTTCATAATCAGTGCACAGAGCGCCGGCGAGAGCGTCAGTGCATTGAAAAGCGAGATCGCCACCGCGATTGCCATCGTCAGACCGAATTGCGTATAGAATGTTCCCGTGACGCCGTTGATAAAACACACCGGCACAAACACCGCCATAAAGACCAACGTCGTTGTGACCAGTGCCGAGGTGATGCCATGCATGGCATCGACCGTCGCCGCATAGGTTCCCTCACCGCTTGTGTCGAGTTTCGCCTGTACCGCCTCCACCACCACGATGGCATCATCCACCACCGTACCGATGACGAGCACCAAGGCAAAGAGTGTCAGCATATTCAGCGAGAAACCGATGGCATAGATCACCGCCAGTGTGGCAATCAGCGACACGACGATAGCGATAGCAGGGATAATAGTAGCCCGCCAACTCTGCAAAAAAATGAACACCACAAAGATCACCAGTAGCAGGGCTTCGAAAAGCGTCTCCAAGACACTGGCGATTGATGCATCAAGGAAGTCCTTCTTCGACTCGATATCCTCGATGACGATACCGGGCGGCAGCGACTGCCGTATCTCCTCCACCTCACGGTCTATCTGTTTGATGATCTCATTGGCATTCGAGCCCGCCACCTGGTTGATGGAGATGTTCACGCCCGGACTACCGTTGGTCTCACCGATGATATTATAGTTCTGCGAACCGAGTTCCACACGGGCGATGTCACCAATACGCAGCACATCGCCGTCTGGCAGTGAGCGGACGACAAGGTTCTCGTAATCCTTCTCCTCTTCGTAGCGGCCCCGGTATTTGAGCACATACTGGAAGGTATTGGCACTCTCGGCACCGAGGGTACCCGTTGCCACCTCCACATTTTGTTCGTCGAGCACTCGGGTGATGTCGCTGGGGATCAGTCCGTAACGAGCCATCTTCAACGGGTCGAGCCAGATACGCATCGAGTAGTCGGCACCCATCACGTTCACCTCACCCACACCGGGAATACGGCTCAGGCGCGGCTCGATATTGATCTTTGTATAGTTGGCTAAAAACGAACGGTCGAAAGTGCTGTCAGGACTGTAAACGGACAACTGCTTGATGTTCGAGGTCTGGCGCTTACGCACGGTGAGACCACTCTTCACCACATCGCTTGGCAGACGGCCCTGCACAGCGGCGGCACGGTTCTGCACATTCACCATCGCCATGTCGGGGTCGGTACCCTGACGGAAGAAGATGCCGATGGAGCCTGTCCCGTTATTCGAAGCCGACGAGGTCATATACATCATCCCTTCCACGCCATTGATGGCTTCCTCCAACGGTACCACGACACTCTTCTGCACCGTCTCGGCATTGGCACCCGTATAACTGGCCATGATACGGACGGTGGGTGGTGCAATCTCAGGGAACTGCTCCAAAGCGAGACGACTCAGTCCGATGATACCCACCAGCACCATCAGCACGGAGATCACACCTGCCAGGATCGGTCTGTCGATAAATGTCTTAACGTTCATGGTTTCTTGATCTCTATCCCTTCTTTCAGCAGACCAGCACCCTCAGCAATGATGGTATCCCCCTCGTTGAGTCCTTCCTCAACGATATACTCCTTACCATTATTCTGGGGGAAGAGCGTGACGGGAGTGGCCTTCGTCTTGCCATCCACCACACGATAGACGAACGCACGGTTCTGCAGTTCATAGGTAGCCTCCTGCGGTATGACGACACACTGCGACTGTTGTGTCGGCACGAGGATAGCCGCACTACCGCCGTCGCGCAACAGATGTTCCGGATTGGGGAAGACAGCCCGCAGGGCAACAGCACCCGTAGAGGCATCCACCGTTCCACTCACGGCATCGATACGACCCTCATGACTATATTCAATACCACTCGCCAGACGGAGTTTTACCGACGGACACTGACGGATAAAGTCGGCATTCGAGCCATAGCGTCCGATGAGGTCGATAGCGAACTGCTCCGTGACGGAGAAATAGGCATACATCTCCTTGTCATCAGCAACCGTGACCAACGGCTCACTGATATTGCTGCTGACAAGGGCGCCCACATGCCAGGGAATCATAGAGGCCACCCCATCGACGGGACTCTTTACCTCCGTACATGACAACTGCCAACGGGCATTCTTCTCCTGGGCCTTGGCCTGTGCCAATGCTGCCTCGGCTTCAAGCAAAGCATGACGGGTTGTTTCCAAACTAAACTCACTAACCACACTCCCCTGCCTCAGTTGCTGTTCACTGTTGTAGTTCATCTGCGCCGTCGCCAGTTTAGCCTCAGCACTCTTGCGGTTGGCAACTGCCACTTCCAATGCGGCCTGGTAAGGTGTCTGGTCGATGATGAACAGTGTCTGTCCCCGTCTGACAGCCTTACCCTCCTCCGTACAGATACGGATGATATTACCGGTCACCTGCGGACGAACCTCCACGATTTGCCGTCCTGTGAGTCGGGCACTGTACTGTCGGGTGAGCGTCATATCCTTCCGGCTCACCACCATCGTCTTATACTGCACGGCATCGTGCGCCTTTTTTTGCTCACCGACGCAACCGACAGTCAGCAGACATGCAATAAAGATACAGAAATAATAAGTATAGTTAATTTTCATGATGATCGTTGAATAATTCACGAAAAGAGATAACCGGGTTGCCCCGATTATCTCTCCTGAGGTTATTGCTTTGGTGCTTCCTCTTTCTTAGCAGGAGCCTTCTTAGCCGGAGCCTTCTTGGCAGCAGGTTTCTTTTTAGCCTTCGGCTTGGCAGCCTCCAATTTCTCCAACTTCGATTTCAGACGGATGATCTCCTTGTCCTTCATCTCAATCTCGTCACCCTGGTTCTTGATGGTGGTGAGCAGACCTTCCAACTCATCGTTGTCGATGTCGAGCGGATAGAGGGCGTTCACCCTGTTGATGAAGTCACCGAGGATATTCATATAGTTGGTAAAGGCATCAAACGGGCCGCTATAGATACCACGATCCAGTCCTACGTTCGAGGGCTTGGTAGTCATGAAACGGAAGTTGTTCGAGGCCTGCAGATAGTCCCAGTCCTGATTGATGCGCGGATCATTGGCGATACGCAGACGGTCTGCCACACTATACAGTTTGTTGAAGGCCTCACGCTGCATGGCGTTACCGAGCCAGCAACTCACATCGCGCTCCTCATCCACCCACGACAAGGTGTCAGGTACATCGATCTGTCCCACGCTCTTGCATGCCTTGCAAATCTCCGTCGGCGTAGAGAAGGTGATACCCTTCTCCTTGGCACAGGCAGGCAGTGCATGGATGAAGTCGAGGATGTTCGATGACAACGGCTGGGCGATACCCAGAGCCGAGAGTTCCATGAAGATATTGATGATCTGCTCCTCTTCCGGCAGACGGGCAATGCGGTCGATATAGGCATCGGCGAAGAGGGGATAGCCCTCCCACTCGGCATTGTTGAAGCGCAGCGAGATATCATCCGACAGTTCCACATCGCGAAGCAACAGTTTCAGATTCGGGGCGATATTACAGTTGTAAACGTAGTGCGGCGACTTCCAACCGAGCACGTGCTTAGCACCTTCTGTCAGCATACCCTTGAAGCCCATCGCAGCAATCTGTGCACCGATGTCATCGCTGTAAATCAATGATGAGTTACGGGCCACGGTGGGTTTCTTACCGAAGAGTTCCTCAATCTTCGCAGCCTGCTTCTTCACGTCGAGGGCGAAGGTCTCCTCATTAGCCAATGACGACAGACCATGACTATAAGGCTCTGCGAGGAATTCCACGCAACCGGTCTCGTTCATCTGCTGCAATTTCTCCAATACCTGCGGGGCGTGCATCTCCAACTGTTCGATACCTGTACCCGACAGCGAGAAGGCCACCTTGAAGTACTTGCCGTTCTCCTTAATCATGTCGTGCAGGGTGTTCAGTGCCGGCATGTAACTGCGCTCTGCAATGTCGGTGATGCTACGCTCGTTCTCGTAGTCATCGTAGTAATAATGATCGGTACCGATGTCAAAGAAACGGTAACGTTTCAGATGGATAATCTGATGTATCTCGAAATATAAACAAATCGTTTTCATCTCTTAAAAATTTACTATTTACTAATTTTCGATTTTCTATTTATTACTTCTTACTTTCTCTTTACGAAAATCCGCTTCACCATCACTTAAATCGCAAATCGAAAATCCGTAAATCGAAAATATTACTCTTCCCATCCCAAAGTTCTGCGATAGAGCGTACGGATCCAGGCGCCCACCTTCTCCCATGTGATCTGGTCCACCTCGCGCTTGCCTTCCTCTTTGAGATATTGGAAGAGCGAGTCGTTGTGGCAGATGGAGTAGATGGCATCGGCAAGGGCGTGGATGTCCCAGTAGTCAACCTTGATACAGTTGTCGAGAATCTCAGCACAGCCACTCTGCTTCGAGATGATCGAAGGCGTACCGCACTGCATGGCCTCCAACGGTGAGATACCAAACGGCTCAGACACCGAAGGCATCACATACACATCAGATGCTTTCAGACATTCATAGACCTGCTTGCCGCGCATGAAGCCCGGGAAGTGGAAACGATCCGCAATGCCGCGCTCGGCAGCGAGGTGGATCATCGCATCCATCATATCACCAGAGCCAGCCATGCAGAAACGTACGTTACGGGTACGGTGAAGCACCATCGTAGCAGCCTCTACGAAATACTCAGGTCCCTTCTGCATCGTGATACGACCCAGGAAGGTCACCACCTTCTCCTTACCCGTATGGTCGGGACGCGGGATGGCCTGATATTCCTCGGGCAACGGATAGACGGCATTATGCACCGTATAGACCTTACGCGGATCCTGATGGTACTGGTTGATCACCGTCTGACGTGTCAATTCCGACACACACATGATACAGTCGGCCCAGTCCATACCGTTCTTCTCTATCGAATAAACCGTTGGGTTCACCTTTCCGCGAGAGCGGTCAAAATCAGTGGCATGCACATGGATACAGAGCGGCTTACCGCTGACCTGCTTGGCATGGATACCGGCAGGGAAGGTCAGCCAGTCGTGTGCATGGATGATATCAAACTCCTCGGCACGGGCCACCTGCCCGGCAATGATAGAGTAGTTATTGATCTCCTCGTGCAGGTTACCGGGATAGCCTCCCGCAAACTCCATCGCACCGAGGTCGTTCACGTTCATATAGTTAAAGTCGGCGTAGATATGGTCACGGAGCCTGAAATAATAGTCAGGATCCATGATGTTCCCTACCCTATTCTTCACATAGTCATAGTCCACATCACGCCAGGCGATAGGCACGGCATTCATGGCAACGATACGGCAGGCATGCTGACTCTCATCACCAAACGGATGCGGCAGACAGAGTGTGATATCCATATCGCCCTGGGCCTTCAAGCCCTCGGAGATACCATAGTTGGCAGTGGCAAGTCCACCGAACACATGAGGAGGATACTCCCATCCAAACATTAATACTTTCATAGTCGTCCCTCCTTATTTTTGATATGAATACTTATCTATGAGTTTCAGGGTGCGCAGGATCTCTGCCACATTCATGGCAAACGACATGGCGCCTCGTCCGTGGAACGGCGGGTTGCCGTCGAACAACTCAGAGATGGTTCCCAGTGCATGATAGTCCATTTCGTCCTCATAGCCCACGAGTTGACGCTCGATGAAACTCAGACGACTGCGTTTGTAGAGTTTCAGACAAGCCTCCATATAGAAGCCACCCAGCCAAGGCCAGGCCGTTCCCTGATGGTAGGCATAGTCGCGCTGTGTCTGCGGACCCACATAAATCGGGTTGTATCCCCCACTCTTCGGCGAGAGACTGCGGAGTCCCTTCGGTGTGAGCAACTCACGGGTACAGATATCCACCACACTCTTCATCTGATCCTGAGAGAGCGGCGAGTAGTCGAGTGCCACAGCGAAGATCATATTCGGACGAACCGACCAGTCCATCATATTCCCGTCCACATAGTCGAGCAGATAGCCGTACTCATTGACGAAAGTTTCCACAAACGACTGCTTCACCTTGTCTGCCAAGGCTTCCAGATGTGTGACGGCTTTAGTATCCTTCTGTTCGGTAGCCATCGCAGCGCAAAACTTCAAAGCGTTATACCACAGGGCATTGAACTCCACGATATAACCTGAGCGTGGCACCACCGGACGACCATTTGCCGTCGAGTTCATCCACGTCACGGCTCTGTCGCGTCCGTTCGAATAGAGCAGTCCGTTCTCGTCGAGACGGAGGTTCGGATGTCCGCCCTTCTCGATATATTTCACGATGTCCTTGACCAGTTTACCGTATTTCTTGTAGCTAGCCTCCACGCCGACCTCCTTCACATACTGCTGGATGGCCCAGACAGCCCACAGGGGTACGTCGGGCTGCTCGATCTCGTAAATCTTGGCCGACAGGGGCTTCTCGTCCATAAACTCACGGAGTGCCTTCTCTGCGGTCTTCATCACAAACTCGAAATAGTCCACCTCGCCGATGGCCAGTGTCAGACCCGGCAGGGCGATAAACGTATCACGGGCACGTACCTTAAACCAAGGATAGCCAGCCAACAGATAGCGGTCGTCGTTCTTCTCACGCTTATGGAACTGGTGGGCTGCCGTCACCAGACAGTGATAGAAATTATCACGCGGCACACGGTCGTCCACCTCCTCATCGAAGAGTTTCTTCAAGGAAGTTGTCTTGCACTGCGAGGTAGAGGCAGCGAAGATAATGCTCTCGCCCTTCTTGATCGGCATCTCGAAATAGCCAGGCACGTAGAGATCCTCGTTCGAGGCGTAGCCACGCTCCTGCTCCTTCGGATACTCGATGCCACGATACCAGTCGGGCTGGAAGATAAACTCGTTCTTCTTCGAGAACTGCATATACAGGTCGGGATAGCCGGCATACATACAGGTCTTGATACCGTTGTCCACCGCCTGATACTCCCTGCTGGCAGTCATGTTCTCGTGAGTGAACTGACGCACGCTGCGGAAGGCCAGGAACGGACGGAACCTCAGTGTGGTGGCCGAATGGGCATCCACCAGCGTATAGCGGATCAGGATGCGGTCCTCATAATGCTGGAAGATCACCTCCTTCTTCAAAATCACGCCGCCCACACGGTAGGTAGTCGTCGGCACCTTACTGGCATCAAACTCTCGGATGTACTTGTGTCCGTTAGGACTGAAATTGTTGCCCTGATACTTGTGGAGGCCCAGGTTGAATTCCGCCCCGTGCTGGATGACCGTACAGTCCAACGACGACAAGAGCACATGGTTCTCATCGTCGAGTTCTGGTACAGGAACAACCAGCAGACCGTGGTACTTGCGCGTATTGCAGTCTACCAGCGTAGAACTGCTATACGCCCCCGAACGGTTGGTTCTGAGAAATTCGCGACGGAGACTCTCCTGTAGGTTCGTCATCACGGCTTTTTCTAATCGTAAATAACTCATAGTTCCTAAGTAGGTTTTTATCTTAATTCAATTTGTTTTTAGTTTGAATTTCCAAAGGTAGGCATTTTTCGGCAATTGGCATAAGGATTGCGCATTATTTAACAAATATTATGCCGGAATCAGGAAATTGATGACCTCCTGCTCCACATTCACGCAGAACGAGCCCACAGGAGTCTTCATCAGTCTGCCGTCGACACCCACCATCGCCTTCTTGGCGTATTCCACCTGTACCTCCGTGGTGCGATAGGGATGCACACTGCGGTGGTTCAGGAACCGTCCGGTGACCAACAGCCACAGCCCCTCTATCAGTTGCACCACCTCGGGATGGTACACCACCGACACATCGAGCATGCCGTTGTAAGGCACGGCATTCGGTGTCTGTCCGTAGCCCGGCCCCGAACCGATGCAGACGGTCATCACCTTCCGGTCGATCACATCGCTGTTGATGCGGAGTTTCATCTTGTACTCCATGCGGTGGAAGAGCATCACGAAGAGCGACGATATAAAGGATAAGGTACGCGAGCCGAAGAGGCGCCGTGTCTGTCGGCGCAGGTTCATGATGTCGGCTGTCATACCGATGTTCAGGCAGTTCAGGAAATAGCGGTGACACTTCTCGCCGTTGGCGTTCGTATAACGGATGCAGCCCAGGTCCACCGTGCGGATGCGTCGCTGCACCAGCCAGTCGATGGTCTGTTCTATCTTGTCCTCATCGAAGTCCCAGAAGCGTGCGAAGTCGTTCATCACGCCGTTGGGAATCACGCCGAGGGCGATCTCCTCGCGGACGGACTTCTCTTCCATCATCAGACAGTTCACGGCATCGTTCAGTGCCGAGTCACCGCCCACGATGACGATGGTCTTGTAGCCATTCGTGATCATCATCTTGATGAGTCGCTCCACACTGTCGGCTGTCTCACTCTGCACCATATCGTACTGCACCCCGCGCTCGTCGAGTATCTTCTGTATCTTCTCCCAACGCTTGCGTGTGCCGCTGATGATTCCCGTCCTGGGGCAATACAGGATGCCCCACCTTGTCGTCTCTACTGCCATAATGTCTTTATCCTTTCTATTTTGTCCTCCATCGGGAGGGTTGCGTCTATCCAATGTATTTTGAAGCCCCGTCGCTCCATGCCACGAAACCATGTCATCTGCCGCTTGGCAAACTGATGGATGGCTATTTCGAGCCGGTTGAACATCTCGTCGTAAGTCAACTGCCCCGTCAGGTATTCCGTCACGAACTTATATTCCAGTCCGTAGTAGATCAGGTCTTCGGCAGGGATGCCCTCGTCGAGCAGCGCCTGCACCTCATCCACCATCCCCTCTTCCAGACGGGCCTTCAACCGGCGGGTGATCTTCTCACGGCGCAGTTCCCTGTCGATATCGATGCCGATGATCAGCGACTCCACCGGCGGCAGTTCCCGACGAGGCATCGGATGCTCCAAATTATAGGTCTCAATTTCTATCGCCCTGATGGCCCGCTGACACGAATCCACATCCGTCGTATTGTGCATGTTCGACCCGTTGCGGGCCTTCAAATCCTTCAACATCTCCGTCAACTCCGCCAGCGACTTCCCTTCCAGCGAGTCGCGCAGGGCCTGGTTCTGTGGCACCGGCGAGAGATGATAGCCTTTCAGCACCGCCTCGATGTAGAGTCCCGTACCCCCACAGAGGATAGGCACTGCTCCCCTACGCCGTATCTCCTGATACACATCGAAGAAATCCTGCTGATACTCAAAGAGATTATACTTCGTCCCCGGCTCCCGAATATCTATCAGGTGATAGGGCACCGCCCCATAATCGTCCAGATCTTTCCCTGTTCCGATATCCATCCTACGATACACCTGCCGCGAGTCAGCGGAGATCACCTCCCCGCCAATCTCTGCCGCCAACCGTGCCGCCACGGGTGTCTTCCCCGAAGCCGTCGGTCCCAGTATCGTAATCATCGGCAGCATCTCAGTCCACCGGCTTGATGGTATATCTCTCGTTGGTATTGTAGTCGCGGTCCTTATCCTTGCCGAAGTATTCGAGCATGTATTTCTTGTTCTTCAACTTAGTGACGCGGATCAGCACCTCCCTGTAAGTCACTTTACCGTTCTCCAGATAACTCTCGTAAGCATTAAAGGTCGTAGCCTTCTTGTTTTCGGTGTTCTTGATCAACTTAAACGACGAGACATTCCGGTGGCTCTGGGCGATGTCAACATACAGGCTGTCGCCCTTGAACCGGAACATCAGTTCCCCACTCTGCGACAGGTACTTCCCGTCCAACTCTATGGCATTTGCCGCAAGGCTGCCACACAACAATAGAAACGAAAAAACGAATTTCCTCATAAGAATTCTTTTAATTATTCATTATTCTGCTGCAAAGGTAGTGTAAAATTTTGATAATGCGAAGAGAAATCAAAGATATTTGAGAAATTCTTTGTCGATTTCATAAATAATATGTATCTTTGCAGCGATATTTGAATATTAATCGTTAAATTGAATGCTTATGAAAAAGAAAAAAGCAAAAAAACAGGCAAAAAGTTGCTCAGTTGGTAAACTTTTAATATCTTTGCATCCATGAAGCGGAAGATTATGAAGGAAGAAAAAAACTTGGAGATATTTGATGTAGATGCGCAGTTGGATGCTGCCTTCGGAAAGGAGGGTACGCCAGAACGTGCAGCAGCCGAGGAGAGAGCCAATGCCTTCTTCACAGGGCAGATCATCGAGGAGGCCCGCAAGAATGCCAACATCACTCAGGAAGAGTTGGCAGCGAGGATTGGTACCAATAAGTCGTATATCTCACGGGTAGAGACTGGCCGCACAGAACCCAAGGTTTCCACCTTCTACCGCATCATCGCCGCTCTCGGCCTTACGGTAGAACTCACACCCGCAGTATGATGTATTATTAAGAAGTTATGACTGCAATACAAATGAATCGCAATATGTATTTTTTCCGGTCAGAAGCCTCGTAATGTTTAACCGAGTGGCGCAGCGAGAGTCTGCGACCTCTCATAACATTACGAACATCATGGGAAAAAGTAGAAAGAGGACTCCTGTATGCACTTGGTGCTGCTGCAAGTCACAAAAGCGTGGCAAACAAATTTGCCACCGTAAGTTTCGTCGAAGTGAACATACCCTTGTCTGTTCCGAACAATGGCACAGACTTCCTTTCAAACAATGGGAAGTAGTTTGCCAGTGGGATTTGGGTGGAGATGGCAAACAATACTTTGGCCACCATCCAAATGAAGAATGGTATGTTAAACTGATGCGAAAGTAGATTGTTATTTATTTCTACGATTTCGGAGATTGTTTAGCGCATCCTATGTTTCAATACTCGTGCCTTATTTGAAAATAACCGTGCCTTATTCTGCAATACTCGTGCCTTATTGGCCGACACGAAAGAGCCGTCCATCTGCAACTGCGAAAGTGGATACTTCTGACGGATGGCAGATGGCAATTAAGTTTTTGAATGTTATAAGACTAACTGCCATCTGCCATCCGTCAGAACTGCCATCCTAAGAATGCCGGGAATAAAAACTTACAAACTTGCAATATCCTTATTTCGTCAAAACTCAGACAAATTTTGCGTCCTACCTAGGCAACAAAAAATATCCAGCGTGCTGGCACTTGTTTCCTAGGTAGGACGCAAAATGAAGTCCATTCTGCAAAAATAAAATTATTAAACAACGATCTGTCTCCGTGTGTACAGTCCCCTTCTCCAGACTTCTTAACGACCATAAAGTATATCCTCGCTGCAATAAAGAAACGGAACTTTCGTGTCAGGCAACAACACGAAAGTACCGTCCCATTATATTACGAGACCTGAGGTAGTCTACAAACTCTATTTATTTCACCACAAACTTCTTAGTCTTCCCATCCTTTGTACGGATGATGTTTACGCCCTTTTTAACTTTTGACAATCTTTTTCCTTGTAAGTCATAAATTACATCTATTTCATTTGAGTCGCTAAGAATCAAATTTCTAATCCCATTCGGATCAGTATTTGTGACTGCTCTGGCAGTGAAGCCATAACCTCTTTCTTCACCACCAAGACCATATTCTGAGTTATCACAGAAAATAACAACACTATAATCTGGACGAACATTATCATAATGATATAATGAAGATGTAAGTAAATACATTTCACTTCCTCCTTTTAAAGTTGTCTGATATTGTTTGATGCCAGCATAAGGGAAGAAAATAGAGTTTCCATTCGGGCCGGTTACATAACAACCATTTACGCCGTTAAGACTTCCCAAAGACCACGAACAACTATTATACAACTCCAAAGCCTCATTCTCCGTAGGTAATCTCCATGGACTGCCCCAGCTTACCCTTGCAGCATCATCTTCTTCGTCTAATGTCAATTTATTATCTACAATTCCATAATCCGAGGAATAACAATACTTCATGAGTGTATTAGCAGACCCATTGCAATACTCGTAAGTGCCCCAGTAATATGACTCTTTAAGATATGTTTCTCCCCAAGAAAAATAGTAGCCAGAATTTTCTGAGTTTGCAGCACCTACATTTTTAGTTGCCCACAACAACCCACTTGGCAAACCAAGGTCGACGCATTCATAAAAATCTTCAGTGTAATAGCCTACAATTGTAACATCATGTGCAGGGACATTATATGGATACTCGCCCCAATTGAACAAATAGCCCTGCTTTATTGGATAGTATCTTGGAGGATTTATGTAAGAATTGTAATCTTGAGTTTCAGTTAAGAAAACTTCATCATCAATCATGTAGGTGATAACATATCTATTAATAGAAAATGATCCATACACAATCCAACTATTACCAGATATGACAGGAGGAACATAGCCCCAACCATCAAAGGTATATCCTTCCTTAACTGGGTCGGCAGGAGGGATAACAGTATCACCTCTTTTATATTCGTCAACCTGATATAATACACCATCGACATAATAAGTCACAGTATAAGTTGGCTGAGGTATCAATGATTTCAGAGAAATAAGTGATGGATATTCATTCTCATTAAACTCCCATGTAGATGTATCAAAACCTGGCAAGGGATTTCCTGATTTTAATTCATTTTCATATATGGGTGTTCCATACGCCTCACTATTCGTGGCCCATGTATTAACATAATAAGAATTTGTGATATTAGCAGTATTCGCACTTGGGATTAGTACACTTTTACCGATGGCCCATCCTCGGCCAAATGTCATAAAACGAGGTGCTGAAATCATATTTTTCCCATCACCCGAAAAACCACCGCATATACCTGCAGTAAATGGTATAAACTGATCACTCGTACAATTAATATTCTGTTCAGAAACTGATCCCGTGAAAATAACATCTGAAATGGATGAAGAGTAGCCTGCAATACCTCCTGTCCTTGTAGAATATGTACCAATTCTTTTTATTGAAATATCAACTTCGGAATAACATTCTGTAATATTTCTACCATCACCTGCAATTCCTCCAACACGCACTTGGTCAAAAAACATTCCTTCACCACAAGAGATTTCTCCCTTACTATAAATTCTACTTAATTCAGTTGCATTACCAACTACACAACCTATGCTACTTGCCGATTTATTCCAATTCAAATTTATTACAATATCACTATAAATATTTTCAAGTCGATTAACAGATGCAACTACACCTCCTATATACTTCCCTTCATATATCTCCAACTTACCCTGAACGCCTAAATTTTTAATCTCAGCTTTAACAGCATAACCAAACAACCCGACATTATCTTTCATGTCAGGATATTCAAATTGATTACTATCAATATACAAATTAGTAATACTATGATTTAATCCATCAAAGATACCGTAAAATGGTTTACCGGAATGAAGGCCTATGGGCGACCAAGGATGATTGTCTAGGTCAACATCACATTCCAAATATATTGTCTTTCCTTCGAATGAACAATAATTGTAACTAACCAAATCGGCAAAACCCTTAAATTGGGCTGCAGAATTGATATGGTATTCTGACGAAGTTTCATTATACCAACTGGTATCACTACTTCTTCCATCCCATATGGATTTTGCAGCAAACAAATGCTGTACAAACAAAAGGTTTGAAATAATCAATAATAATGTAAATCTTTTCATAAGTTTATTGTTTTAGATGCTAATAAATACTAAGATTACAGAACACAAGAACGTGAGCAACTTACTTCGCTTACGTCTTCTGAGGTATCGGCAAACACCCAATGTACTTAAGGAGTAATATGCCCACGCTAACAGCGTGAACACCTACTTTTTCCTCTTGTACATTTTCTGTCAATTTTGCCGATTTTCAGAAGACAAGAATCAAAGCGATGCTTCACATTATATCTTTATGTCTTTTGCTATGTCACCATACGCAGTTTGTTTTAAAGTTCTACAATATCTTTGAAATATAGACTCGATATTTTATTAACAATGTCTGGTGGTACTTCATAGATAGCGTACAATGACGTGAGACATAGTTTTGCGGGAATGCTCAAGGAAAACATCCCTCAACTGGCGGTAGGCCTCCACTTCCTCAGGGGTCGGTGCATGAGACTCATCGGGTACTTCTCCTACTTTGGTGAAGAGCCCTGTAGCCAGCAGTGCAGCAAGTTTACGCCGTGCCAGCGCATTGCTTTGGTTATACTCTAACGTTACAGTACACATAATATCCTCACTTATACTTTTCGGTTGCAAATATAGGAACTTTTTTCGAAACATCCAAATAATCGGATGCTTTTTTGTGTCATAGTACGTAGGCAACATACTGAGCAACCAAATAAGACCTCATTCCGAGGTTGGAATTATATGCCTGAAATCTGGGGCTGGTTTATGCAGGGTATGCAATGATCTGTCTGGATTTCTGGATAAGCAATTTTTACATTCCGATGGTATAGGTGATTATTGCAACTTCGTGTTCCAGAAGCGGAGAAGTCGGTCTGAATTATCACACATATCGCTTCGGTTTTCCAAAAATCAGCCTCAAATCTGGGACATAACAATGCACGGGGTGCAGAAACGTGCCTCAGATTCAGGGCAGACTTATGCACGGGGTGCAGAAACATGCCCCAGATTCAGGGCAGACTTATGCACGGGGTGCAGAAACATGCCTCAGATTCAAGGCAGATTTATGCACGGGGTGCAGAAACATGCCTCAGATTCAGGGTAGGTTTATGCACGGGGGGTAGAAATATGCCTCAGATTCAGGGCAGATTTATGCACGGGGTGCAGAAACGTGCCCCAGATTCAGGGCATATAAATGAAAATCCGAAATGGTCTGTCCAGAATCTTGGGCATGATTATGCACTGCGGTTAAAGGTTTAAAGCACAGAAGTTCCTGAAACCATTGTGCACACAAAATGGTCACAGCACAGAAGTTCCTGGAACCATTGTGCATGGGCCGAGGCCCACTACTCTAAACGAAGAAAGGCACCCTTGCGGGGTGCCTTTCTTCTATTTCAACCTCACGATGCCGACGGCGTTCTGCGGCATGACAATGGTGAAATGGTCTGATACCTTTCCGAGGCGTTGATCACATGATGGTGTCGACCATCATTTTGAAAAGCGCTTGATAGGCCTTGGCGGCTTTCATGTCGGCAAAGCCGGGGCCGTTGCGGTCGGCGCTGCCTTTCACTTCGATGCACTTGCCACCCTTGTCAAAGTAGTAACGCCATTCGAGGGCGGAGCCTTCGTTCTGCTGCTGCTTGCTGAAACAGAAGATGGGCGCGGGCGTCTTCGGTTCAAAGAGGTATTCGCTATAGACATCGTGGTCGCCCAGCGTGGTGGTCGACGACATGAAATAGCAACTGTTGTAAGGCGTATCGTCGTCAGCGATGGTGTCGAACCAGAACTTCAACACATCTTTCTGGGCTGGCATCTCGGGGTCTTCGCAGTCGCGGATGGTGACCTGCACGTTGCGGGGCAGTTCCGACTTGGCATCCTTCTCCACCTTCTGCTTCGCCTCGGCATAGACACTGCGGATGTGCTGCATCTGCGCAGCCTTGTCGGTCGACGCCTGCGCCACTTGACGCCCAGCCTCCGCACCCTTCTGACGCATCAGCGCATCGAAGATGGCAAGGTAGTTCTTGGCCTTCTCATGGTCGGTCTCGGCACTGCTCCACGACATGCCGCCCTGCTCGGGCTTCTGTTCGATGCAACGGCCAAAATCGTCGTAATAATAGCGTGACTCGATGACGGCGCCGGCATGCGTCTCGACCTTCATATACGAGAACATCAGACGGTCGGTGAACGGGTCGAAGAGCATCTCACGGTAACTGGTATGGCCGTTGGCGCTCCATTTCTCCACGATGAAATAGCAATGGGGATCGAAGAGGTCGGTGTCGGGCCGTTGGCGGATGCGCTTGAAGAAGATATCCACCTGCCGCTCATCATTGATGATGAAGTCCTCACTCACCTCCGTGCCGTCGTTCAGGTCGATATGGATGTCCACCGGCGGGAAGCCGCCCTTGCCATTGTCGGCCATATCCTTCTTGGCCTGGGCATACGCATTACGGATCTCCTTGATGCGCTGTGCCTTGTTTTGTCCGAAACACGCCGTGCCCACCAGGAGCAGGGCGAGTAATGCAAATACCGTCTTCTTCATCGTGTTCAGTCTTTATTCTGCGTAGTCATTCAACTGGCTCTGCTTCACCATGGTCATGATGCCGTTGTGCTCCTTGCCGCTGGGGAGGGTCATCTTGTAGCCACCCCGCAGGCGACCGTCCTTGGTCAGCAGGAAAGCGCAAGAAAGCGAGGGCTGGAACTTGGATTCCTCCTCGTCATCGTCGAGATAGCCCTTCGGATTCTGCTCGATGACATAGAAAAAGCCTTCATAGGGCGACGCGACGCACTCCCAGTCTTCAACGCCATAGATGCGGCAGTCGGTGACCTGAGGCCAGTCCTCTTCGTCGATAGAGACACGGATGGTCAGAGGCAGTTTCGGGTCAGTGCTCTTCCAGAGGCCGACGGCAGCATCACGCAGTTGTTCATCGGTATAGGCCGTCTCTTCCTTGAAGGTCGTGCCGTCGTAGGCGAAGACGTGCCATTTGGTGATAGCGTTCTGATCAGTCTCACCCACCACCATATCGCGACCCCAGTCGGGGAACTTGTACTGGAGATAGCAGTCCTTCGAGGGCTTGAAGCGGCTGACGGCATTGTCCGTTTCAGGGGTCAGCAGACAGGTCTTCGGGTCGTAGTCGTAGAAGCAGAGCGCCTCACCTTCGGCCTTGCTGCGGTTGTCGGCAGAGGGCGTGTAGAGCCAGATGCCGAAGAGCCGGTGACCGTTCGGACGCTTCCAGACAGAGGTGAAAAGACGGTCCTCGTCAGTGTCGCCGGGCTGCACAGTGGCAAAGCCGTTCTTGTAGTCGATCTCCATGCCGCCACCGGTATCGCGGTTCAACTGGCGGGTGACTTTGTCTGCCGCCATACCTATCAACAGGTTGGCAGGCTCCGTGGGCCAAGCCACATGGAAGGCTTTGAGCAGGGCGATGATGTCAGGCTGCTCACCGCCATCTGTCACATGGATGGTTTTATTGGTCCACTGACTGCCGATTTCGGCAGGCTTCAACATGCCTTGAATGGAGTCGGTCTGAGTCGTCTGCACGGAATCTGTTGCCGGGGCATCACCTTCTGTCTGTCCCTGTTTCTGCTTGCACCCCACAATCGTCAGGACGCAGGCCAGTACGAATAGATATTTCTTCATGTCAGATTTATTCATCTTCGTTGATATTCTTAAACCAGGCGGTGATCTCCTTGCCTTCGGGCACCTTGTCGAGGTAGGCCTTGCCCTCTTCCTTGGAGATGTTCTTGCCGTTGAGCATGCACTCATCCAGTTCGCCGTAGATTTCGAGGGCGAAGAGTTTCCAGAGTTGCTTACCGTTCTGAAAGGCATAGATGATATGCTGGTAGGCAGGGCCGCCGGCGGAGCCGGAGAACTTGAGGTAAGAGATGCCGTCCTTCTGGCAAGACGTGGGCATCTGGTGGGCATTCTCCACATCGACGAGACGGAACTTACCGTCCTTGCGGATGAAGATGGCACCATTCTTATCTACACTGTCGCGCAACCAGACCCACTCGTTGTCGTAGTCGATATAGCAGTGAGCCCACTTGGTGAGTTCGACGTATTTGTGACTGTGGGGATCATCGTCGAGGTAAAGTTTTTTCATCTCTGCGAAGTCCTTCTTCCAGACGGGTATTTCCTCATCGACCAGGGCATGGTACATCTCGTACTGATGCTCGAAGAGTTTACCGTCGCGCAGGTAGATCATACCCACACAGAAACTCTCGGGGGCACCGTGGGTGTAACAGAGTTCCAGACCCTTCGGGCCTTCGAAGGCTGCCACGATATCGTTGGAGATATAGCCGTCGGCATCGGCATTCCAGGAGGAACCGTATTCCTCGTCGTAGTAGCCCAGCGACTCATACCGATAGACCTTGCCACTGTCGATCAGGAGTTCCAGGGCGAGGGCATATTTGCGGTCTTTGTTGTAGGGATCCTTGGGACCGTTCTTGTATTCGCCCTCAAACTCGATGGTGCCATGCACGTAACGGCCTCCGATCTGTTCTATCTTCCTGGAATTGGCTGCCTTCATGCCGTACTCCTTCTCCAACTGCTTGACGATGTCGGCAGGGAGTTTGGGATAACCACCCTCTTCGTCGAGATGCTTGATTTCTAGACGCTTACGTGAGTTCAGGTAACTATCGGTAACGATGACGAGACCCCAGGTATCGACGACGAAGCCATCCTCATCTGCCTTTGGCTTGTCCTTGGCATTGACATAGTCGAAACGGGCACAGAGCGAGGGGATCTCCTTGCGGTGGATCTCACCCATGGAAGGCATCTTGCCGTCAGGATCTTTCAGCACCTCGTCGATGAACTTGATCTTGATGATGTTGTCGCCATCGAGCAGGTTGGTGTACTGGGCGGCGTTGCGACGGAACATCTCCTGAAACTCCCAGTTCTGGTGCCAGGTATCGTAGTAGTCTTCGTTATCCTCATTCCGCTGCGGCTCCTCGACACTCGTCCAGTAGAGCATCTGCATGTACTTCCCGTCGGTGCCGATGAGGAACATAGGCAACGGGGTGGTGTCGTTCTCCTCGATGATGCTGTCGATGACGGCTGCCACCGCCATCGAGTCATTACCGTCGGCAGGTGCCGTCTGGCCTGCGTTCTTACAACTGATCATCACTGCCATCGCGCAGATGGCCACAAACATAAGTTTCTTCATATCTTTCATTTGTTTTCGGGGATGAATTTCGAGCCGTTCCAGGTGAGGCGCTTCTGGATCTTACCCATCGCGGTGTGGATGGTATAGGTCATCGTCTTACCTGTACGGGGCAGGGCATGACTGACAACCGTCTCACCATCAGGTACATCGATCACAGCACCAAGGTCCTGGGCGTATGCCACTTTCATGGTACGGGAAGCATTGTCGTAGATATAGAATTCCACACCGGAGAATTGGCCGACGATGGGTTTGCCGTTCATATAATCGTCGTTGCTGACAGCCACCAACTTATGCTTCTTGTCGGCATAGTTCCAGTAGCAGCACTCGATGACCTGTCGCGAGTTATCGTCCTTGGACTCATAGCCCACATAGCCGTTCTGGGTGTCGACGATGAGGTCGTCGCCAGGCATCTGTTTCATGCCGTTTTTGTAGAACCGCCACGCTTCCCTCAATCCATTCATATTTTCCCCTGTGTTACTGGCGAGCAAGGCAGCGACAAAGTCCTTGACATTCGGCTGGGCGCCCCTGAAACTGACAGGGATGTCAGCCAAGCCGTCATCATATTCGAGGGGTTCGGTCTTAGCATAGACGGGTTTCGTGCCGTCCCAAGTGAACGTATGCACCACGGGGCCTTTGTCACCGCTCCAGTCCTCGACGGTGACGTTCTTTCCCGTCCGCGGCAGATTGCAGAATATCTGCTGGTATTCCCCCCTGTCGCCCCAACGATAGCCCTTCAGGATCGAAGGCTCGGGGATGAGGGCTTTCTTCTGCGGGTCGTAGTCGTAGGTACACAGCACCTCGATGCAGGGGTCAGTGGGCTTACCCAAGAGGACAGCCAACAGTTTGTGGCCATTGGGTCGGTTCCAATAACAGGCCGACATATACTCGCCGTCGGTACCGGCATCGCCCACACAGACAAAGCCGTTCTTGGAATCGACGGTGACGGTGAGTTCCGTCTCTTCGTCAAGTACCTCCTCAGCGAGACCTTTCTCCATCGTCTCCCTTACGGCTCCCACCATCCATGTAGGCCATGTCTGGTCGAAGCGTTCCAGCATGATGCCGAGACTGCCGTTAATCACGTTATTGATGGTCTTAGTGCCCCACCCTTTATTGATATCTTCAAGTGAGGTGTTTTCCTGTGCCTGTGTCGTCAGCACCGTGACAAACAACAGGACGATTGATGCTATTCTTCTCATACGCGTACCTTATTATATATATTATTGAGGACCGAGGTTGCGGCTCTGGATATTCTTATCAAGCGGGTTGGCATTGAACACCGTCTTGGCACCTGTCTGCTCGGCTTTGTCTATCGAACCGAGGTGCTCCGTGGGGTGATAGATCTGACAGCCCATCAGGTAGAAGGTGGTGTCGAGACTGAAAAGCGGCGCATCACCCCAGTTGGCGAAGAAACGACAGTCATCGAAAACCAAACCATCAACACCCCAAGCCTCGATAAGGGCGTATTGACGGTTGTTGAAGAAGTCGCAGGTGGTGAACTTCACCGCCTTACTGTTTTGGAGTTCCATAATGCCATAAGTACAATCATGGATGTTCGACTTGATCATAGAGAAATCGGTGGTCTCTCTCAAAACTACGCCATAGGTGCCACAGCCATAGAGGTCGCACTTATTTACTAGAATCTGCCTTCCACCTTTCACACCGATGACACCACCATCACAAAAACCTCCCTCGGTATGACCGATGGTCAGGTTCTCCACCGTACAGTCCTCGCAGTTGACGAAACGGATGCAGAAAGCATAACGGGGATCGACCTCGATGCTGGAATTCTTACCACCACGAATGATCAGATTCTTGAAATTCTTCAATGTCAACTGCTGTCCATCGCTGATGTTTTCACTGATGATCAGAGGTTCCTTACTGAGACCCAAGGCATCATAACTACACCAACGACGCCCCGGACGGTTTCTGAATTCCGACTCGTTCTCCAAAATGCGCGACAGATTGAGGTGAACATTATCTCCCACGGTGATGGTTCTATCGGAACGGAGACAACCAATGAACTGGCTCTCATTGAAGACAGTCACCTCGGGGTCATCCACCTCCTCAGGTCCGCGTCCGTCATCATCGAGACCACCGGGAAACTGGCCTTTCTCACCGTTTACCAAGGCGCGCAGTTCACTGTTATATTCCGGTCCGCTCGAAAAATCACGGTAGCCACGTTCGTCATCGGGCACAGCCTCCTCACTCTTGATGAGTTGCACATTGGTCTGCTCGATGATGTTCAGTTTGATGGTGTTGTTATCTGCCACAGGACGATACCAGGACTGCTTGCCGAAATGCTCCTGCAAGTCCTTCGACTGGAACTTCCACCCGTGACGGGCCAGGATCTCATTACGCATCAGACGCAGGTCTTCCTTAGAGAATCGAGCCAGATAAGTGGTATTCAGCAGCATCGTGGTAAGGATGTCACTCACGGGCTGCTGTTCTGCCCATCGTTCCTGATTGATACAGTTCTCCAAGTTGTCGGGAGTCAGTACCAGGGTCCAGACCACATCGTTGTTGGGTTTACGGACTGCCAGGAAGTACATGCCATCCTGACGGATATAGTCTACGTTCCACCCTAAAATTCCCCTGACGGGCATATAGGCATCGGGGTTATCCGTGGTGAGGGTATAGCGTCCCTGCTTGCCTGGGGTTTTTGCGAGCATAAAGCGGAATCCTCCTTCGTGGGCATCAATACCATTCATCGTCACTTCACCCGAAGCATCGACACTGGCAGTGTAAAGCACGGAGCCGTCCCACCACTTGGAACCGTTCTGAATGGTCTGCGCCTGCACACCCATCAAGGCGCACAGACAAAATGAAATAACAGATAATAACTTCTTCATATTCTTTATCTTCTTACTCCTTCTATCTTCTTCTATCTCCTTCTAACTCCTTCTTTATTGTCCAATATTGGTTCTTGCCGAGAAGCCGCCCCTGAGGTCATCAACCGTCAATTCGGTCAACTGCGATTTGCTGAGATTTGTCTGTCCAGCCAGACGGTTGGCCTGCTGCTGGATGCTCTTCTCAAAGACATTACGGGCAAAACGGGCATTACCGAAGTTGCGGTCCTTATGCTCCACAGCGTACTCGAACTGTTCTTTGAGGAAATCCTCAGCATCTTCGGCAAGGGTATACTGGTTCTTCTTCATATACATCTTGAAGATGTCAACCAACTCCATACCTGTATAGTCGGGGAAATCGATATAACGGTTAAAGCGTGACTGCAATCCGGGATTGGAGTCGATGAAACGCTGCATCTCGTTCTTATAGCCGGCGATGATCACCACCAGACTGTCACGATAGTCCTCCATACGCTTCAACAACGTGGCAATGGCTTCCTGTCCGTAGTCCTGTCCGTTGTCACCCTCGGGTACCAGTGAGTAGGCCTCGTCGATAAAGAGTACGCCATTGAGGGCTTGCTGTATGACGGTATCTGTCTTTAAGGCGGTCTGTCCCATATACTTGGCAACGAGTCCGCCACGGTCTGTCTCTACGGTATGACCCTTTTTCAGTACCCCGAGATCTTTGTAGATACGTCCCACAATACGTGCCACAGTGGTTTTACCAGTACCTGGCGAACCGTAGAACACGAGGTGGTACGACACCTTCGCCGTCTTCAAGCCCTGTGCCTCACGCTGTTTCTGGAGTTTCACGAAATTGGCCAACGAACGGACTTCCTTCTTCACGGAGTTGAGACCAATCAATTCATCGAGTTCCTGGTAGGGGTCACCCTCCAAAGGTTCGTTCACGATGACAGAGTCTTTCTTTTCCACCTGTTCGGTCTGCTGGGCTGTCTCTTCTGTGGCATCCTTCTTATCATCATCATCTGTAAAAATGCCGATGATGATTAGCAACACAAAAAAGCCTATACTCAGGCATCCGCATCCTTTCAGAAACTTACCCGTCATTTGTTTTACATTATTCGTATCCATAATGTCCTGATTTATTAGTTGATTCTTTCGGGGGCAAAATTACAAAAAAAAAGCCGTCCGACAAAATCGGACGGCTTTTTTTATTAATTATCTGTGATAATCTGTGTAATCTGTGGTTTATTTCAACTCTGCGAGGTACTTAATGGTGCGAACCATCTGAGAAGTGTAAGAGTTCTCATTGTCGTACCAAGCAACAACCTGTACGAGAGAGTTGCCATCACCAATCTTAGAAACCATGGTCTGGTTAGCGTCGAACAGTGAACCGAACTTCATACCGATGATGTCGCTGGAAACGAGTTTCTCCTCAGTGTAACCGAAACTCTCGTTGGTAGCAGCCTTCATGGCAGCGTTGATACCCTCAACAGTCACCTCACCCTTCACAACAGCGTGCAGGATAGTGGTAGAACCTGTAGGAGTCGGAACGCGCTGAGCAGCACCGATCAACTTACCGTTCAGTTCGGGGATAACGAGACCGATAGCCTTGGCAGCACCAGTTGAGTTAGGAACGATGTTCTGAGCACCGGCACGGGCACGCTGAACATCACCCTTGCGCTGAGGACCGTCAAGAATCATCTGGTCGCCAGTGTAAGCGTGAACAGTTGTCATGATACCACTCTGGATAGCAGCGAAGTCGTTCAGAGCCTTCGTCATAGGAGCCAGACAGTTGGTGGTGCAAGAAGCAGCGCTGATAACGGTGTCAGCAGGAGTCAGCGTCTTGTGGTTCACATTGTAAACGATGGTGGGCAGGTCGTTGCCAGCAGGAGCAGAAATCACAACCTTCTTGGCACCAGCGGTCAGGTGAGCAGAAGCCTTCTCCTTAGAAGTATAGAAACCTGTGCACTCCAGAACAACGTCTACATCCAACTTACCCCAAGGCAGTTCAGCAGCGTTAGGAATAGCATAGATGGTGATCTTCTTGCCATCAACAACGATGAAGTCCTCACCAGCCTCTACAGTGTGCTTGTTCTCACCGAACTTGCCACAGAAACCACCCTGAGCAGTGTCATACTTCAGGAGGTGAGCCAGCATCTTGGGGCTGGTCAAGTCGTTGATTGCTACTACTTCATAACCTTCAGCCTCGAACATCTGACGGAAAGCGAGGCGACCAATACGGCCAAAACCGTTAATTGCAACTTTTGTCATTTTACTTTAAAATTAAATGGGTTTATACCTAAATTATTAACTTTTTTGCGTCTATCTGAAACTTTTTTCTGATTTCGGATGCAAAATTACTAATTATTTCTTATATTTGCACTGAATTTCTTTATAAAAAGAACTAAAAAGTGAAAAGTGAAAAGTGAAAAGACTATAAATCAGCGGCAAAGTGCTGATGATTGTAAAACCAAGATGACAAATCTTATATTAAAAATAGGCGTTAAACATTAAACATTTAGAACTATGGGATTTATTAGTGAATTCAAGGAGTTTGCCATGAAGGGCAACGTGATGGACATGGCTGTCGGTGTCATCATCGGCGGTGCGTTTGGTAAAATTGTCAGTTCACTCGTCAACGATGTTCTGATGCCGTTGATTGGCAAGGCAACAGGCGGTGTGAGTTTTACAGATCTCTTCGTTAATCTCGGTGATGGCGAGTACAAGACGCTGGCAGAGGCCCAAGAGGCTGGTGCTGCCGTTTTGGCCTATGGACAGTTCATCCAGAACATCCTCGACTTCATCATCATCGCCTTCTGTATCTTCTTAATGATTAAGGGCATGAATAAGTTGAAGAAAGAGAAGCCCGCAGAGCCTGAGGCTCCCGCAGGTCCCACCCAAGAGGAACTGCTGACAGAGATTCGCGATTTACTGAAAAACAAATAAAAAAGAATTCCCACTCGCAACCATCGAGTGGGAATTTTACTTTTCAGCCTACTCCCATTCGATTGTTGCGGGGGGCTTTGAGGAGATGTCGTAGCAGACACGGTTCACACCACGCACCTTATTAATGATTTCATTGGAGACCTTCGCCATGAAGTCATAAGGCAGATGAGCCCAGTCGGCAGTCATGGCATCAGTCGAAGTCACAGCACGAAGGGCAACGGGATGCTCGTAAGTACGTTCATCTCCCATCACACCGACACTGCGAACGGTACTCAACAGGATGGCACCTGCCTGCCAAACTTGATCGTAGAGGCCCCACTCACGCAATGCCCGGATATAGATATCATCGGCATCTTGAAGGATGCGGACCTTCTCGGGGGTAATATCGCCAAGGATGCGGACAGCCAATCCCGGGCCTGGGAAGGGATGACGGGTAATCAGATGCTCCGGCATACCGAGTTGACGCCCCACCCGACGCACTTCGTCCTTAAACAACCATTTGAGCGGTTCACAAAGTTGCAGGCGCATCTCCTTCGGAAGACCACCCACATTGTGATGGCTCTTAATAACCTTACCCGTGATGTTCAGACTCTCAATACGGTCTGGATAGATCGTGCCCTGAGCCAGCCATTTCGCATCGGTAATCTTCTTCGCCTCAGCATTGAACACCTCCACGAAGTCGCGTCCGATAATCTTGCGCTTCTGCTCTGGATCTGTCACACCAGCCAAATCGCCAAAGAACTTCTCGCTGGCATCAACACCAATCACATTCAGGCCCAGGACCTTGTAGTCATTCATCACCTGCGTAAACTCATTCTTGCGGAGCATACCGTGATCCACAAAGATACAAGTCAGGTTCTGGCCAATGGCACGATTCAACAAGACGGCAGCGACAGAGGAATCTACACCACCACTCAGACCGAGAATCACACGGTCACTACCCAACTGTGCCTTCAATTCTGCCACAGTCGAGTCAACAAACGAGGCGGCACTCCACTCCTGACGACTTCCGCAGATATCCACCACGAAGTTCTTCAACAACTGCTTGCCCTGTAACGTGTGGTACACCTCGGGATGGAACTGTACGGCCCAAATCGGCTGTGTAGTAGAGGCAAAAGCCGCATTCACAACATCTGCTGTCGAACCAATCACCTTGAAGTCCTCAGGAATAGCCGTAATCGTATCCCCATGACTCATCCACACCTGTGATTTTTGCTCGAACCATTTAAACAGTGGATTCGTCGTGTCCACCATTTCGAGGTTTGCACGTCCGTACTCACGGCTATCAGCCTTCTCTACCTTACCACCAAGGGTATGCGAGATGAACTGCGCCCCATAGCAGATTCCCAAGACAGGTATTTTGCCTACGAACTGTGATAAATCCACCTTAAAAGCCTCGGGATCATGCACAGAGTAAGGCGAACCGCTCAGAATCACACCTATCACCGAAGGGTCATCCTTCGGGAATTTGTTATAAGGCAGAATCTCGCAGAAAGTATCCAGTTCACGCACCCGACGGCCTATCAACTGGGTCGTCTGTGAACCGAAGTCCAGAATAATGATCTTTTGTGTCATATCTAATTATAAATGTTTATTCACTAAAAAGTCCTCTGCCGCTTTGAGGGAATCCAACTTACCCACATCAAGCACCTGCAAATCGTCCTTGATCAGACCCACGATGTTTGAACGATGGCAGACAGAAAGGTAGAAGTCGATGATGCTAAACTTGTCAGGGAAGCGTTCCATCAAGGGAAACAAACGCGGTGAGAACGAATGGATACCGCTGAAAGCAAACGTATGCAGTTGCTCACCATGCTGGGAGAGTCCTGTGCGACGGATATATTCGTAGGGGCTTTTGATCTCCCCCGTCTCGATGTTCTTCCATCCCATCAGTCGCATGGCATTATCAAAGAGCAGATAACGTTTGGTCTGCCGACGGCTCACCAACAAGACGGCCCCCTCATTCTCCTGATGCTGGGACGAGAACCAGTCATAGTCCACATTATCGAGAATATCGACATTATGTATCAGGATCGGTTCATCGCCGTCAAACAATGGAGCCGCCTTTTTCAGTCCACCACCTGTGTCAAGCAGTTGGTTTGTCTCATCGCTGAACGACACCATCCGACCATAGTCCTGTATCGTCACATGATCCACAATCTGCCGGGCAAAATGATGGATGTTCACCACAAAACGGTCATAGCCGAAGCCCATCAGTCTCTGAATGGTATGGTCGATCAGCGGCATACCACCCACCGGCACCAACGCCTTTGGCATCGTGTCAGTCAGCGGTTTCAGTCTCGTCCCAAGCCCTGCGGCCAGTATCATCGCCTGCTTCATAAACACCTTTGTCTTTCTCGTCTGCAAAATTACACAAAAAAGCCGAAAGTTCAAAACTTTCGGCTAATTTATTGTGAAACTCGGAATTCCTACTTGTAAATTACTTAACAAGATTTTTCTTACCGTTCTTAACAATGATGCCCTTGTAGTTCTTGCTAACCTTCTGGCCAGCCAGATTGAAAGCGGGCTCATTGCTGTCCTCAGCATTGAGGCTGTTGATGCCAGTTGCATTCTCTTCGGTGATCGTGAATGTGGCATCACCTTCCATATTATACTGCTTACCGTCCTTGTCTGCGAAGGCAATCTTCTTCACAGTGGCTTCGGCAGAACCCTGGAATGTATCGGCAGCCTGCAGTGTGATGGTGCAGAGGTCACCGTCGCTAGCACTCATCTCATAGGTCTTGGTACCGCCGCTCATCACAAGCATCATAGCACCGTCGCTGGTCTTAGTCACCTCAATAGCGTGCTTCTTGGCGTGAGTGTCAGACTTCTCAATGAGATACTCTTCCTCCTCCACGTCATAGGCAATCTCGATGCCTGTGGGCAGATAGAGGTACATCTGCCAGCCGGCAGGAACTACACTACTTTCAAAGGTCACAGCCAACTCAGCAGTCTCACCTGCCTTGATGGTAACGTCGCTGAACGACATAGAGACCTGTGCAAATGCGCTGCTGGCCAGTGCC
>JAGCRH010000099.1 GCA_017964785.1 Prevotella sp.
CGATGACGGCATTGGTGTCGAGCACACCGTCGGCAATCTGCTTGTAGAAGTCGCTGACCTCCTTGAAGCCCATCTTCTTGATGACGTGGAACATCGTACCCTCGTCCTGTTCGATCTTACGGTTGCGGAACTTGCGTTCCAACATCTCCTTGGCAAGGAGACCGTCCTTCACCTGCGTCTCCTTCAGTGCCAGACGGATTTTAGTGATTAATTTCGCTGCAAAGATAAACAAAATAATCGGACCGAACAAACGTCAGCCCGATTTTTTACGCACCTACACAAAAGGGGCGGATCTTGTTGGGTACTTTTGTGTAATAGCAGAGGGACTAGAACTGTCCTGGGCCGCCGGGCTGCGGAAACGTTTGGGGATCGCTGGTGCAGATGATGCGCTGCGGACCTATCTCATAGACCTTCATCGAAGGCTTTACATATCTCTTCTTCATAAGGCTTAACTACTTAATTACTTAATCACAACTATTTTCCCGTTATGGATATACAGTCCCTTTGCCGAGGGCTTGCCATTGAGTCTGCGTCCGTCGAGGCTGTACCACCCGTCAACCGAATGTTCAATGTTCCATGTTCCATGTTCAATGTCAACAATGCCCGTCACAACCCCATCGTCGGAGTCAGGCAGCCTGAGTCGTGCAGATGAACCCGCTGGCAATACCAACCAGGCCTTGTGCGCCGCGCTCGTGAAGGCTGCGCCGTTGGCAGCCCCCCAGTACCAGCCGAGGGTGGTGGCAAGTTCGTCGGTACCATAACTCAACTTATAGTGCAGGCCGTCGCCTGTGGTCGTTGTCTCCGTATCGCTGCCGTACAACAGGTTCGTCGCACTGATAGCCGCTGCCGAAGGACTTGCCAACGAAATCTCAATACTCTGCGTTGCATCGCTTGCCGCCGTCTGGAGCATCACCGGAGTTGCTTTCGGTACGATAGCCGTAGTGGCTGCAATCTGGTCGCCATCCGCTATCGTTTCATACATCAGCGTCTGACCGTCGCCCTTTGCCGTCACGATCCGCGCTTTCACACCCGCAGGCAATACGATATCATACTGACTATCGTAATATGTACTATATCCTTCCTTGGCGAAGGTGGTTGTTACACGCTGTTGACAGCCTGCCCACTTGGCATAGAGTTTCACGACACCGTCGATATCGAATGGGATTGTGCTTACAGCGGTGGACAATGCAGCATCAGTGTACCAGCCATCAAAGCCACTAAGATTTGGTGCATCAATACTGAAATATGCACGGCAGGCTCCATTCGATGGATTATGAGCATCGAACAGCAGACCCGTCGTTGAGGCGAGCGGGCTATATGTTCCTGTAAACGTACCACCCGTAAACGCTACAGTTGTCGACGCGTTGGCATCGATGGTGACACCCTTGAACACGGGATTGACGATGTCCTCGTCCACCACGCTAACCGTCGGGCGTAGCACGAAATCGCCGTTCTCATACGTCCACTGGCTGCCCAGATAGCCCGACACCAACGGATGGGTACCGCCCATGTAAATGTAGGTTGAATTATCGCCTTGCGAGCCAAAATCCGTGTTCTTCCAGCAATTGGTGACGGTGCCGTTGCCCAGCAGCAGGTCGATGCTGCCGTATGAGTAAGATCCGATTGCCAGGCAGTTCTCTACGGTATGTGTACCGCCGTCCTCGCCCCAGCCGTAGAGGATGCCCATGTTCGAGGCCGAGATGCTGCCGCCGAACAGACATCTTGAAATGGTCGTGGTCGATGTGGTGCCGTTGCCCACGATGCCGCCGACATACGAGCCGCTGGTGCTCACCGTTGCAGCAACATGGCAGTCGTGAATGCTGTTCGTGCCGCCCAGTGCGATGCCCACCAGTCCGGCGCTGTGGTTGCTGCCGCTCACCGTGCCTGTGGTCTTCACGTTGCGGATGGTGGCGCCGTTGATATAGCGGAATGGGGCCGCACCGTCGCCGCCACCGCTGATGGTGACGTTCAGCGTGTGCCCAGCACCCTCGAACGTGCCGCTGAACGGATGCTCCGTGGTGCCCACCATGGTCGACACGTTGATGTCCGCACCCAGCAGAACGGTCTTGCCCGCAAAAGACATACCACCACTCACGCTCTCGGCAAAGGCGTTCCAATCCGCCGACGAATTGATAGTCACGTTCACGCCGTCCTGCCACTTCACGATATAGGGCTTTCCGGCCTCTATGCTCGTGACATTCGTGAAGTTCAGCGTCAGTATGTCGTCCGTCAGGTTCGATGTCGTGCCGTCCAGTTCTTTCGCTGTC
The DNA here is from genome assembly GCA_017964785.1 of Prevotella sp. Taxonomy (GTDB): domain Bacteria; phylum Bacteroidota; class Bacteroidia; order Bacteroidales; family Bacteroidaceae; genus Prevotella. The sequence continues at coordinate 2,268 of JAGCRH010000099.1, forward strand.
GCGCCCGCCAGCGGCGTACCAGTGAAGTCATCCACAGCGAACGGCAGCGTCAGCGTGTTCCAGTCGCCGTTGCGGTAGAGTGTGCGGCCTTGGAGGGTCACATCGGTGGTCGCACCATTGGCGTTATTGACGGCCGTCGTGTTGTCGTTGCCGTCGGCCAACGTCAGCGTTGCCGTTAATCTGATGTCGTCCAAATATAATTTGTCATGGTCATCTCCACTTACATAAATCCATTCGATGGCCATATACTTTGTGCCAGCGGGGAGGATGCCCTCGTACTTCGTCCATTGCGCATTGCTAATGGTCGTCACGTTGCCCCATGTAAATGCGCCGATGTCGTCGGTCGTCGAGGAATAGCCCACTCTGAAAGACATGGGGGATGAATTATTCTTATAGTAGAACGATACCGACAGGTCTGTCGTTGACGGTAATCCAGGAGAAATGAGGTATTGGCTGGCTTGTGGTTCTGCATAATTGCTACCGAACTGGAAACCGCACGTACCCTCATGCATGGCACATGTCCTTATTCCCGTCCAATTATACCTAAGAATATTATCGTAATACTCCTGATGGTTGCAGTTCACCATCTTCCAGCGGTCCAGCCCATCCTCGAAGCCCATCTCGTAGGGCAAGACAATCGCCGTATTAAAACTCTTCGAGGCATAGCTCCTGCGCTCGCTGGCGTAGAGCACCCTCAGGCGAAACTCATAATCTGTGTTGCTGCTCAGCCCGTTGAGCGTCACAGAGTTCTCTGTCGTTATCACCTCGTCAGACCAATTTGCATCTTCTTTCTTCTTGAAGCGATAGGCATAGCCCGAGTAATGATAAGTCGTTTTGGGAGCCACCCAAGTCAGCGTGGCCATCGTCGCCGTGACATTGTCCACCGTGAGAGAGGTGGGCAGCGCGTAGTTCAAATCCTCTATTACAGCGTGTTCAGTCGGCACGCCCTCCGCATCACAGATATTGGTGCCTATCACCTTACCGCCTACAGGTTCCGTGATGGTGAGTTGGTCGCCTAACGAGAGAGCGCCTACAAGCACCAGATTGCCCTTACCTTGCATCTCCAGATAGTCAACACCATTCTCTATCGTCAACGTGCCGGGACACCAAAGAGCCGCATTATTTTCGCAACTAACCGTCATCCTGCTGTTGGATTTAATCGTGACATCACCTAGACAATGCATCATCGCCTCACGATGAATATCGCCTTCAGCCAAGAAGGTAAAGTCGCCGTCGAACGTCAGCGAGCAATCGGTATATGAAAAAATGACAAATTTATCCACAAAGTAACTCGCCCAAGATGGTTGCATGTGCCAACTTCCGGCGATGGTCAGGTTTTCGATTCCTGTCTCAATATAGGCATTTTCACAATCAGTGAGGGGGTTATCGTAGTTTTCGTCGTCCGGTTCGTTCAGCGTCAGCGTGTGGGTGACGGGGTCGTAACTCACCGTGGGCTCCCTGTTGGGAAAACCTGTTCTATAGCCTCTAATTCTGTCAAGAAAGAGGTCGTCCCTGTTTAACGATGTTACCTCCACACCCCCCACCGTCAAGCCGTATTCCACACGCTGTATGACGGTGATTTCCTGTGTCGAGCCTATCTTTACCTCGCCGTCGCCAGTCGCATCGATGGCAAAGACCTTTATCCAGTAGGTGGTGCCCACGGTCAAGTCGGTGATATACCCATCGAAACCGTGATTGCCCGTTAAACCTTCTAATCCGGGAACATTATGTGTTATCTTACCATCGATGGCTGTAATGTTCTGGGTTTTGGATAGGTTCTGGCAGTCTTGATCAGTATACACCTCTATGCGCAAGTTGATAGATGTTGACTCATTATCTGGGTCATACGCCCATCCCATCAGTGAAATAAGTCCCTCGGCATACGGATAAACATGGCAGTACACGATGTCGCCCACCGGCTGGTGCTGTGCCCACACCTTACTGGGGAAGGCAAAAATGGTAAGCATCAAGATGCCGAGCAGCATCGCCGCCCGGGCTACAAAGGAATTTATGGTTTTCTTCATATCGTTGGATGATTAATATTATTCGACTGCAAAGATACAAAGAATAATCGGACTGACCAAACGTCAGCCCGATTATTTTAGTTATTTCGGCTGGAGGTCGGCATACTCGCGGGCGACATCGGGGATGCAGGGACAATCCTTCTGGGGGTCGAGGTCGTGGTGGCCCACGATCAATGCACGCGGATAGCGGCGGTGAAGGTCCTCTAAGAGTCGCCGGAGTGATGCTTTCTGTTCAGCCGTGCGGGTATCGGCGGGTTGTCCGCGGATGTCGTACCCGCCCTCGTAGCACACGCCGATGGAGTACTTGTTGTGGTGCAGGCAGTGGGCACCGACCATCCATTCCGGACGGCCTGGTTCTATCGCTCCGTGACGACGGACGACGTAGTGGTAGCCGATGCCGAACTTCCAGTGGTTGTCCTTTCGGTGCCACGTATCGATCTGGGCGGCCGAGGAGGTCTGGTCGGGCCTCACTGCACTGCAATGGATCACGATCATGGTAATGGTTCTCATACGGTTCTGATTATGCGCAACTGGTTGTGCCGAGGGCTGCCAGAACGGCACTGACGATACTGGCCAGTATCTGCAAACCCCACCTTAACAGTTCTTTCTTCTTCATCACTCAATGTTCAATCTTCAATGTTCAATGTTTCACTGGTCTCCGCCGCCGGTGTTCTCATCACCGCCGCCATTGTCATCACCGCCCTGGTTGGTACCGCCGCCATTGTCGCCCTGGTTGGTGCCTCCGCCGTTGTCGGTTCCCGAGTCCGTCCCTGTGCCAGCCGAAGGATTCTCACCCTTGGCAGCGGCGATCTCCGCCTTGGTCTTGTCCGTCCAGGAGAGTTTCACGTCCTTCGTCAACTCGTCGCGGGTGAACTCGCCCGTCGACTGGGCCAACAGTTTCACGACCTTCACGGCTGGGCCCGTCTTGTCGCCCTCCTTCAGCGTACCGATCGAGGCAGAAGCCACCTTGTCGGCGACGGCATCGTAGAGCATCTCCAGACCGTTGGCCTCGACGGTGGCCTTGAAGATGGCCAGGTTGTCGATCTTCACCGTGTTGCCCATCAGCACCATCTCACGCACGCACTTCACGAAGTCGATGAGGATACCGGTGATGGAGCCCTCGGAGAACATGGTGTTGTGCTCCGCCATGTGGTGCGCCATGTCCTGCACGCTCATGGTCTGTTTGTAACTCACGCGGGCGTAGAGTTTGCCCGCCTGTTCGGTTTCCGATGTCTCGGTCACCTTCGAAAGATACAATTCAATCATCCTTGTAAATTCTTTTTAATTGGTTTGACTTGTTGTTTACTTTGCTTCCGGAATGCAATGGCAAAGTTACTGAATTTTCAGGCAAAAAGCAAGTCTTTTCGCCTTCCAGAATGCGTTGCTGACGTTTGATGTGAGTTGATATGAATTGTATGGATTTTTACTTAACCAAAGCCTTGCGTATCTCAATTATTTTTCGTACCTTTGCAGAAGTATTAATGTTCAATCTTCAATGGTCAATGAAATAAGAACTTACGGCCGTACTGAACTTGCCCAACTCTACTTCCCGGCCATCTGTCCCCGCGCAGCCTGGGCGAAACTGCGCCTCTATCTGCTCGACGATCCCCGCCTGAGCCATCTGCTCGACAGCGGCCGCCGCTCCTTCCTCCCCATCGATGTCGCCCTCATCTTCGACTGTCTCGGCCGACCTTAGGAACCGTCCCCCTGTGTTCCGATAAAGGCTGGTTATTGTCAAATAAGGCAGGGTTATTGCGGAATAAGGCAGGGTTATTACACAGATACACAGATGTAACAGATAATAATAAAGAGTCTTCGCGTACCGCATAGGCGGGCGCGGTACGCGAGGGATGTCAGAAAACATCTGTGTCATCTGTGATCTGTGTCTCATGCTTGGCGGCCTCGTATGCCAGCGAACGGGCACGGGTGCGGCGTTCCTCATCGGTGCGGCGCACGACGTAGAAACCGCGGCAACGGTTCTCCGTGCCATCCCTAAATCCGAGTTTCTTGAAGGCACGGCCCAGGGCCACGGTACTCACATTCGTACCGGGACTGCTCACGATCTGCTTGGCGATGGCCGTCGGCAGGAACTCACCCGTATCCGCCCCTAACGGCTGGCGGAAGAAATAGTCCACCAGTTCCTGTTCGTCCTTCGGCGTCTCAAACTGGCTGTTGTGCTGCGACAACTGCCTGATCTCCTTCGGCGAGAACCAGTACTCGAAGCCCTCCTGATAGAGTGCATACGCCTGACTGTATATGCCCTCGTAGTTGAACGGGTTGTCGCGCGGCGACTCGATGCTCTCCACCTCGAAGGGCAGCCAGCGGCGCGTGCCGGTGGTGTCGCTCAGGAACTGCACGTTGTTGCCCGTGCCGCAGAACGAGGCGATGTGCTTACGGTGCTCGTGGTAGTGTGCGTACGCCGCCCGCTCGTCGACCGACGGCATCGTCACCGCCGACTTCAACTGGTTCAGTTCGCGCGGCGACATCGTGTCGAGTTCCTCGTAGCATACCAGCGCGTACTGTGCCAGTACCAGCAGGTCGTCCTTCGTCATCCGCCCGGCATTGGTCTTCGTGTAGAAGTAATTCCGTAGTTCCGGAGGCATGACATAGTTGAACCACGTGGTCTTGTAGATGCCCTGCTCGCCGACGAAGATGAGGATGACGTGGTTCACCTCGCGATCGTCGACCCAACCGGCGACCATCGCCACCAGCCATTTCCTGAGGTATTCGGCAAAGCGCATCTGCTCCTCTACCCCCACCCTTCACGTTGACCGACAGCGACATCTCCAGGATGTAGTCGTTCTTGTGGTCCCAGGGCGGCAGACGGTCGAGGTAGTGGCAGAACGGGTGGAAGTCGGGCACGAAGTCCGACTCGATGACCCGATAGATGTCCTGCGCCCTTGTCGGTTTCTCCTTCGACAGTTCCGTCCAGAGAGTGTTCACGATGCGGTCGCTGATGGGCTGCCACTCCGTCGTTTCGCCGAACTCCGCGCGCCGCTCTTCCCGCCGCGCAGCCTCCTGCAACAGGCGCATGGCACTCTCCGCACTCCCGTCGTACGACTCCCAGAGGTCGCGCTCCAACAGGCGGCACTCCACACGGCGGGTAATCACGTTGTGCCGCAGCATCACCCGCCCCCTGAGGAAAGCCTTGATGTCCTCAGGCGTTGCGTAAACTTCTTTCCAGTTCGCCTTGTGCTCCTTCTGGGGAGCCTCTTTCGTTTCTTTCTTCTTTTTTACCTTTTTATCCATAGCGGGTGCAAAGGTACGGAAAAAGAAAACCAGAAACAATAGCAAGGTAAGTATACGGGGTACGTATACGGGGTATCAGCATTCCTCTGTTCTACCTAAGTCTTTCCTCAGACCGTCAAGGAAATCCCGTGATTTCTTCTGACTCATCGCAGTATAATAGTCACGGCTCATATTACGTCGGTTCCATAGTGTCTCGAAGGCTTTCCATTGATCATCAATATCCAGTATTCTTGCCATCTCGAAGGCCAGTAACGCAGCCTCAGACCGCGAGAGCAATGGCTGGAAGTACTCATCCACATAGCCGAACTTCTGCACCTTTCGCCAGAGTCTCATGGCCTCGGGCGTTGCCAGTACGTCGGGCAACTCCCCACCCCTTTCAGGGGCGGGGTGGCCGCAGGCCGGGGCGGGGTCTTTCTCCGCCTCCACCTCTGGCAGATGCTGCATCTCCTCATGGATCTGTTCGAGCATCTTGTCGAGGCGGAAGATGGCATTGATCTGCTCCTCGGTCAGTTCGACCCAGTGCTGGAAGATGAAGAGCCCGGCACAGTTGTAGTTCGGGATAAGGATATCACCCTGCCAACCGATAGTACGGCTGAAGACGGTGCAAAGAACGTCAAAATCTTTCACACAGGCATAATCGTGAGGCAGTTGCTTCTTGAACTGCTCCACATCCACGTCGTCCTGCTCTATGTCGCAAGACTTAAGGGCCAGTCGCAAGATACCGCTATTGATGAAGTCGGCAATCTTCTCCGCCCGCAGCATCTTCAACTTGACGAGCGAAGGTATGCCCGAATGCGACTGCCAGTACTTGAAGTCCTTCACGGCCTGCTCCTCGCAGTATTGCACCCGCAGATCGTGGTAGAACTTGCCGTAGAACGAAAGTGGCTTTTCCGCCATCTTCTGCTGTACCTGGCTGATCAGTCTTGCGAGTTCCATGACTTTCTCCTCGACACCCTGGTAGAACTCCGCCGTTGTGTTGGGGAAGAAACCCTTGTAGCCCCACACCAGATCCTTCTGCAACAGGGGCACTTCTTCCAGTTCCGTCATGTCGCTCCGCAACTTGGCGAGTTTCTCCTTCCAACAGTCCTCGCTCCCCATCTCGTCGAGGTCGAGACAGAGCGGTTCCCGGCAAATGTCGCGGTCGAGGTCGGCAATATACGCCTGCAGTACCGGGATGGCCGTGATGGCAGTCATGTAGGTACACTGCGAAAACGACACCTTCATGGGTACGAAGTTCTTGTTCAGACCGCGGTAAACCGTCAGTCCTTCACTCAATCCGAGGATCAATTCCCTCAAACTCTTTTCTTCTTCATAATTTTTTGTTACCATAAAAACATTCTTTTTTCCTATTAATAATAAAACTTATCAATGACAGTGAGGCTGCGTTGACAAAAGTGCTTGCATACGTGAAAAGCCTGGTTGTTGCCCAGAAAAAGGAATCTGGCATTACTTCACGTGCCGGATGGGCTGCTGCTGCCAAGCAGGCACATGCCGATGGAGAAGACAAACTGATGGTAGCCGACGTATTCGAAGATGAAACGATGGAGGACTGGAAATGGTAAACCAGTTTGAAGTTTATTGGGTGGACTTAAATCCAACCATTGGTGCTGAAATGCAAAAGATTCGCCCGTGCGTCATTGTCAGTCCCAAGGAACTAAACGACCATCTTGACACAGTGATTATCGTTCCTGTGACATCGGCTATCCACGGCTACCCCTACCGTGTCGCCTGCCATATCATGGATCGCGATGGCGAGATGGCTACCGACCAGATTCGTACCATCGACAAGCGTCGCTTGAAGAATCGCATCGCCACACTTGCAGCCGACGAGATTGCTGCATTACAGGATGTCCTACGCCAAATGTTTTGCGAGTAGTTCTCCATCCCTTCTATTAGACCACAATAATCCCTCGCCGCGGCGGGGGATTAATCATTCTGCCTCAGGCTATCACTGGGGCCAGGCCCAAGTGATAGGTTTATGCCAGATGCTTCTCGTCCTCGGGCTGGCCGGGGATGGTGGGGACGTAGCCCGTTTCATAACTGCCGACGAGCAGTTGGGGCTTCTGTTCAAACTCGTAGACCTTCATCGAAGGCTTCA
>JAGCRH010000100.1 GCA_017964785.1 Prevotella sp.
CTATGGACAGATTGCCGTACAAGGGCCGGAGGCTGAGCACATTGTGGAGACAGTGCTTGGATTGCCCTGCAAAGAAATGACTTTCTACACCTGCAAGGTAATAGGGGATGTCATTATCTCCCGTACGGGCTATACTGGCGAGGACGGTTTTGAGATATATGGCACCCACGATTTTATCCGCGACTGCTGGGATAAACTGATTGCCGCAGGTGTTCAGGCTTGTGGCTTAGGCTGTCGTGACACCCTGCGCTTCGAGGTGGGACTACCGCTTTATGGCGATGAACTCTCGGAGAATATCACCCCCATCATGGCTGGATTGGGTATGTTCGTGAAACTCGACAAGGCAGAGTTTATCGGTAAAGAAGCCCTCGCTAAACAGAAGGCCGAAGGCCCTGCCAAGAAACTCGTCGGTATCGAACTCTTCGATAAGGCAATCCCCCGTCATGGTTATACTGTCCTGAATATGGAAGGTGAACCGATTGGTGAGGTGACCACAGGCTATCATACCATCTCTACCGACAAGAGTGTCTGTATGGCCCTCGTCGATGCTGCCTACGCCAAACTCGATACCGAGGTGCAGATCCAGATCCGTAAGAAGGTCTTCCCTGGCAAAGTCGTCAAGAAGCAGTTCTATACCAAGAGTTACAAGAAGTAATCATATATTTCAAACGTCAAATTTCAAAAATCAAAAACAATATGGCAAAGGTAATTGAAGGACTCTACTACTCGGAGTCGCACGAATTTGTAAGAGTAGAAGGTGACTATGGTTTCGTGGGTATCACAGACTATGCCCAGAACGCATTGGGTAATGTGGTGTATGTGGATATGCCTGAGGTGGATGATGAGGTAACGGCAGGTGAAGAGTTTGGTGCAGTGGAGAGCGTGAAAGCCGCCAGCGACCTGATTTCTCCCGTCAGCGGAACTGTCGTGGAGATCAACGAGGCGCTTGAAGATCAGCCCGAACTCATCAATCAGGATGCTTTCGAGAACTGGATCATCAAGGTGGAACTCTCCGACAAGGCCGACCTCGACAACCTGATGGATGCCGCTGCCTACACCGCCTTCTGCGAGAAATAAAAACAATATTCTATGTATAAGTATTTTCCCCATACAGACGATGACCTGAAAGCGATGCTGCAAAAGGTGGGCGTGGAGAGCCTCGACGATCTCTATGCCCAGATACCTGAAAGCATCCGTTTCAAGGACGACTATCAGATACCCTTGGGGGCGAGTGAGATGGAGGTGCGACAGGCGTTTGAGTTGCTGGGCTCAAAGAACAAGCAACTCACCTGTTTTGCAGGCATGGGCGTCTACGATCACTATACGCCTTCCGTGATTCCCAATCTCCTGTCACGCTCCGAGTTCCTGACCTCCTATACGCCGTATCAGGCTGAAATCTCCCAGGGCACGTTGCACTATATCTTCGAGTACCAGAGTATGATGGCTGAACTCACGGGTATGGATATCTCCAATGCCTCGATGTACGACGGTTCTACTGCCTGTGCTGAGGCGATGATGATGGCGGTGGCTGCTGGTAAGAAACAGAACAAGGTGCTCGTGTCGGGTTGCATGAATCCGCAAACTTTCGAGGTGTTGAAGACCTATGCCCTGCATCAGGGAATCGAACTGGAAGTGTTACCGATCCATGATGGTACCACCAGTCTCGACGATGTGAAGTCTCGTCTGGCAGAAGGTGGCGTGGCTGGTGTCATCGTACAGCAGCCAAATGTCTATGGCATCGTGGAAGACTTCGCAGGTTTTGCTGAGGCCTGTCATGAACAAAAGTCGCTCTTCGTGATGGATAGTGTCGCTGCCGACCTTGCCGTGTTGAAGACTCCTGGCGAGTGGGGTGCAGACATCGCTGTGGGCGATGGCCAGAGTTTGGGTATCCCCATGCAGTTCGGAGGTCCCTACGTGGGTTATATGTGCTGCACGGAAAAACTCATCCGTAAGATGCCAGGCCGTATCGTTGGTATGACCAAGGATAATCGTGACCAGCGTGCCTTTGTACTCACCTTACAGGCTCGTGAACAGCATATCCGTCGCCAGAAGGCCACCTCGAATATCTGTTCTAATCAGAGTCTGATGGCCCTTTGGGTCACGGTCTATCTGTCACTGATGGGTAAGCAGGGCTTGAAGGAGGCTGCACAACTCTCCTATGCAGGAGCCCACTACCTCTGCGACGAACTGTTGAAGACGGGACGCTTTACATTGGCTTTCGACAAGCCCTTCTTCAATGAGTTCTATGTGAAGTACGACGGTGATGTAGACACCCTCTACCAGCGCTTCATCGAAGCAGGCATCCTCGGTGGTGTCCGTCTGGAAGAGGGCATCCTCTTTGCCGTGACAGAGAAGCGTACGAAGGAAGAAATTGATAACCTCGTAAAAATGGCTGCCCTATGAACAATCGATTATACGGAAACTTGATTTTCGAACTCTCTAAGGAGGGTCGTAAAGGTTATAGCCTGCCAAAGAATCAGTTTGGCGATTACGAGATACCTGCCTCGATGCGTCGTTCGGAGGATGCGGCACTGCCTGAGTGCGATGAACTGACAGTGGTGCGCCACTACACGAACCTCTCTAATAATAACTTCGGTGTGGATACAGGCTTCTATCCCCTCGGTTCTTGTACGATGAAGTACAATCCCAAGATCAACGAGGAGATGGCTGTCCTGCCACAGTTCCAGAACCTGCATCCCCTCCAGCCTGCTGAGACGGTGCTGGGTGCAAGGGCTGTGATGGCGATGCTCAATGAGACACTCTGTGCGCTGACGGGACTGGCTCACTTCACCTTTAAGCCATACGCTGGTGCCCATGGTGAACTGACAGGTCTGATGACCATCGATAACTACCATCGTTCACGTGGCGATATGCAGCGCAAGAAGGTCATCGTCCCTGATAGTGCTCATGGTACGAACCCTGCCTCAGCCGCTGTCTGTGGACTGGAAATCATTGAGGTGAAATCACAGGCTGATGGTCAGGTTGATCTCGATGACTTGAAGCGCATTGTCGCTGAGCAGGGTGCAGAAATCGCTGCCATGATGATGACTAATCCCAATACCCTCGGTCTTTTCGAGATCCGTATTCCTGAGATTGCAAAACTCATCCACGACTGCGGAGGCCTGATGTATTACGACGGTGCAAACCTCAATCCCATGCTGGGTGCTTGTCGCCCTGGTGATATGGGCTTCGATGTGATGCACATCAATCTCCACAAGACCTTCTCCACGCCTCATGGCGGAGGTGGCCCAGGTGCTGGTCCAGTTGGTGTGCGTGAGGGCTTACAGGCGTTCTTCCCTTGTGTGTCGCCTTATAATGGCAATTTCGGTGTGATGATGCGTGCCTGTGCCTATATCATGTCGTTAGGTCGCGATCAGATCAAGATGGTAGGCCCTCTCGCCACACTCAATGCCAACTATATCAAGGAGAGTTTGAAGGATGTCTATGAACTGCCTATCGACACGACTTGCTGTCATGAGTTTGTCTTCGATGGCTTGAAAGATAAGTCGACTGGTGTCACCACGATGGATGTGGCGAAGCGTCTGCTTGATTATGGCTATCATGCACCTACGATTTACTTCCCGTTGCTCTTCCACGAGAGTCTGATGATTGAGCCTACGGAGAACGAGTCGAAGGAAACGCTCGATGGTTTTATTGCCGTGATGCGAAAGATTGCCGAGGAGGCCAAGACTGATCCTGAACTGGTGAAGTCGGCACCCCACGATACGCCGATTGGTCGTGTGGATGATGTCCTCGCTGCCAAGCATCCAGTGACGACATACCGTCAACTCAAAGCGGAAGCCTAATGTTCAATGATCAATGTTCAATGTTCAATGGAAAAAACTGATCTCATCATCATCGGCGCGGGGCCAGGCGGTTACCGCGCCGCTGAATATGCTGCCAAGCAAGGCTTGAAGGTCGTTATCTTCGAGGGCTCAGAGGTGGGTGGTACCTGTCTCAATGTAGGCTGTATCCCCACCAAGACCTATGTCCACTCCGCCACCTTCGCTGAGGCCCGTGAACGTATGTCCCAAGTCGTTCCGCAGTTGCGGAGTGGGGTAGAGGGCATCCTCTCGCACCCCAACATCACGTTGGTTCGTGAAAAGGCTGTTTTCGTTGATGCCCATACTGTCAACGATTACACCGCTCCCAACATTATCATCGCCACTGGTTCCGAAACCAAATGGCTCCCCATCGAAGGCGCACGCACTGATCCTCGTGTTGTCGATTCCACAGGACTCTTGAACCTCGAAACCCTTCCCAAGCGCCTCACCATCATTGGCGCTGGTGTCATCGGTATGGAGTTCGCTTCTGTCTTCAATCGCTTCGGTTCCGAGGTGACGGTGATAGAATACTTGAAAGAGTGCCTCCCAGCCCTCGACAGCGACATTGCCAAGCGTCTGCGCAAATATCTTGAAAAGCGTGGCATCACCTTTAAGATGAAGACTGCTGTCCAGAACCTTGCTGATATCGATGCTGATGTCATCCTCATGGCCACAGGTCGCAAACCTCGTACGGAAGGCTTAAACCTCGATGCCCTTGGCATCACCCTCACCCCCCAAGGCACCATCCCTGTCGATGCAAACTACCTGGCGGGGAACGGGGTCTACGCTATTGGTGATGTCAATGGCAAGCAGATGCTCGCCCATGCTGCTGAGGCTCAGGCTATCTCTGTCGTCAAACAAATTGTAAATTGTAAATCGTCAAATTGTAAATTTCTCGACATCATGCCTGCTGCCATCTTCACAGAACCCGAGGCTGCCTGTGTTGGCCCGACGGAGGATCAGTTGAAGGAAAAGAACATTCCCTACGTCTGCAAGAAGTCCTTCTGGCGTGCCAATGGCAAGGCCCTCGCCATGAATGAAACCGAGGGTATGCTCAAACTCTTTGCAACGCCTGCTGGTGAGATCCTCGGAGCCCACGCCTATGGTGCCCATTCTGCCGATATCATCCAGGAGGTTAGCGTCCTGATGTGCAAACACACCACCCTCTCCGAACTGGCCGATATGGTTCATATCCATCCGACCCTCTCGGAGATACTGAAAAGCGCTGCGGAAAACTAATCCGCAGCGCTTTTTCTTTGCACCCTTTTTTAGCACTTGATAGCCAGCATTGCGATGTCTGCCTGTGGCTCCGTATCACCGATGAAAGTATTGATATTGTCGGTGATGCTCGCCACAAACGGTTCTGGTCTGGCGTCCGTCTTCATGGCTTGAAGGGCGGCACCAAGCATTCGGTTCTCTCCATACTGCTTGTTGGCTTTGTTCTCGACATTCATCAAACCCCTGTTGAACAGGAAGATCATCATGCCCTTCTCCATTTGCATCTCTTGTTCCGAGGCAGGGAGTCTTGTGATTTCCTTATCCAACAGCACTGGCTCTTCGTGACCAGCATTGTAGTAATTCAACTGACCCGTCTCTGTGTCGAGGACACCCACGAAGAGTCTGATGTTCTCTTTCCATTGTCTGGCCTGACTGATCACCTCCACAATCCGTGATGGCTCCGTCTCGATAGCCGTTGCCGTACGGAACTGTGCCTTTACCATCGCGGCAGCCACTGAGGCACTGACATTCTGGCCCTCCACATCGCCCATACAGAAGAACAGTTTTCCGTCGCGAGTGAGATAGTCGCAGATGCTGCTTCCAAAGCCCTTGGTGGGTATCGTTGAGGCATACAGCGAGATTCCCTTTGGCAGGGAGGGGGCTGTTGCGGGAGTGGCTTCTGCCAGCCCGTGCGCCACCCGTAGTTCTGTGGCTTCCCGTTCGGAGGTGGTGGTGTCTTCTTTCAGCGTGGTGAAGGTCTTCAAGAGTTCTTGATGGTCTATCCTCAGTTGTCTGTCGTGCCTTCGACTATAAAACACGTAGGCGATGAATCCCAGGAACAACAGGGCCAGCGCTCCGAAGAGTCCCAACTGTTTCTGTCTGGCCTTCTCTGCCTGTTGGTTTGTCAACAGTTCCACATCCTCCACCACCTTGGCCTGTTCCTCTTTATCCAGTATCTTGGCCAGTGCCAGCGCATGGTCCAGCGAGTCGCATATCTGCATGCTGACGGCTGCTGCGGTGTCCCTGCGACCAGCCCGCAGGTTGGCCTGATACTTTTTCAGCATCAGTTCCTGTATGTCATCCATCGAAACCGATGCCTCCTTTTGTCCCATCATGGCGTTCAGACTGCTATAATTGTCGGCAGCCTCGTTCCATCGTTCTGCTGCTGCAAGGTAGTCGTTACCATTGATTTTCCCCTCTGGTGTCTTACTGAACTGGGTGCCCTTGAAAGCCTCATACACCTTGGCAGCCTCCTCCTTCTTGCCGAGTCCTTCCAGAGCGATGGCCTGATAGATGTCGAAACGTGCCAGTTGCTTGTCGATGTATTCCGCATTGGCATCCGAGTGCTGTTCGTATTCGTTCAGCATCTCTCCAAAGTGGCCCGTCCATGTCAGGGCAGACTGATATTTTTGGATGTAGTTGTAGAAGTAGGCAATGTTGATCAGACCTGCGATGGCATCCTTATAGGCTGCATCGCTATGGGTCTTGCTGATATTGTCCTTATGCTTCTGGTAGGCACGTTTGAAGAGGTCATCGGCATCACTCTCGTTGTTGTCGGTTACTGCCTGACAGCATCCGATATAGATGAGCAGGTTCACGTAGTCACTGGTGGAGTCGCACTTCAACTCTTCCAACCGCTGGGCGGCAGGCAGGGCTATTTTGAGGGCTCCTTTATAGTCGCCTCTCACGCTGAGCAGGTTGGCCAGACGACTGGCAGTCTTTGCGTAGGTGTCGAGGTCTTCTTTGTTTGTGGAGTTACTGGCGGCTTCGAGGGCTGTCTTCCAGTAGAACTCCGCCAAACGGTTCTTCTTCATCCTGTCGCTGGCATAGCCTTTCCAGTAGTAGGCTTCCGCCTGCGCCAGACATCCCTGCCTTTCCAGACTGTCGGAAAGTGTCAACAGCCTGTTGAAGTCTCTTGCCTTGTGGGCCGTCTCTATCATGCGCCCCGCCTTGGCACTCTGTTCCTTACTCGGCCCACTGCTGCATGCCGCAGTTAGCATTGCAGCCACGATGATCAATAGCCAAACTCTTGATTGTTTCATCTTTCTTCGTTTTTAGTTTCATTTCTGCTGCAAAAATAGTAAAAATCGCGCAAAGTACAAAATAAAAGGGTAAAAAATGCGGTTCTTTTGTGTCAGATGCAATCACTTCAAAACTTGGCCCTTCCGTTTTTGTTGAATGATTTGGGGAATTCGCTGAATGATTTTGTCTGGTTCAAAACCTCTTCTTACCTTTGCATCGTCAAAACAAGCAAAATTAGTTTTTTCATACATATAGATTGATGGTTAGTTAATTGTTGGTTATTTAGAAACCTATAGGCTCGCAGTGGCGAGCCTTTTTTCTTTATATGTAGTAAGGTGAGGCCTATTTCTTTTTCATTGCCCTCTGCAACACTAATGAAGGATAATGAAAGATGTGAAGGATAATAACATAACTTTTACTATTGGAATACATTTATCTCGGAGGTAAATGTATTCCAATAAGAGTAAGTTGCAAAAACAAGTTTTACATCTTTCACATGTGGTTGCGTAGTGGCAATAAGCCATCATTTCGTATCACGGGGGGATGCGGTTCTTTTGTGCTAGCCAGCACAAAAGAACCGTCCCCCGTGTTTATATTTCATATACTATAAAAGTATTCTTTGATTTTCTGAGCCATTAATAACCTTCGTTTCTCCAAGAAACTATCATAATCGGTTGAACTCATATCCTTAAATTCCATTGGAATACAATTCGTTCTACAATTGTTAATCAAATCATCAGAACTCGATATGGTCGTATATTTCGATTCATTCCCATTCATACATGCTTCATATACCTCTTTCATATAGACATTAGGGGCTTGCATTCCAATAGCAATGTTGACTGGCTTAGATAATACTGCATAGTTTGCTACCTGATTATAGCGTACCACATTATTGATACCAGCATCTTGCAGATACTTTCTAGGGAACAAGTGATGAATATCTGCTGTCTCTAACAAATCCCTCACTTTGGCTCCTGGACACAAGAAGGAATCATCGTTGAGTTTACATTGTGCAGCAAGATATACAGTGAACGCAGGAGAGGTGGAAGAAGATGTCTCTAACTGCTGAGGCAATGTAACCTCCCAGAAGGTTTCAGCTAAGTTAGCCATCACCTCATTATAATAGCGCATAAATCCTCGATCATTGATAGCTCTCAAATCTCTTTCCATCTGAGTTTCAGGAGAACCCACATAACGACCTGTTAAGACAGACATGACATACCATCTTTGCACATAATGTGGAACTTTGAGTTTTTCGATTGAATTATCTTTTCTCAACCTTATAAACAAGGTATAAGCAAAATCTAATGCCATTCTTCCCTTGACAAGTCTAGCATAGACAAAGCCAGCTTGTTTGATAGTATCAAAGAACTGTTTCAGAATATATTCATTGCAATAATCTTTAACGCCATCTGTAAACTTGACAAAAGTATCCTCTTGTATGGTTTCCTCAAACGAACGTGTCTCAAAATTTCTACCATGTAGCAAATCCGTTAAGTTCGCAAGTTTGCCACGATAATATTGTGTCATAAACGACGTTCTGAGCACATCATCAAAAACTGGTGTATAAATGCTGAAATGATAATTGGCCACCCACTTAATCAGATTATAGTATTCTGATGCAACAAAGTCTGTATCTTGGTTTATCTTGTTGATAAACTCCGGACTGATGGCTAAATGACTGAAATAATCAATAGCCTTTCGTAACACGTTGCCTCCATACTTTTCGTCAGCAGCGATTGTTGACATGACAAAGTCTGCCTGCGTCAGAGCCTTTCCCTGACTGTTGATACGGATGAAAATCTCAGTAACCTCATCAATAGATAATCCTTCTGAAAGACGGATAATGCCAATAGGACAGTTTTTGATGTTTATCACATTCTGAATCAGGGAACTAAGTTTGGGTCGTTCCATATCAGGATTTGCCTGACAGAAAGTCTCTACGAAGTCCCAAGAGTTAAATTCTGGTTTGAATAACTCTGCTATATCAGGAATCCACCTTTTATCTTTCAGAATAGCAGCACTCTGAACTTCAAATTTAGACTCATCATTCTGGGCAAAAGGATTGAATGCAATCTTATAAACCTTCTCATTGAAATCTTTATCAAGAACTTTCATACCCACAAGGGCTGTCATGATAGCCGTAACACGTTGTTGTCCGTCAATCATAATCATCTTGCCGCTTGTCAGATTTCCCTGCTTATCTTTCATGTTTGGGTTTTGCCAAACGATAAGATAACCAACAGGGAATCCGTTATATAATGAATCAATGAGGTCACGAATCTTTGATCCGTCCCAAACAAATGGTCTCTGTATTTCTGGAATAGAAATCTGACCATTATTAATATAACCTATGACATTGTCAATCGTTCTGCTGTCTACTGAAAATTGTGGCATAATAGTTTCTGTTTTCAAAAAAGTGGGACATTGGTATCTATAACAAGATTAATTTGTTTCCCCCAATATAACGCACTATAATATTGGTTCACGAAATCACGAAAACTCGCCTCGTTCTGTTGTGGAGACAGGTCGAGGTTTCTTTCAACGTACTGATCGAAATACTTCTCTGAAAGATGGAATATCGCAGAGATTGTTATTATGGGCTTTTCTCTCATTTTCTATTTCGTAAGTTCTTGATAGCGTTTGAATAGTTCTGCAACAATTAAGGACTCTTGGTTTTCAGATATCTTTGAACTGAAACCATATGCTTGCATAACGGATTGGTCATTCTCCTGATGGGCTTTACGGAGGTCAAAGGGCATAGATACTTCATCATAGAGATCGGCCAACGAGGAATCTGGATATTTTGCACGTGCATCAAGGATAGCCTGTGCACTCTGCTCTATCTTGGCCTTTTGTCCATCTGTTGGTTTGGGCCAGGGGAAATTGTTATAGACCACATCCTTAGAGTATCGATATCGTGTTTCTAATCTTCCACATACAGCCCTCATCCAAGCCATATGAACAATAGATAACAATATTCCAAAATCGTAAAGTGTAGCATTAGGGATTAGTTTAACAAGATTATTTGTCACAACCTCGTTTGCTATATATCCCATTGGAACATATTTACGTCTTTCAGATGAGACTTCTGGGACAAGCAGATTGTAATATCGCTGCCCATCTGGGAATAACGGATTACCATCATCATCTAACTTAGGAATATTTGGTTGTGTACGTTGTGCATAAAGATGGGGTATTTCTGCAAACTTCCGGATAGCCGCTGCTGGACTATTTTCTCTTGCATGCTTGCACGCAGCAACACGCTCCATAACCAAAGGCATACTGCGAAGTTCGGAAGGACTGATACCTTCCAACCATAGAGTGTAGCGCAACTTGTCATTAATATTTGGTTTGTTGTTGATAAGTTCCGTTCCTCCTATAAGTGTATGCATCCATCGGCGTGCCTTAGGCTCACGAGCCAAAAAATCATCGCGTTCGGATTTGGTAAAGATCAGATGCCCACCATCAGCAGGTTTATTTCCATATATCATAGAAGGCACATTGCAAATAGGTTTACTTCGACTGCCAACAATAACGTTGGGAGCATCTGTGAGATATGCGTTAATATTCTCACACTTATGAGCCCCACTATCATCATAAAGATACTTGTGCTGACGCTCTTTATGTGAGAAGCCTATGATAACACAGTGAACATGAGCCTTGTCTTTTGCTTCATTGTCCCAACGGAATGTTGGCCATGCAAAGTTGATATAGAAATCAAGACGTTCCCACATTCTCCCAACGGTCTCTCCCTGAGTAATACTATTTGTAGAGACGAAGGCACATTCTGTACTTGTCATACGAGTTATGTCGCAGGCTTTTTTAAACCAGCAACTCACGTAGTCAACATTTTTAATACCAGGGAACATCCTTTGTACGTCTTCCTTTTGTTCTGCCGTCATAAAAGTAAAGCCTACAAATGGGGGATTACCAATGATATAGTCATAAGTGACCTGATAGCGCTGCTTGTCTGGCTTCATTTCACCATCGAATCGATGAGTTACAACATTGATTTCATCGTACTCAACAACGGGTTCACTGGCCATTTGTGATTCTGGCTCAATAATCAAATGAATATTATTTGCGTGAATCGTTGGAATATCCGATGAAATCTCTATCACATCCCAATCCATCCGCAGTGCATTGCCCTCACGAATGTTATGGTAGGGTTTCAAGGGCAAGAAGTCAATATCCTGCTTAATGATACGCTCTGTTTCTGCCAGCATCTGTGCCTCACTTATCCAGAGGGCAGTAGTGGCTACTGTAACAGCAAAGTCGTTGATTTCAATGCCATAGAACTGTTGGATGCTCACCTTGATGGGATTCACAAAGGCGCCCATCATGGTTTGGCCATGATATTTGGCACGGATTACCTCGTTCTCTAAGCGTCGCAGTGACAGATAAGTTTCTGTGAGGAAATTACCACTACCACAAGCAGGATCGAGGAATGTGAGTGAGGCTAATTTCTCCTGAAAAGCATCAAGTTGCTTGACACGCTGCTTTTCAACTTTCTCTTCCAAAATTGTGTCGAACTCTTGGCGCAGGTCATTCAGGAATAGCGGGTCAATAACTTTGTGGATATTTTCAATGCTTGTGTAGTGCATGCCTCCACTACGTCGCGTCTCTGGATTCAGCGTACTCTCAAACAAAGCGCCAAATATAGTTGGAGAAATCTTACTCCAATCAAAGTCGAGGCTGGCGTTTTGAAGCAGTGTCTGTTTCAGTTCTTCTGTAAACTGAGGTATTTCGATTTCCTCTTCAAACAATCCGCCATTGGTGTAGGGGAATGCCTGCAATTCAGGTTGCAGATACTTGCTCCGTTTCTCTTTTGGCGTGTTCAAAACCTCAAACAAGTCACGCAAAGCCCTTCGCATGTCCTTTGCTTCGTATGTTACAAGGAAATCGTGGAACTGATCGTGAGTGAAGACACCAGCATCTTCTGCATATAGACAGAACACTATACGCACACAGAGGATATTGAGCCATCGAAGGGCTTCTGGGGAATTATCGTCATATTGTTTCCTCAGTGCATCATATATTTGGGCCACAATCTCCCCTGCCTGCTTCGACACCTCCATCTCCTTACTGATATGCTCATTTTTCTCATCAATGAGGAACTTCAATCGGTAGTATTCCGTCCCAAAGTCTTTCAGCAGAATCTCTTCTGGCTCACTATTGGGCTGGTTCATGTCGTAAATCAGAAACGACTTGAAGTTGCAGGTCACCACCCATTTAGGATGCTCGCTTTGGGGCATGTTTACGATATACAGTTTGGCTTGAAGGAAGGGAGTGATATAGCCATCGCCTTTCTTGATGGGCTTGCGCAAGTCGATGTTGATGGATTTTTGTTCAATGAGTACCTTCGTCGATGGGATATGCACATCTATGAAGTTTGTGGAGTCTACCATTGAAGCCACTTGTTCCTCATAGCGTAAGAACTCCGTCAGGTTCTCCACGCCATATACATTGGTCAGCAAGTCGGCCCAGAACAACTGACTCTGGCCACGTTCATAGCCTTTGCCTTCCCATCTTGCTGCAAACTCAGCGGCAGCCATAGCCATCTGTTTCTCACTCTTTATCATGCTTGTGTTCTTTTAGTAGGTGCAAAGATACTGTTTTTATTTGAAAGTTGTACTATTTTTGTCGGAAAAAAGAAATAATTCGAGAATTATTTGGAAGAGAAGAGAAAATAGTCTATTTTTGCACCGTGAAACGAGAGGCCAAGTAGAGCCACGATGTGCGGAACGGTGGCATCCGTGTGATGATGAGCAATTCGACCTTGCCGCTTGGTTTCTTTCACTCCATACAGCGACTGCATCACTCCAAAGTGGCGCGGTCGGTTTTTTTATCTTGACCGCACCACCGCACCACCGCACCGTTTACCCATTTCGGCGCGTCGGCGCGTTGGCGCGTCTTTTGCATTTTTCGAATTCCGACACATACAGTAGGTCACACCTAACGACCTAACGTACTCACTTTTGTATTTTTCCAGTTGTTAGCATATCCGCATGCAGTTACCCACTTACCCACTTCGGACATTTAGTATTTTACCCTTTCTTTTAGTTGTGCTATTTACACTTAATATTTTTATATTAATA
>JAGCRH010000101.1 GCA_017964785.1 Prevotella sp.
GCATCTGTATAGCCCAGACGTCCTTCCACCGTTTTACCGCTATCCAGTATGTCACCTTGGTAGTATATGTCGTTCGGCTCAGGGTCGTTGCCTAACGGGCAGGGAGTGAACACGTATTTCAGTGTGTAGTCACCGCTTCCTAAATAGCGGTGAATGTTTATGTAATAGGTGCCCTTACCCACATTGGTGGTGGTCAACACCTTCTTATTCGTTCCTACGCCAGTGCTGTTGAAATCGTTAGTCACGTCATCGCCATTCAACCATGTCAGGGCAATCCAATCGATGTTAAGAGTTCCGTCAGGTGTAATGGTCAATTCCACAGTTCCTTCCTCTGGCACTTCTATCATGTACCAGTCGTCATTCCTTTCAGAGTTGTCGTAATGATACAGCGTGCCGCTTACAGTCTCACCGCTATTGATTAATGAGGCAGTTTGCCATGTTGTACCTTGGGCCAGCATGCCTATCGGCAGTGCTATCAGCCATGTAAGAAGTAAAAATAGCCTTTTCATAAAAAATGGGTTTTAGTTTTACGGTCCAAAGATAATAAAAAAAAATGAAATAACGACTTATTGTATAATAAAAACAACAAAATCGACTAACAAATCGTAAAATTAACAAAATTTCAGTCGATTTTGGCCTAATTCGTATAACTTTGCAGAAATTATTAAGCGATATGGATATGGCAACGACAGTGAACCAACGACTTGAAGACTTGCGCGAGGTGATGCGAAGAGAGCATCTGGCAGCGTTTATAATTCCCAGTACGGATCCTCATCAGAGTGAATATGTGGCCGACCACTGGAAGGGGCGTGAGTTTATCTCGGGCTTCAATGGCTCGGCAGGAACGGCAGTGGTGACGATGACTTCCGCTGCCCTCTGGACGGACTCCCGTTATTTCCTGGCAGCGGAGGAGCAGTTGAAGGGCACGGAATACCAACTGATGAAACTGAAAATCGAAGGCACCCCCACCATCGCCGAGTGGATTGGCAAGGAATGTGGCCCTGGGGCTGAGGTGGCTATTGATGGCTCATGCAGTTCTGCGAGTGAGGTGAAGGAACTCATTGCTGATCTCCGTAAACAAGGGGGTATCACCCTCCGAACTAACTTCGATCCTTTAACGCTTATCTGGAAAGATCGTCCGGCTATTCCGGATAATCCAGTGGAGATCTATCCTTTGGAGTATGCTGGCGAGGCAACTCACGACAAGATAGCCCGTATCCGTCAGGCCCTGCGAGAAAGACATGCCGACGGGATGCTGATGGCTGCCCTCGACGACATTGCCTGGACGCTGAACTTGCGTGGCTCGGATGTGCATTGCAATCCCGTCTTTGTCTCGTACCTGCTCATTGCCCCCAACGAAGTTACTCTATATATAAATAAGGTGAAACTCTCATCCGAGGTGGAGGCTTACCTGAAAGCCAAAGGGGTAGGGGTGGCACCCTACGAGGATGTGCGCAAAGGGCTGAAAGACTATTTCGCATACAATATACTGCTCGACCCCAACGAGGTGAACTATACGCTCTACAAGTCTGTAAGCAGAGAGATTGTGGAAGAAGAGTCGCCTGTCAAGCGGATGAAGACCGTCAAGAATGAAAGGGAAATAGCGGGTTTTAGGTTGGCGATGCTAAAAGACGGCATCGCTATGACTAAGTTTTTGAGGAATTTAGAATATAGAATTAAGAATTTAGAGAAGGAACCACTGACGGAGATGGGGTGTGCTGAGATGCTTGAGCGCTTCCGCTCCGAACAGCCCCTCTATCGCGACATCTCTTTTGATACCATCGCCGCCTATCAGGCACATGGGGCCATCGTCCATTATGAACCCACGCCAGAAACAGACATCCCTCTGAAGCCTGAAGGCTTCCTGCTGCTCGACAGTGGTGCCCAATATCTCGACGGCACCACCGATATCACCCGTACCATCCCCCTCGGTCCTCTCACCGAGGAACAAAAGCACATTTATACCCTCGTGCTGAAGGGGCATATCCAGATAGAACTCTGCAAATTCCCCTCTGGTGCCAGCGGCACACAACTTGATGTTCTGGCCCGTCAGGCGCTGTGGCGCGAGGGATTGAACTATCTGCACGGCACGGGTCACGGCGTAGGCACCTACCTTAATGTCCACGAAGGTCCCCACCAGATCCGTATGGAGTGGAAGCCAGCCCCTCTGGTGGCAGGTATGACTGTCACTGATGAGCCTGGCATCTATCTCGCAGGCAAGTTTGGCGTGCGCATCGAGAACACCCTCCTTGTCACCCCTTATAAAGAGACGGAATTTGGCAAGTTCCTCCAATTCGATTCGCTCACCCTCTGTCCCATCGATAAGGCTCCCATCCTCACCGATCTGCTGACGCAGGAAGAACTCGACTGGCTCAACGCCTACCACCAGCGTGTCTTCGACACCCTTTCGCCCCATCTTAACCAGGAAGAGGCCGACTGGCTCCGTGAGGCCTGTGCACCAATTTAGGTTTCTGCCAGTACGCTGATTCTTTTCGAGAAGGCGGACTGGCAGTTCGCATATTGGAAAACTACAGTACGAAGCCGAAAGAACTGTAGTACGGACCTTGGCATACTGCGGTCCGAAACATTCGGACTGATGGAAGAGATTATTCCTTTGTCAGCCGTTCCAGTTGTAGAGTTCCTCATAAGCATCGAAACTCAGATGTTCGAGGCCCATTTCTTTGAGCACGTCTTCTATAAACTTGATGTCGCTGGGTGAACAGAGTCGGTCGCCTTTGCGGCGTTCAAAATAACCGGTACGACCAAATTTTGCTTTTAGGCGACTCATGAATACCGCATACTGCCGGGGCAACATCTCCTCCTTCATCGCTGCGAACCCCCGTGCGAAGATCTGGGGCTCGTCGCTGCGAAAGTACTCGCACTGCTCAGAAGGCAGGGTCAACAGCGGGTTGACGATGTTGATGATCGTGTCACGCTTGGTGATCACGTGCATTGCCATCTGGCGCAGACAGTGGTCGGCCATCGGACAGTCTGACTGGATACAGTACAGATAGCAGTTGGGTACTTCTTTATAACTGATCTTATTCATTGCTATTTATTTTTACGTTTTTCCCTTTCTTCTTTTCTCCTTTGCCAATTCTCATGGACCTCGGTAACGACCTGTGCCAGCCGTCTGGCACCAAAGTAGTAGTCTATCCACTTCAGAATCGCTTCGATGGGCCAGTTCTCTATCCCTACACGTCGCGACATATGACCAATTAATTTGTCATCGATGAAGTAGCAAACAGCATCGACAGCCTGCATGTCAGTGACTTTGTATTTCATCCGGTAGTGGAAGACGCACTCTCCGAAGTAGCGATTGAAGAGGTCTTTCTGACCAAGCAGGTGATGCATGATGTCGAATACACGGTTGAAGGCATCTGTGTCGCACTCGACATGAAACTTTGGCACATTGCCTGCCAATAGTACGTGCATGTCAATGCCGCTCCGGTGTTGCCGCTGGTTCTCTGATATCTTGTCACGATCGTTGTCGTTGGCCAGCGCATTTGCTTTACAGTAGAAGATGCCGTAAGGTATGGGTGGCTCTTCGATCTCCTGATTCTCCGTAGGCACATAACGGTCTCTTACCAGTGGTGACATAAAGGCAACTACCTGCCGAGTCTCTTTGTTGCGGACGATACGGAATGCTTCCGACTGTTCTATGAGTTCGGTAAGTTCCGAGTCCTGTTTGAATCCAAGTGCCGTGCGCAGTTTGTTGAAGTGTTCGTGCGTATAGGCCAGTGTCACATCGTCCATATACTCGATGGCCCCGTCGTAGAGGTACTTGATTTTTCCGATAGCCGTCCACGAGAGTTTGTTGGCTCGCCAGTGGCGGTTGTAACTGCGGGCGCTGGTAGCCGATATGGCTATATCGTTCTTTTGTCTCATTTATATATATTTAAATTTATCCGGCGTGCCCCCAAGGCACGCCTATTCAATCATTCTATAATTAGAATATAATGCCCTATTTATAGGAATAGGGCATATTTGAACAAATATGTTAAAGAGAAGTTCGGTATTTCCCGAAATCAATCTTTTCGGGTGCAAAGGTACTCATTTTTTTCCAGACTATGAAATAAATCGGCAATTTATTTATTGAAAATTTGGTACTTTGGTTAATTCTTTGTATCTTTGCGCTGAACCTCACGATATATTGGAAATCGTCAACTAACTTATGGCAAAAGGATTATCAAAGTCGCGTTATACGCAGTTCTGCCAGTGCCCGAAGGCACTTTGGCTGAGAGTGAATAAGCCGGATGAGGATACGGTGGATGCGGGCGTGGAGGCTCGTTTCGAGAGTGGCAACGAGGTAGGCGACTTGGCAATGGGTCTGTTTGGTCCGTTTGTGGAGGTCACTACCCAACGTGAGGATGGAAGTCTTGACCTCCAAGCGATGGTGGAAAAGACCAAGGAGGAGATGGCACATAGAACAGAGAATATCTGCGAGGCGTCATTCAATTTCGAAAGGAACTATTGTGCCGTTGATATCCTACGCAAGACTCCTGGCGGCTGGGCAATCTACGAAGTGAAAAGCAGCAGTTTCCCAGAGTTCGACGGACAGGAGACGAGACTGGAGAAGTATGCCCCTGATATCGCCTATCAGAAATGGGTGATGACGCAGTGTGGCATCAATGTAACGGATACTTATCTGGTTTGTCTCAATAGCGACTATGTGCGTCAGGGTGAACTTGACATCCAGAAACTCTTTGCTGTCATCGACATGAAGGAACTGGTGGAGAATGAATATCTGAAGGTGCCTGCCCGCGTCAGTCAGGCGATGAAGTTGCTGACTGAGGATAATGAGCCTGATCTGGATATCTCGGAGCATTGCATGAAACCCTATGGCTGTGCCTTCTTCGACTACTGCAAGCGTCAGCATGGTATCCCTAATGATGTGCCTACCGTTTTCGACCTCTACCGCATGAACTTTGCGAAGAAATTGGAACACTATCATGCAGGCCGTATCTCGTTCGAGGATGTTCGTACAGAAAAACTGAGTGAAAAACAACAGATGCAGGTGGAGTGTACCCTCAACCATACAGAGCAGATTGACCTTGCTGGTATCCGTGCGTTTCTGGATAACCTCAGTTGTCCGCTCTATTTCCTCGACTTCGAGACACTTCAACAGCCTGTGCCCCAATACGACGGTCAGCGTCCTTATCAGCAGATTACCTTCCAGTATTCGTTACACATCAAGCCTTCAGCGACTGCCGACTACGAACATCGTGAATTCCTCGCTCCTTCCGATGGTAGCGATCCTCGTCGCCATTTGGCCGAGCAACTTTGTAAGGACATTCCCATGAACGTCTGCACGTTGGCTTATAACAAAGGCTTTGAGTGTGGTCGCATCAAGGAATTGGCCTCGCTGTATCCTGACCTCGCTGTTCATCTGCTAAACATCCGAGATCATATCCAAGATTTGCTCACACCCTTCCAGAGTGGCTACTATTATGTGCCAGCCATGCATGGTTCATTCTCTATCAAGAGCGTATTGCCTGCATTGTTCCCTGATGAACCCAGCCTGAATTACCACAACCTCGACGAGCGTTGTCAGAACGGTGGCAATGCGATGACCCTCTTCCCCCAGATTCAATTCATGGAACCAGAAGAGGCAAAAGCCAGTCGTGAAGCCCTCCTCCGCTACTGCGAACTCGACACCTGGGCAATGGTAAAAGTCTGGGAGAAATTGAAAGAAGTAACGAGGTAAATTGAATTAATCATAAGAATAACTATATTGATGTCAGATAATAAAAACAGAAACAGTTATGGAAAATAGTTACTATGTTTGCAGGCGAAAATACCAAGCAGCCGATAGGAGATAGTCCATAGGCAGTGAAATATTCCGCACCGTGAGGTGCAGAGAACCTCTTCGCTACGCTTCGAGAACCTCTACATCTCACGTTGCGTGAAAAGGGGCTTTGCGAAGAAAAAGAGGCATAAAAATTTGGTACGATAATAATTGGATTGTATTTTTGTAAGTGCTAAAAACAAGATACTTTCACAATTAAAACCGTACCAAGATGCAAAGAAACAAAATTTCTTTCAAAGGACAAAAGATTTTCGTAGGAATTGATGTCCATGCTAAAAATTGGGAGGTGGCAATAGCCCCCGAAGTAGGAATTGTAAAGAGGCATTCTCAGAAGCCTTCAGCAAAAGAGCTCTTTGACTTTTTGAAGAAGAATTACCCAGATGGCGATTATCAGTCCGTCTATGAGTCTGGCTTCAGTGGATACTCCACTTATTATGCATTGAAGGAAGTCGGTATTGACTGCATGGTTATTCATGCAGCTGATGTTCCGACGACTCAGTATGAAGAGGTGATGAAGACAGACAGGGTGGATGCCGTAAAACTGGTGAGATCCCTGAAGTCAGGTCTGCTCAAGGGCAACTACATCCCAGAGAAGCAGTACATTGATGATCGTTCTGTTGTCCGAATACGCAAGACGATACAGAAGCAGCTCAGCGGATACAAGTCGAGAGTCAAGCACCTGCTGCATTGTCATGGAGTAGAATTCCCTGAACGCTTCTCCAAGAAGCAGACACACTGGTCAAGGGCTTTTATCACCTGGCTGATGAACGATGTGCGGCTAATGTCGGATACACGAGCCTCGCTTGACCTGCTCATCAGACAGGTAGAAGTCCTCAGAGGTACGCTGCTGGAGGCAACACGGCAACTGCGGATGATGAGCC
>JAGCRH010000102.1 GCA_017964785.1 Prevotella sp.
TTGTCTGATAGCTTATGAGGTGGCGATGGAGATTCCCGGATGCAGAGCATTCATTGCCGACCCTGGGGTTGTAGATGAACTTAACGACTATGCCCGTATTTCCGGCTCCCCATTGATGAACCGCATCTGTATCTGGCATGCGCTTAACCAGCGGGCCATTGCCCAGCGATATGCCGCAGAGATTGGCGTACGATATGAAGACCTGAACCTGATCGTCTGTCACATGGGTGGAGGCATATCCATAGCAACCCACGAACATGGTCGTGCGGTAGATGCCAATAACGCCCTTGATGGCGAAGGTCCCTTCTCTCCAGAACGTGCCGGCTCACTTCCTGCATCAGACCTCATCCGGCTTTGTTTCAGCGGACAATACTCTGAAAAGCAACTGCTTAAGCGTATTGCGGGTAAGGCCGGACTCAATGCCCATCTTGGCACCAACGATGTGAAAGAGGTTATCCGCCGCATCGAACAGGATGGCGATAAGCATGCAAAACTCATCCTCGATGCGATGATCTATCATGTTGCCAAAAACATTGCTGCCGAATCTGCTGTACTCTGTGGAAATATCGATGCCATTTTGCTCACTGGCGGTCTTGCCAGAAGTGAATATATCGTAGACCGTCTGCGCCAACGCATAGGATTCCTCGCCCCAGTACACAACTTCCCTGGCGAGGATGAGATGGGCGCTCTGGCCCTCAATGCCCTTGCTGTCCTACAGGGTAAGTTCCCTGCGAAGGTGTATGAATGAATTCCAATTGTTAAGAAAGAATAATTAAATCGAAATCCGCGCAGTATCCAGTACATTTAGTTGTTATACTGATGAATGTATAATCAAAAAAATGTATTGGATATGAAGAAATTATTATTTGTTTATTCGTTTGTTCTTTCATCATTCTGCGTTCAGAATGCATCTGCTCAGTTAGCCGACGGCTTCTATCACTTCAAGAATGCCACAACAGGAAGGTATATCAGCATCAACGATACTGATCCCCAGAACTATCAACTGAACACATATTCAGGCGACCTTAATATGGCAGGCTTCAGGACGTATCTGGATTACGACACCGTAGCCGTAAGTCCTTCGTGTATCATTTATGTCAGAAAACTCGATAATGGTAAGTACGACTTCTGCGGACAAGGCTCCAGCATTTATGAATTGTCATCAGGAAGATTTGGTGTCAGCCTTGTTCCACAGGGAGGTGACACCTATATCATTTCTGGTACCTATCAGGGGATAGAGAAGAAACTGGCTGACGGCTCACCCAGCACAAAGGACAGTTGGCTGATGAACAGGCTGACTGAGACTGAAAACTGGAAGGCCATCCCTGTCAACACATCAGACGAGTATATCGGCATCCGTCCTGACGTGAGGACTGCCGATGGCGAATACTTTGGCACCATCTATGCTGGTTTCAGTTTCAGGATGGTATCACCTGGCATGAAGGCCTATTATGTCAGCAGTGCACAAGGTTCGACGTTCAAGATGGAGGAGATCGTGCAGGATGTGATTCCTGCCTCCACACCCGTTATCATCAGATGCAACTCTTTCAACCCTGCCGACAATAAAATAGAGCCTGTGAACGACAACGCTGCCTTCAGCCAGCCCAATCGTCTGCAAGGCGTCTACTGTGCTTTGTCGGGTGTTGCCAAGCATTTCAATGCCAAAGACTATGACCCAGTCACAATGCGGGTCATTGGTTTGGATAACAAAGGTGAACTGGCATTCATAACGGCTAAGCCAGAAAATCTTTATAATGACTTTTATCTCAAAGCCAACAAAGCCTATCTGCAAGTAGACAGCGGTACTGCATCAACAATGACAAAAGAGTCAGGTACTAACATCAAAACCATCATGAAGAATGAACCTTCAGAAGGCACTCTCTACTCTCTTAATGGTGTCCATATTCCTGAAGGAAGTATTCAACGACCTGGCATTTACATCCTTCGCAGCTACGACGGTACAACGAGGAAAGTGATAATTAAATAAGATTGCTGTATACCCTTCCGAATTATTTCCATCTGCTGTACCCATCTGCCACTCGCCATTTACTATATTGTTTGTTATAAAAATACTTTACACTTTTTTTACGATTATGCCTCTTATGCAGGGAGCAGTATCCTTTCTCTGATTTCCCAGGCTGGGAACTCGGAGTTTGCAGGCTTCAAACTACCACTTTCAAGCCTTCAAACTCTTGGCCTCCTAACCAATTGATTGCCAATCACTTGCCAAAA
>JAGCRH010000103.1 GCA_017964785.1 Prevotella sp.
CTGACAGCCGCATTCGTCGAGGGTGTAGCCCTGTTCGCTGTCGTTGTGTGCGCACTCTGCGTATTCCTTTAATCCTCAAAATCATCTGTGCAAATGGAGTCATTGAACTTACCTGCCATCTTGACGCCCGACTTCGGACTATTCTTCTGGATGTTGATCGCGTTCTTGGTGGTCTTTGTCCTTCTCGCCAAGTTCGGCTTCCCCGTCATCACCGGTATGGTGGAGGAGCGCAAGAACTTCATCGACGAGTCGCTTCGTAAGGCCCACGAGGCTCAGGAGCGTCTGGCGAATATCGAGAAGGAAGGTGAATCCATCTTGCAGGAGGCGCGTGAAAAACAGGCTCAGATACTGAAAGAGGCTGCCGAAACGCGCGATGCCATCGTGGAACAGGCACAGACGAAGGCGAGGGCAGAGGGTGCCCGACTCTTGGACGATGCGAAGACCGCCATCGAACAGGAGAAGAAAGCCGCCATCGCCGATATCCGTGCACAGGTAGCCACGCTGAGTGTCGAGATCGCCGAGAAGGTTCTCCGACAGAACCTGAAAGACGAGAAGTCGCAGATGGATTTGATAGACCGTATGCTGGATGATGTCTCTGCTAGTAATTAATAATAAGGTATAACGTATGGATATAGGAGTCATATCGGTAAGATACGCCCGTGCGCTCTTGAAGAGTGCCACTGACGCGAAAATCGAAGATGCCGTCTACACCGAGATGCAGCAACTCGCCAAGAGTTACGTTGAGGTGCCACAACTGCGGTTTACGATAGACAATCCGATGCTCTCGAAGGACAAGAAGGAAGCCCTGCTGCTGACGGCAGCCGGCCAGAAGCCTTCCGACCTGACGAAGGCCTTCATCCAACTGGTGTTGAAGGAGGATCGTGAGAGCGTGATGCAGTTCATCGCCAATTCGTACGTCACACTTTACCGCCAGCAGAAGAACGTCATCCGTGGACGTCTCATCACGGCGGCACAGGTATCGCCTGCCACAGAGCAGAAGATGCGCCGCATGGTGGAGAGTAAGACTAATGGAACTGTGGAGTTTGAGACGGAGGTGAACCCCGACATCATCGGTGGCTTCATCCTCGAATACGACACCTACCGCTTGGATGCGAGTGTCAAGTCGAAACTCAACTCAATTCTTAATACCCTTAAAAAATAGAACAAATGTCAGATAAAATTAAACCAAGCGAAGTATCCCAGGTCCTGCTCGACCAACTGAAAGGTATCTCCAATGCCGAGAAGTTCGATGAGGTGGGTACCGTGCTGACCGTCAGCGACGGTGTGGCCCGTATCTACGGACTGCGCAATGCGGAGGCCAACGAACTGTTGGAGTTCGAGAACGGGACAATGGCTATCGTGATGAACCTGGAGGAAGACAACGTCGGTTGTGTGCTTCTCGGCACCACTTCAGGTATCAAGGAAGGCATGGTGGTGAAGCGTACCAAGCGTATTGCCTCTATCCGTGTCAACGACAACATGCTGGGGCGCGTCATCAATCCGCTGGGTGAGGCTATCGACGGCAAGGGTGACATCGACCTGAGCGATGCTTTCGAGATGCCGTTGGATCGTAAGGCTCCCGGTGTGATCTACCGTCAGCCTGTGAAGGAACCGCTGCAGACGGGTCTGAAGGCTATCGACTCGATGATCCCCATCGGACGCGGACAGCGTGAGTTGATCATCGGTGACCGTCAGACGGGTAAGACCGCCATTGCTGTGGATACCATCATCAACCAGAAGAGTTTCTATGAGGCAGGCAAGCCTGTCTATTGTATCTATGTCGCCATCGGTCAGAAGGCCAGTACCGTGGCTGCTCTTGTGTCAACACTGCAGGAGCACGGGGCTATGCCTTACACCATCGTAGTGGCTGCCACCGCTGCCGATCCTGCTGCCATGCAGTACTATGCACCGTTTGCCGGTGCCGCCATCGGCGAGTATTTCCGTGACAGGGGCCTGCCGGCATTGGTGGTCTACGACGACCTGTCGAAGCAGGCTGTGGCCTACCGTGAGGTGTCACTGATCCTTCGTCGTCCCTCAGGTCGTGAGGCCTATCCCGGCGATGTGTTCTATCTGCACTCCCGTCTGTTGGAGCGTGCCGCCAAGATGAACGAACAGCAGGAGGTGGCTGAGCAGATGAACGATCTGCCTGAGTGCATGAAGGGCCACGTGAAGGGTGGCGGTTCACTGACTGCCCTGCCGATCATCGAGACACAGGCAGGCGACGTGTCGGCTTACATTCCTACAAATGTGATCTCCATCACCGACGGACAGATTTTCTTGGAGTCAGACCTCTTCAATCAGGGCTTCCGTCCCGCCATCAACGTGGGTATCTCCGTATCCCGTGTGGGTGGTTCGGCACAGATCAAGTCGATGAAGAAGGTGGCTGGTACGCTGAAGATTGACCAGGCACAATACCGTGAACTTGAGGCCTTCTCGAAGTTCTCCAGTGATATGGATGCCGTGACGGCGATGACCCTCGACAGAGGACGTAAGAACAATCAGTTGCTGATTCAGCCGCAGTACAGCCCGATGCCCGTAGGCGAACAGATTGCCATCCTCTATTGTGGTGTGCATGGTCTGATGCGTGAGGTGCCTATCGTGAAGGTGCGCGAGTGCCAGAATCAATTCCTCGACAAGTTGCGTTCTGCCAACCCCGAGGTCATCGAGACACTGGCCAGTGGTAAGATTGATGACGAGACGACGGCAAAGATCGAGGCTGTGATGGCCGACATCGCAGGAACGTATAAATCCTAACGGCCTATGCCAAGTCTGAAAGAAATCAAGGGCCGCATCGCCTCAGTCAAATCCACGCGAAAGATCACGTCGGCGATGAAGATGGTGGCATCCAGTAAACTCCATCATGCACAGGTAGCCATCCAGAACATGCTGCCTTATGAGGAGTTGCTGGAGCACATCCTCAAATCGTTCCTCGCTGCTGAGGCGGAGGCACAGACCATCTACGACCAGGAGCGCCCCGTCAAGCGGGCTGCCCTGGTGGTCTTTACCTCCAATTCCTCGCTCTGCGGCGGTTTCAATGCCAATACCATCAAGATGATGACACATGCCGTCGATGAGTACTCCAAGACCATCGGGCGCGACAACGTCGAGATCTATCCCATAGGCCGCAAGGTCTATGAGAAGGCGAAGAAGATGGGACTGGCTGTGCAGGGAGAATACTCGGCACTGGCCGACAAACCCAACGTGCAGCAGTGCATCGATATCGTAATGGAACTGGGACAGAAATTCGCTGATGGTGAGATAGATAAGGTGGAACTTATCTATCACCACTTCAAGAGCGCAGGCTCACAGGTGCTCACCCGAAAGACCTTCCTTCCTATCGACATTGAGTCGGAACTAAATGCCGATAAGGAACGTGATCTTGAGTCGGTGATTGCCACCAAGGAGTCGCAGGAGTACTTGAAGAAACGTGGTGAGCGTGAGACGGAGCGGAAGAAAGACGACGTGAAGCCTCTCAATGACAACTTCATCGTCGAGCCCGACATGAACACCGTGCTCATAGAACTCTTGCCGAAGATGGCTCATCTGATGTTCTATACGGCGCTGTTAGACTCGAACGCCTCGGAGCATGCCGCCCGTATGGTGGCCATGCAGACTGCTACTGATAATGCCGACGAACTGCTTCGCGAACTGAATCTCCAGTACAACAAGGGTCGTCAGCAGGCTATTACAAACGAACTTCTCGACATCGTCGGAGGCTCCGTGAATAATTAAAAAATAGAAATTATGAAACTTACTGGAAGAAGAGAAAGTAGTAATGTAGAAGACCGCCGTGGTTTGAGTGGCGGTGCGAAGGCCGGTATTGGCGGTATCGGTGCTATCATCATGGCAGCCTTGTTTGCCTGGATGAGTGGCGGCGATCCTGTGTCAGCCGGTTTGCAGGCCGCTCAGGAGCAGATGTCAGCCCGTACGGAGAGTGTCAATCCTGAGGAGTTCTCCGAGGAAGAGCAGCAACTCGCTACCGAGTGCAAGCAGATCCTCGCCTCTACGGAGGATGTCTGGACGGCTGTGTTCAAGGAACTGGGCCGTACCTACGAGTCGCCCACGCTGGTACTGTTTACCAATCAGGTCAACTCTGCCTGTGGCTCTGCTACGGCTGCCGTAGGCCCGTTCTATTGCTCCGGTGACCAGAAACTGTATATCGACCTGTCGTTCTTCACGCAGATGAAGCGCCAGTTGGGTGTCGAGGGTAATACCTTCGCCTATGCCTACGTCATTGCCCACGAGATCGGCCACCATGTGGAGTACTCGCTCGGCATTCTCGGCAAGGCCCATCAGCAGATGAACCAAACCGACAAGGTGACTGCCAATCAGATCAGCGTGCGTCTGGAACTCCTTGCCGACTACTACGCCGGTGTCTGGGCCCACTATGAGGATGCCATGAACCACTCGATGGAGTATGGCGATCTGGAGAAGGGTCTCGAACTGGCCAAGGCCATCGGCGACGACTGGTTGCAGAAAAAGGCGCAGGGTAGGGCAACGCCCGAGTCGTTCACCCACGGCACCTCCGAGCAGCGCAAGCGTTGGCTCCGTCGTGGCTACGAGACTGGCGATATGCGCACCTCTACCTTCAACGTACAGAACTACAACGACCTTTAATAAAAATAAGGTATGCGCACGAGAATCCCCGAAAGTCGAAGGGCTTTCGGGGATTTTTTTAGTAGAGTGGGCCGTGGCCCATGCAACTGGTGGTCGTGATGGCCGTCAGGAAGGCTGTGAGCGCGGCTACTATCACCTTCACCGCAATCTCAATAAATCCTTTCTTTTTCATAAATCAATGTTCAATGACTTACTGGTCTCCGCCTCCGGTGTTCTCGTCGCCACCGCCATTGTCGTCGCCACCGCCATTGTCGTCGCCGCCGCCGCCGTTGTCACCGCCGCCGCCGTTCTGGGTGCCGCCGTTCTGGGTGTTTCCACCATTCTCACCGCCCTGGTTCTCGCCACCGTTCTCGGTGTTCTCGGGATCCTCCACTTCGCCGGAGGTAGAGGTCACGCGCTTCACCACCTCGCCATTGCGGTCGTAGCAGGTGATCTGGATGGCGGTGTCAGCCAGTTCATCCTTCAGGTCTACGGACGGCGTGAAGATGATGCGACGGCTGGTAATCAGATTCGTCTTTACCTCGTTCACGGTTTCCACGGCCTTCGAGCGCAGACCGAAGCGCATGCTTCCCAGACCGGGCAGTGCCACGCTGTGGCCTTCGGTAGCCCATGCCTTGATTACTTCACCGGCTGCATCCCAGCAAGCCTTCATCACGCCC
>JAGCRH010000104.1 GCA_017964785.1 Prevotella sp.
ATCGTCTTTGTTCACCAAATCGCGACCGCTTATGCCTGATGCTTTGCGCTGCTCAGGGGTACGGCTGTCGACATGAATCTCAGAGCAGGGTCCACAGGGACCTGTATCGCCCATCTCCCAGAAATTGTCGTGCTTATTGCCATTGATGATATGATCAGCAGGCACA
The DNA here is from genome assembly GCA_017964785.1 of Prevotella sp. GTDB lineage: Bacteria > Bacteroidota > Bacteroidia > Bacteroidales > Bacteroidaceae > Prevotella. Next base: position 167 of record JAGCRH010000104.1, read on the forward strand.
TGTTTGGCCCAATAACTGGCGGCTTCGTCATCACGAGGGATGTTTTCCTCGGGCGAACCCTCGAAGACCGTCACATAAAGATCCTCCGGATTCAGTTTCAGCACATCCACGAGATACTCCCAGGCCATATCGATGGCGCCCTCCTTAAAGTAGTCGCCGAATGACCAGTTGCCCAGCATCTCGAACATCGTGTGGTGGTAAGTGTCGTGTCCCACCTCTTCCAGATCGTTGTGCTTGCCGCTGACACGGAGACACTTCTGAGTGTCAGCACGCCGACGGGGCTCAGGATCACGCGTTCCTAATATAATATCCTTCCACTGGTTCATGCCCGCGTTGGTGAACATCAGCGTGGGGTCGTCCTTGATAACCATAGGGGCAGAGGGCACGATAGCGTGCTGCTTCGACTCAAAAAACTTCTTGAATGAGTCACGGATCTCGTTTGCTGTCATATGTTTTATGTGATTATACCTTTTACTATTTGGCGTGCAAAGGTAAGTCTTTTTCCTGAGATAACCAAAGGTTATCACGCTTTTTTCAACAAAGGGCAGAATGGCCGCTCATCAAAACGCAAAAAAAAACTTAATTCATCGTTATTCTCACCGAAAATGATTACCTTTGCAGCAGAAAAGCTAAAGACCCATAAGAATGGACGACGAAATCAAGGACGACGAGATTTTGGAACAGCAGGAGTCGGAAGGCCAGCAAGAAGGTCACTCCGACTACAAACCCGTGAACCGCTTCGATGCCGCTGCAGTACATCATCTGAGCGGCATGTACCAGAATTGGTTTTTGGATTATGCCAGTTATAGTATTCTCGACCGTGCCGTTCCTCACATCGAAGACGGCCTGAAACCTGTACAGCGCCGTATATTGCACTCGATGAAGCGCATGGACGACGGCAGATATAATAAAGTGGCAAATATCGTTGGACATACCATGCAGTTCCATCCACACGGCGACGCCTCCATCGGCGACGCTCTTGTGCAGATGGGACAAAAGGAATTGCTCATCGACACACAAGGAAACTGGGGAAACATCCTGACAGGTTCAAGTGCCGCTGCACCACGATACATAGAGGCCAGACTATCGAAGTTTGCCCTTGATACTGTGTTCAATCCCAAGACCACAGAGTGGAAGATGTCGTACGACGGAAGAAACAAGGAGCCAATCACACTGCCTGTGAAGTTCCCACTGCTCCTGGCACAAGGTGCTGAAGGTATCGCCGTAGGACTATCAACCAAGATCCTGCCCCACAACTTCTGCGAGATCTGCGATGCAGCCATCGCCTATCTCCACGACCAACCCTTCCATCTCTACCCCGACTTCCCGACTTCTGGTTCCATCGACGTATCGAAATACAACGACGGCCAACGGGGAGGATCGGTGAAGGTGCGTGCAAAGATTGAGAAGATAGACCAGAAGACACTCGTCATCCGTGAGATTCCCTTCTCCAAGACCTCCGAGACCCTACAGGACTCCATAGTCCGTGCCGTTGAGAAAGGCAAGATAAAGGCCCGTAAGGTAGAGGACCTGACGGCTGCCAACGTGGAAATACAAGTGCATCTGGCTCCAGGCGTCTCATCGGATAAGACCATCGACGCCCTCTACGCTTTTACTGATTGTGAGATCAGTATCTCGCCAAACTGTTGCGTGATCGAGGATAATAAGCCCAAATTCCTCACTGTCAGCGATGTGTTGCGCCACTCGACAGACCGCACGAAAGACCTGATTCGTCAGGAATTGGAAATCCGCAAGAACGAGCTTCTGGAGCAATACCACTTCCAGTCGCTGGAGAAAATCTTCATCGAGGAACGAATCTATAAGGACAAGAAGTTCGAACAGGCACCGACGCTTGATGCCGTTTGTGAGCATATCGATGAACGACTGACACCCTACTACCCCACCCTCGTCCGCGAAGTGACTAAGGACGACATTCTTAAACTGCTGGAAATCAGAATGCAGCGCATACTGAAGTTCAGTAAGGACAAGGCCGACGAACTGATGGCCCGCATCAAAGCAGAGATAGAGGAGATAGACCGCGACTTGGCTAACCTCACAGAAGTGACCGCCAATTGGTTCCAGTTCCTCAAGGACAAATACGGAAAGGACCATCCTCGCCTGACGGAAATCCGCAATTTCGATACCATTGAGGCCTCGAAGGTGGCGGAAGCGAACCAGAAACTCTACATTAACCGTACTGACGGGTTCATCGGTACAGGTTTGAAAAAGGACGAATTCGTATGCAACTGCTCCGACCTTGACGATATCATCATCTTCTTTAAAGATGGAAAATATAAGGTGATTCGCGTGGCGGAGAAGATGTTCGTAGGCAAGAATGTACTCTACCTTAGCGTTTTCAAGAAGAACGACGCTCGCACTACCTACAACACAGTCTACCGCGACGGCAAGAAAGGCTTCTGCTATATCAAGCGTTTCAACGTAACAAGCATCACCCGCGACAAAGAATACGATCTGACGCAGGGAACGCCAGGATCGAAAGTAATGTATTTCTCCTCCAACCCTAACGGCGAGGCGGAAATCATCAAGGTGACCCTTGATCCTAATCCGAAACTCAAGAAGATTTTCGTAGACAAGGATTTCTCTGAAGTCATCATCAAAGGGCGCACGTCGAAAGGCAATCTGCTGACGAAGTTTCCCGTCCATCGTATCGGATTGAAGAGTCACGGGCACTCCACCCTCGGAGGCCGGAAAGTGTGGTACGACCCCGATGTAAACCGTCTGAACTACGACGAGCACGGCCAGTTACTGGGTGAGTTCTACACAGAAGACCAGATTCTTGTAGTACTGAAAAACGGTGAGTGCTACCTCTCGAACTTCGACCTTAACAACCATTACGAGGATAATATCCTTCGTATTGAGAAATACACCGCCGACAAGGTTTGGACTGCCATCCTCTACGATGCTGACAATCAAGGATATCCGTATATGAAACGTTTCCTGATGGATGCCACGAAAAAGAAGCAGAACTGGCTATCGGAGAACCCCTCATCGCAACTCATCCTACTGACGGATACTGTATACCCGCTCATCAAGGTAACCTACGGCGGTGTCGACGAGTTCCGCGGCTCTGAGGAAATCGATGCTGAGCAGTTTATTGCCGTCAAAGGATATAAGGCAAAAGGCAAGCGACTGACAACCTGGCAGATCGAGAGCATCGAGGAACTGCCTCCAGTTCGCTTCCCAGAAGTACCAGAAGAGCCTGAGACACCTGAAGAAGCAGAGGTCGAGGAAGATCCAGACACTCAGGA
>JAGCRH010000105.1 GCA_017964785.1 Prevotella sp.
CCGTACCGTCAGAGTGCCATGTACAGACTCTGTGGCGACGAGTTCATTGCCAAGGCATTCCAGTTCGCCCGTGAGGCCGATCCCGACGTGCTGCTGTTCTACAATGACTACAGCTGCGTAGACGAGGGTGAGCGCGAGCGTATCTATAACATGGTGAAGAAGATGAAGGACGCTGGTGTACCCATCGACGGTATCGGTATGCAGGGTCACTACAACATCTACTTCCCCAGCGAGGAGCAACTCGAGAAGGCTATCGTCCGTTTCAAGGAGATTGTGAAGCACATCAATATCACTGAACTCGACCTGCGTATGAACAATGAGAGCGGTGGTCAGTTGATGTTCTCACGTGGTGAGGCTAAGCCGATGCCTGAGTATATGGGTACCCTGCAGACTGATCAGTATGCCCGTCTGTTCAAGGTGTTCCGTAAGCACGCCGACGTCATTGACAACGTGACCTTCTGGAATCTGGGCGATCAGGACTCTTGGCTCGGTGTGAACAACCACCCGCTGCCTTTCGACGAGAACTACCGTCCGAAGGCTTGTTTCCGCGCCATCCGCGACTTCGATCCCGCCCTCGACAATCGTGTGCCGAAGGAGGACTTTGTCAGCAATCCGTGGAACCAGCCTGGTCAGGAGTGGCCGAAGGTGAACAGCGAGGGGTATGCCCGTTTCCGCATCGAGGCTCCCGATGCCAAGTCGGTGATTGTCAGTCTCGGTCTTGGTGGTCGTGGCGGTACTGTGCTCAAGAAGGATAACGACGGTGTCTGGACAGGTACTACCGAGGGTCCGATGGATCCCGGTTTCCACTACTATCACCTGACCATCGACGGTGCTACCGTCAATGACCCAGGTACAGGCAACTACTTCGGTTCGTGCCGTTGGGAGAGTGGTATTGAGATTCCTGCCCCTGATCAGGATTTCTATGCTGAGCGCACCGATATTCCTCATGGCAGCATGCAGACGGTGAAATTCTACTCGCCCAGTCTGGGTAAGATGCAGGAGGCTACTGTCTATCTGCCCTATGGCTACGGCAAACTCGTTGATAAGAAAGGAAATCCTGTGAAGGAAGGTGCCAAGGGTATTCAGGAGCGTTATCCTGTGCTCTACCTGCAGCATGGCTGGGGTGAGAACGAGACCAGTTGGCCCATCCAGGGTAAAGCAGGTCTGATCATGGATAACCTGATTGCCGACGGCAAGATCAAGCCGTTCATCATCGTAATGGCATACGGTCTGACCAACGACTTTAAGTTTGGAACCATCGGTCAGTTTACTGCCGAGGAATTTGAAAAAGTGCTTATTGATGAACTTATCCCATATATCGATAAGAACTATCTGACCAAGTCCGACAAGTGGAACCGTGCCATGGCCGGTCTGTCGATGGGTGGTATGACAACCAAACTCATCACCCTGCGTCGTCCTGAGATGTTCGGTTACTGGGGGCTGCTCTCTGGTGGCCAGTATGCACCTGAGGAGATCAAGGATCCTACGGCTGTGAAGTACATCTTCGAAGGCTGCGGCTCTAAGGAGAATCCTGATGGCATCAACAAGAGCGTTGCCGACTTGAAGGCTGCCGGCTTCAATGCCGAAGGTCTGATCTCAGAGGGTACGGCCCATGAGTTCCTGACCTGGCGTCGTTGCCTCCGTCAGATGGCTCTGAGTCTGTTTAAGTAATTAATAATTAGTAATTAGTAATTAATAATTATGATATCTTCTATAGTTGAGAAAGTTCTCATTGCTTTGACTTTGTTCTGTGTTGTCTGCACCGCAGACGCACAGACAAAGAAGAAGTCTGATGTTCCCTTGGTCTATACAGTAGAGAATACGGGCAGTAAGTTTGCTGCTCCTGCCATGCCCGGTATCGAGGCTTTGCCTGTCATCAAGGAGTTGCCCGACCCCTTTGCCTTTAGCAATGGTAAGGGAAAGGTGAAGTCTTTTAAGGACTGGTCGCGCCGTCGCAGTGAGATAGCCCATCAGATACAGCACTACGGCATCGGCACGAAACCTGCCGTGGATCCAGGAGCCGTCAAGGCTCGTATGAGTGGCGATACCCTCATCGTTGATGTCACGGTTAATGGGGAGACGCTCACCCTGTCATCGGTTATTACCTATCCGAAGGTTGGTGAGGCACCTTATGCCCTGATGATCGGTACGAGCATGCTGGCCCTGCCGAGACAGTTGTTCGCCGACCGTCCCATCGCCATCATGAACTTCCGTGAGAAGCAGGTAAACGACTACGGACAGATGGGCCGTCATCATGAGAGGGGAGAGCACAATTTCGACCGCCTCTATCCCGAACTGAAGGACAATGGTGCTTATAGTGAGTGGGCCTGGGGTCTGAGCCGTCTCATTGACGGTCTGCAGCAGTTAGGTCCTGAGGTGACGAAGATAGATACGAAGCATATCGGTGTCTCCGGTTGCTCGTATGCCGGTAAGATGTCTCTCTATTGCGGTGCCTTCGACGAGCGCGTGGCTCTGGTGGTGGCACAAGAGCCTGGTGGTGGCGGTGCTGCTGCCTGGCGTACCTCTCACGAATCGACGTTGGCAGGAAAGAATCTGGAAGACCTCGACAAGACCGACTACCACTGGTTCTTGGAGAGTCAGAAAGAGAATTTCCACGGCGACAGTGTCTATCGTCTGCCCTACGACCAGCACGAACTCTGTGCGCTGGTCTGTCCGCGTGCCCTCCTGTTGTTGGGTAATCCCGACTATGAGTGGCTGGCCGACGGTTCGATGGTTGTCTCGGCAAAGGCTGCGAAGAAGGTATGGGAACAGTTCGGTATTGGCGACCGTTTCGGCTATTCCATTGTGGCTGGTCACGGTCACTGCCAGTTGCCCGAGAGTCAGTTCCCCGAGGTACAGGCATTCATCGACAAGTTCCTTTTAGGACGAGAAACGAACACGACAGACATTCAGGTTGTGTCAGGCCTGAAATAGAATCAAGAGGTCATCCCCGCCCGACTGAGCGGGGATGACTTTTCAGAAGGTGTTATCAAATGGAAAATGCTGTCAACGGATATTACAGACTCTCGTGGAGGGAGCGCATCGGGTTCTGCTCAGGTGATTTAGCCCAGAATCTGATTTACCAGACGGTCAGTATCTGGCTACTATTCTATTATAATAATGTATATGGACTGGACTCGGCTGTGGTGGCCGTGATGTTCCTCGTAGTACGTATCATCGATGTGATATGGGATCCGATGGTTGGCGCGATGGTTGATAAGTCGCACCCCCGCTGGGGCAAGTACCGCTCGTGGCTTCTCTTAGGCGGCATCCCATTGGCCGTATTTGCCATGCTTTGTTTCTGGAACGGGTTCAGCGGGTCGCTGCTCTATGCCTACGTTACCTATGTGGGACTGAGCATGTGTTTCACCCTAATCAACGTTCCCTATGGCGCACTCGGCTCTTCGCTCACACGTGATACAGACGAGATTACCATCCTTACCAGTGTGCGTATGGTGATGGCTAACTTGGCAGGACTGGTTATCAAGACCTTGCCGTTGGTGATAGCCATCTTCGCACCCAAGGTACTGAACGAACAGACAGGCGAGATGGAGGCGGTGTATAATACGCCGGAGGCAGGACGGGCTTGGTTTATCACCATGAGCATCTTTGCACTGGCAGGCTTGGTGTTGCTCCTCGTCACCTTCTTTGAGAGCAAGGAACGCATCGTGATGGATAAGAGCGAGAGCGCGTCGGTGAAGGTGAGCGACCTTTGGATGGAACTGGTGCGGAACCGTCCGCTCAGGGTGCTGTCATTCTTCTTTATCATCGCCTTTACCACCATGAGCATCAGTAATGCCGCTGACTCTTATTTTATGACTTTCAATATGAGGGCTACGCCGATGATGACCACGGTATTCATGTGGCTCGGCACTATTCCTGCATTTATCTTCCTGCCCATGGTGCCAGCCATCAAGCGTAAGATTGGCAAAAACGGGATGTTCCGCATGTTCCTTGGTATCGCTATTGCCGCCATGCTGCTGATGTATCTGATGATGTCTATTGACAGTCTGAAGTCATGCTACCCGTTGCTTTTCGTGGTGCAGTTTGTGAAGAGTGCAGGCGTAGTAGTGGCTACAGGTTATATGTGGGCACTCGTTCCAGAGGTGGTGACGTTCAGCGAGTTTGCATCGGGCCGTCGTGTGGCTGCCATCGTGAATGCACTGATCTGCATCTTTATGAAGGCTGGTATGGCCCTTGGCGGTGTCATTCCTGGGTTTGTTCTGGCTTGGGTGGGTTTCAAAGCGGGTGCATCAGTGCAGGCCCCGATGGCTGAGCAGGGCATCCTCTGGCTCGTCACCCTGATTCCGGCTGCATTGTTCGTACTGGCCATTTTCGTGATTGGTAAGTATGAACTCTCCGACGAGAAGATGGATGAGATCAACGCAGCAGTGACAAGGAAGAATGAAATAATGAAAAAATGAAAGAAGAGATATTATGCAACTGACATCAAATTCAGATAAGATTACGAGAGATTATTATGACTCGTTGTTGATAGAGACTCGCTATCTGGGTGCTGTCATCCCTACCACGGAGATGACGCTTTTCGGCGAGACCTTCCGCACACCAGTGATGACAGCCGCCTTGTCGCATCTGCATAATACGGCACAGAACGGCATGACTGTCTATGCTCAGGCTGCCGCTCAGAGCGGTGCCGTACACTGGGTGGGCATGGGTAGCGATGAGGAGTTGGAAGAAATCGTGGCTACAGGTGCCAGGACAATCAAGATTATCAAGCCTCATGCCGACAACCGTGAGGTGCTGCGTAAGATTGAACATGCTGTCAGGGTAGGCTGCATGGCTGTGGGCATGGACATCGACCATGCCTTCAACTCAGAAGGTGGTTACGACAATGTGTTCGGCCTGCCCATGAAAGCCAAGTCGACGGAGGAGTTGACGGAGTTCGTGCAGGCTGCCGGTGTGCCTTTTATCGTGAAAGGTGTGCTCAGTCCGCGTGATGCCGAGAAGTGTCTGAAGGCTGGCTGTGCGGGAATGGTGGTGTCTCACCATCATGGCATGGTCCAATATGCCATACCCCCGCTGATGGCACTGCCCGATATCCTGTCAGTCACGGGTGGCAGCGTTCCTGTCTTCGTAGATTGTGGCATAGAGAGTGGCATGGATGTCTATAAGTGTCTTGCCCTCGGTGCCAAGGCTGTATCAGTGGGCCGTCATCTGATGCCACTGCTGAAAGATGGGGCTGAGGCTGTATCCCAGCGGATCAATGAGATGACAGCCGAACTGGCGGGTGTGATGGCACGTACAGGGGTGAGTTCACTGGATAAGATGGATCCTACAGTCATTCACAGGAGGGCATTCTGATGTATTTAGGCATTTCGTCATCGTTGGAGCATGGCTCTCCAGAGGAGTGGGCAGCGAAGCATAAGGCTCTTGGACTGGAAACTGTCAATTTCCCCGTCACTTGTGACGACGGAGAGGACACCTTCATGGCCTATAAGAAGGCTGCCGATGATGCTGGACTCACCATCGCTGAGGTGGGGGTGTGGCGCAACACGTTGGCTGCCGATCCCGATGAACGTAAGCAGTGGATAGACTACGCCGTCCGTCAACTCCGTATGGCTGATGCCATTGGTGCCGCCTGTTGTGTGAATGTGGTGGGAACGCCCTATGGTCCGCGATGGGATGGCGGCTATCGGGAAAACTTCAGTCGGGAATTGTGGGAGATGGCTGTCGCGATGATACGGCAGATCATTGATACAGCCCGGCCTAAGCATACCAAATTCTGCATCGAGTCGATGCCGTGGATGATACCGAGCAGTCCTGACGAGTATCTGCATCTGATAGAGGATGTGGATCGTGCGGAGTTCGGTACCCACCTCGACGTGGTGAACATGATCACTACACCGAGAAGATATTTCTTCAATGATGAGTTCCTCCGTGAATGTTTTGACAAACTTCACGGCACCATTGTGAGTTGCCACCTGAAGGATATCCTGCTAAAGCCGGAATACACCTTCCAACTTCAGGAGTGTGCCTGTGGTGAGGGCACGTTGGATATTGGACTCTATGCCCGGTTGGCCTCTGCGGAAGACCCTCGCATGCCCATGATTATCGAGCATCTGTCTTCCGACGATGAATATGTAACAAGTGTAAAGTATATGCAACAATTAATTCACAAAAAACAAAACTAAAATGAAAAAGACTCTCCTTATTTGATTTTCAGTCTTAGGATGCGACGGGCGCTCTGGTTGATGCGCTCCTCAGTGATGGTGCCATTCTCGACAGCGTCGATGACGGCATCGAAGGCCTTGACGAGATCCTTGGGGCATAGCACGATGTCAGCCCCTGCCTGAATACATCCCACAGCGGCCTCTTCAATGGTGTACTGTTGTGTAATGGCACCCATATCCATTGCATCGGTCACGATGATGTTCTGATAGCCCAACTCGCGACGTAACTTGTCCTGTAGGATGACCGACGACATGGTGGAGGGGATATCCTCGCCGATGACGTTAGGTGCATTGATATGGGCGGTCATAATGAGTTGGCAGCCCCATTGGATACCTGCACGGAAGGTGATAATCTCGCAGTCGAGCATCTCATCCCACGTCTTCTGGGTCTGGGCGTAGCCGTAGTGGGTGTCGTTTTTCACATCGCCATGACCTGGGAAATGCTTGATGCATCCGATGATGCCGGCATCCTTCAGTCCCTGCAGGTAGTTGGTCACCATGGGTGCAGCCACAGCGGGATCATCACTGAAGGCACGGGGACCGATGATGATATTCTCGGGATTGGTGTTCACATCGGCCACAGGGGCAAAATCGATGTCGAAACCGTAGTATTTCAGATAGGTGCCGATGGTGTTGCCGCACTCGTAGGCATTGGCGGGATCGCCAGTAGCACCGATGGCTCCCATCGACTCGTACTTCTTCACGTGGAAGTTCTCGTTGTTGGCGATACGGGCCACGCGGCCCCCTTCCTCGTCGATACACATCAGCGGCTTGCCTTTCAGTGCTTTCAGTTGTGGCAGGAACTGCCCTAACTGTGTCTCATCCTTCATGTTCCAGGCATAGAGGATGATGCCACCCACGGGGTATTTCTCGTTTACGCCTTTCATGCAGTCGTTCACCTCCTGTAGTTCCAGGGGCATCAGGTCAGCATATTCCTTCCAGTGGATAGTGGTGTCGAGGCACTCAGGGCGCACAAAGAACATCTGCCCTACTTTCTCACGCAGGGTCATCTTCTGAAGTTGTTCCTCCACCGTATCACCAGGTGTCGGGCTTATTGGGTTGTCATCGTTCGAACACGATGTAAACAAACTCGCGCCGCAGGAAATCAGGATGGCGGCGATCCATAATAGACTCTTTCTTATCATATCTCTTTGTGACATATCTCCATACATTATTCTTATTGGGGTTGCAAAGATATATATTATTTCTGAAATAATCAAATTTCAATCGAATTTTTCTTGGAAAGGAAGGATATATTTCGTACCTTTGCCCTCTGAAACATATATTTATTTTTTGCTAAGGTTAAGAAGTATGAGAACAAAGGACATGAGAAAGACACGGTTTCTGGTCGCCGTTGCCCTTGCGGTGTGCTGTATGACGGTACAAGCACAGGATCCCACTCCAAGCGAACTGTATTTCAACAAGACTGAGTTGCCCAACGGCTTGGTGTTTCTGCCGGCACCGCCCGATTCGTCATCGGCGCAGTACTTGTACGACATCTCGCAGTACGTCTGGGGCAAGAGCAAGCGACAGGATTCGCAGCGTGCCCAGCAGGCCATACGTGACGTAGTCATCGACATCGGGGATATGGCTCGCGAGTTCAGCCAAGTATTCGGCATGGAGATCTCGAAAGAGAAGACACCCGCCATCTTCAAGGTACTCAATCTGGGAGTTGTTACCATGCGTCTGAGTGCCTCGAACCTTAAGACCACCTATATGCGGAGGCGTCCCTTTGTGGTATTCTCTGAGCCCACACTCATCCCTGCCGAAGAGGACGAGTTGCGCAATACTGGATCCTACCCCTCTGGCCATACCTTACGCGGATGGGCAATGGCTCTGCTGCTCAGCGAGATCAATCCTGCTGCACAAGACGAAATCCTCAAGAAGGGCTACGAGTGGGGCGAGAGCCGCGTGATAGCCGGATACCACTGGCAGAGCGACACCGACGCTTCGCGCCTGCTTGCATCTGCCTGTTATGCCCGCCTGCATACGAGTGAGGATTTCCTTGAAGATATGGCTGCCGCCCGCGAGGAATTTGCAGAAAAATTGCAGCATCAGTGAAACTTACTTACTTGCTGCTTCCAGTTCTTTGCGGATGACGTCGTTACCAGGGAAACGTTCCTTTCCCATCTTTCCTATATTCTAACAATCGTAAAGGTACGTAATGCATAATAGGAACGTAACCGTCTCTCTGTGTTTGAGGACAAACCATTTTGGAATTTCATTTATTTATCCAGACTGATGAATCCATTTCTGGAACACGTTGTTGCAAAATCGACTCATACCCTCAATCTCGGATGTGATCCATCCTGGCCCAGCGTTCAGTCTCAGCCTGTCGCGCAGGATAATTCCCTTCCAATTCTGCAACAATCTTCGGTGCCGACTGGCAACCGGCCCCAACAATGTTTTTAAAGTCACTCCATACAAGGGCAGACTTTCACGCCATCAGGATTTTATGGGTTGGTCGTAAGGCTGTCAGTAACCATAATCTTATTCGCAATCCTTACGATATCGGCAATGTTTACCATCTTGTCGCCATTGACGTCGGCAGCAGACTTGATTGATTCATCGATGGTCTTGCTTGCGATGCTATTGACTATGGCTGTTATATCCTTTGCGGTCAGTATGCCGTCACCATCCACATCAATTCCTGTCGTTTGTGCATTGAATTCGCCAGTGAAGTATTCACTGCTATTCTCTACAGTGACGGTGTAATGGCCTTTTGTGAAGTTAGAGATGTCGATGTTGAGGGCAACGATGCTGCCAGCGTAGATGGCTTTCTGATAGACATTTTTGTCCGTTTCGTCAGTAATGCTAACCAGATAGTCATCGTCGAGCGGGTCGAGATGAATGCCTAACTGCTGGTCGTTGTATTCACCATATAACGATTGTTCTTCTCCCTTCCTGATCCGTGACTTTGGCTGTATCTTGATTGTATGGGTGAAGTCGAAGCGTTTCTTTCGGGCTCCCATGCCTTCAGGAGTGGCTCCATCCTCATAGTCGTCGTTGAGATAAATCACTTCATCGCCGACGGTACACGACATCAGGAACTCCGGCACAGGATCTCCAAATATCGGATCACATGGATTACGGATTGGTCCACGAAGACATCCGACACCTTCCAACCAGAAAGTATCATGGTAACTTTGGCCCTCATCTCCACACATCCTAATGTCTCTATAAACACCTTTAAAACCTTCTATCCCTCCAGTCTGTTTCGGTCCTATTATAAAAGGTGAAGACCCATCCGTCAAGAATTTCAAGGTATCGTTGGCAGCGAGGGAGAAATCGTACTTCAATTTCATAGACTGTTGCCACTCGTTATAAAAGTACACCTTCTTATCCTCTTCGTACCATGCTCCCACTTTGGTCAAGGAAGGTGTAGGTGTCCCATATTCATTAGAATAATCAGGACTGACATACCGCTGGCACATCATCTGCTTGCAGGTCTTTCCGTCGATGATCGTATCGCCATCGAAGTAGTAGTAGTCAACCACATTGACAGAATTATCCAAAATGGTCTGAACGTGTCCAACTTTCCACACTTTGCCTTCTTCAACGAATGGACGATACTCGTCCTGTGATGCTTGATCCGGCAGTGCTACGATTTCCTTGAAATTCTTCCAAGACTCGGCGGCTTGGTATGCGCTGATAGATGCGGCAGGCACATGGAGCGTAGCATCGTAATTTGAATTTTCAAAAACGTTATTGCCAATTTCTGTCACTTGCTCTGCATAGCAATAAATATTTTGCAGGTTTGAGCAGAACCAGAACGCATAATCTCCAATATTAGTCACGCCACTTGGAATAGTGATGGAGATCAGACGATAACATTTTGCAAATGCATAATTACCTATAGAGGTCACACTTTCAGGAATTATTAGATTCGTTATTTCCTTATTATTCAAATACAAATGATATCTACTAAAGAAATCACCGTCAAATTGGATATTGCACCATGCTTCCAAATCTGAAATATACACTTCGTTTAGGTCGTAACAATTGAAAAACACGCTATTTCCGATATGTGTTACGCTTCTGGGAATAGTGATTGATTTCAGATTGGAGCAATTATAGAATGCCCATTCCCCGATGGTTGTCACACTATTGCCAATGGTGACGGAAGGAAGGCTTGTACATTCCCAGAACGCACTATTCCCAATACTTGTTACACCATCGCCGATATCAATAGAGGTAAGACCATAGCATTTGTAGAAAGCATAATCTCCGATAGTCGCAACATTTTCGGGTATGGTGGCAGATGTAAGACTACGACAGCCAGCGAATGCATAGTTTCCGATGCCTGCTACACTGTTACCGATGGAAACAGAGGTCAAGTTATTGCAGTCAGAGAACGTATAATCATCTATGTTTGTAACACTATTGGGGATGGTAATGGAGGTAAGACCATTGCAATATTCGAATGCACCAACTCCAATTGTTGTCACTTTGTTGGGTATGGTAATGGAGGCAAGGCTGGTGCAATTGTCAAACGCATAGTTTCCGATGCTCGTCACACTATTGGGTATAGTGACAGAAGTAAGGTCATAGCAACCAGAGAATGTATATTCTCCTATACTCGTCACGCCATCAGGAATAATGACTGAGGAAAGACTTCTACAATAAGAGAATGTTTTAAATGCTGATAATCAATAATTTACGACTTGAATGGTAGAAAAGTGGCCTTGGGGTGATAATGCAAGAATTGAAGGGTAAAGAATTAACTAATTTAACATTCTTTTATACACCGCAGATTCAACCGGCAACTGCAATTGACTTGTAACAGAATGTCCTTGTATTAAAGGAACAATGCCATGTAAATGGGCAAACTGAGCTGATCCTGTTCCTTCCTAATGTCTTTGGCATGCTTCAAATGCCGAAATCCTCACGCACAGCTCCCTTTGCTATTACTTTACATCCTTTGTGACAAATTGAGTCTCTATATCTAATATTTTTTTCCTTATCAAATATTCGAACTTCATACGCAAGGCGTTTTCAGAGGCAGTGAACCACTGCTGACGGCTCTGGCTGAGGTCGAAGAGAGTGGCCATGCCGGCGTCATAGCGTTTTAGAACATAGCGATAGGCCAATGCACTGGATTCCTTGGCCTTTATCTCTGCCTCATAGCGTTTGCGGGCAGTGACAGCTCCCTGCCAAGCCTGACTGATATCTTTCTGGATACGCAGTAGAGCATTGTCGTGGGCTAGCTTCGCATCCTCTAAGTTAATCTTTGCAGTGCG
>JAGCRH010000106.1 GCA_017964785.1 Prevotella sp.
CAGATAGATGTCGCAGGGGTTCAAGTCCTGCGCCGAGGCAAACCAACGTTTCTCGTAGAACTCGCCATAGTTGGGCAGATAGGTCTTCGGCACCACCCCCAGCACCTGTCCGCGCTGGATGACGACGGCACAGTTGTAGAGCAGACTGTTGATGACTATCGGGGCTCCCACGACGAGTATCGTGTCGAGTTTGCGAGTGAAGTCGAGCAGTTGGATGACACCCCCTTCCGCCTTGTCGAGCAACAACTGTTCACGGAACAGATCCTGACAGGAATAGCCCGTCAGACAGAGTTCCGGGGTGACCACTACCTCCACGCCCTTGCCTTCGGCCTGGGCCAACAGACTCTCTATCTGCAACACGTTGTAGTCCACATCTGCCACCCTAACGGTTGGCACGGCTGCTGCCACTTTGACAAATCCGTATTTCATAAGCGTTCATATTTTGATTGTTAGCGATTCTTATGTTTGAGAAACCAACGGTGGGTGTACTGATAGAACAGCAAGGCTGCCACCGCCAGTCCGAATGCCGTATACAACACCTGTTCACGGGCCGTCTGGAAAACAGCATAGCCGAGACCGATGCCAAAGGCCAGACCACTCTCCCACCCGAGCATATACGTCGACTGCGACGTACCACGCTGACAGTGACGGCTCAGTTTGATGAAGAACAGCAGGAAGCGTGAGCCGATGATGCCTAATGCGAAGCCCATGAACAACGGCGACACATAGCCCACCACCGCCTGACTGCGCGTCAGCGACATCAACAGGGCGGCAATGCCCAGCGCCAGTCCTGATACCACCTCACTCTTCAAGTCTGCCTCACGGAACACGAACCGCTGGGCCAGGATAGCCGCCAGAAAACCCACCATCATCATCGAATAGAACTGTAACGTGAGCGGCAGCGACAGCACCAGTCCGGCAGCAAGGGTCACGAGCAACAGGTTGACGAACAGTATAAATCCCTGCGGCAGGAAGAAACGGTCGAGACCGACGGTACGCACATGCTCCTCAGGGGCCCGGAAGGGGAAATGCACCAACAGGATCAGGATAATTGCCAACAGGGCGCACCCGCCTGCCACCAACAGCACCACCGGAAAACCTAACTTCGGTCCGACGATCAGAGCCGTCATCGGCCCTAACGAAAGGGAGAACCGTGCAAACCAAGAGGCAGCATGATTGGCCTCCGTCCGCTGGAACGACTCACAGGTATCTATAATCAAGGTACTCGCGAGGACCATCTGTGCCAGTCCGAAGGCGACTCCGAAGAGTACACGTAGCACCAACAACAGTGTCAGGTTGCCTGCCTCCTCCTGTGAACCATCTAAATAATAGAACCCGCCGAGGCACACCATCATCAGCAGCACCGCCCACACGCACACCATATTCCGACGGAAACGCTGCACGAGATACGAGGTGAAGGCACCCAACAGGAAGAGTCCGATGCCGAAGGCACCCATCACCCACCCTGTCTCCGTCTGACTCAGATGCTGCGACGACATCAGCCAGAGGGGCATCGTCGGAATCAGCATATAGACCGACATCGTGAGCAGCAGGTTGGCAAAGGCCATGCGCCAGAAGTCATGATGCCAGAGACGGATATGTACGGGTGTATTCTGTGAATTCATAACAGTCTTTTTAAAGTCTCATAGTCCACCTTCCGGTAGTCTGTGATCTGCATATCCGAGAGTGGTGCGATGCGTTCTGCGGCATTGGTAGTGGCCACACCGACGACCTTCATCCGGGCGGCACGCCCAGAGCGCAGGCCATTAAAACTGTCCTCGAACACCACGCACTCATCAGGTTGTGCGCCAAGTCGTTGGGCCGCTTTGAGATAGCAGTCCGGATCCGGCTTACTCCGTTCGAAATCCTCCGAGGTTAGGATGGCGTCAAAGAGTGCCTTGAAGTTCTTCTGGTACTTGTACACGCTTTCCATCTTCGGCACGTTACTGCTGGTCACCACAGCCGTACGCACCCCATGACGGTGCAGGTCGGCAACCAACGCCTCGAAGCCCTCGATATAGTCGTAGTGCATCTGCTGCTCGTAGGCATTCAGACGCTCAGTAATCGCCGCCTGCTCAGACAAAAGGGGACCACTGAACCACTGGTCGTAGATCTCCGTCAACGTCTGCCCCTTGATCTCGTTCTCCAGGCCCGGATGCTCCGGATGGTAGAGCCGACACTGACTGCCCCAGAACACAGAGTACTGCGGCTCCGTGTCGAACACCACGCCATCGAGGTCGAAGAGGACTGCTTTCAGAACGTTTTCCTTCATTTACATGCAAATTTCGGTGCAAAAATACAACTTTTTTGCGATTTCTTTGCCTATTTCCCAATTTAAGTGTATTTTTGCACATAATTTTCTGACCAAGACCACTTTTCGCATGAAGAAATTCACGTTTACCGCCCTCCTGGCCTGTATGATCCTGGCCTGTTCCACAGAGATCGAAGACACCATCGTCTTCGAAAACACCACTGTCAACAAGGAAGTCAAACTGTCCAACGACGAAGGCTCGCCCGTCTGCGCCGTACACCTGCAGATAGCCACTGCCTCCGAGGAGAACGGACACAAGGGAGAGGTCGTCAACCGCATCATTCAGAAGCGACTGCTCAACATGGAGGAACTCACCATGCAGCAGGCCGTCGACTCGTTTGCCAACGCCTATACCACGACCTACCTCCGTAACCTCCTGCCCCTCTATAATCAGAACCGTGCCGACACCGCCAAGCGCACCTGGTACGAGTACCACTACGTGATTACCAGCGAGGCCCGTCAGGGTAGCAAGAGCACGATGGTCTTCATCGCCACCACCGATTACTTCGAGGGCAGTGCCTACAGCGTGAACCAGCGCATCGCCATGAACTTCGATGTGCAGACGGGACGCCTGATGGGACTCAACGACATTTTTGTGCCCGGCTACGAGAACCTTCTCAACGCCGTACTCCAAAAAGCCCTCTGCGAGAAGGTCGGTGTCCCCGACATCTCCGACCTGCGCCAGAAGGGCTACCTCGTAGGGATGCAGATGTTCCCCTCCGAGAACTTCATCCTGGAAGACGAGACCATCACCTTCATCTACAACCCCTCCGAGATCGCCCCCCACACGCAAGGTGAAACAGAACTCGTCATCCCTCTGAGTAACCTCGAACAGATCCTGCGTAAAGAAAACAAGTCATGATAGCGCTCATAGAGAAATATTTCCCCCACCTCACCGATGTCCAGCGGCAACAGTTCCAGAGCCTCGATGCCCTCTATCGCGACTGGAACGCGAAGATCAATGTCATCTCGCGCAAGGACATCGACAACCTCTATGAGCACCACGTGCTCCACTCCCTCGCCATCGCCAAGGTCATCAACTTCCGTCCTGGCACCCGTGTGCTCGACTTCGGCACGGGCGGCGGTTTTCCGGGCATTCCCCTCGCCATCCTCTTTCCCGAGGTACAGTTCAAACTCATCGACGGCACAGGCAAAAAGATCCGTGTGGCACAGGAGGTGAGCAGTGCCATCGGTCTTACCAACTGTCATCCCGAGCACCTGCGTGGCGAGGATGAAAAAGACAAGTTCGACTTCGTGATAAGCCGGGCCGTGATGCCCCTCCCCGACCTCGTCAAGATCGTCCGCAAGAACATTGCCAAGCCGCAGCAAAATGCGCTGCCCAACGGTATTCTCTGTCTTAAAGGCGGCAATCTCCAAGGCGAGACGCAGCCCTTCCACAAGATTGTGCAGACCACCGATATCAGCACCTTCTTTGCTGAGCCCTGGTTTAAGGAACAGAAATACGTCATCTACCTGCCGATATGATCACCGTCAAGCGTTTCACCTGTAATATGCTCGCCGAGAACTGTTATGTGGTGAGCGACGAGAGCCACGAGGCTGTCATCATCGACTGCGGCGTGATGTACCAGGAAGAAGGCATCGCCATCACCCAATATATCCGCGACAACGGCCTGCAGCCCGTCCACCTGCTCTGTACCCACGGCCACTTCGACCATTGTATGGGCAACGGCCTCATCTACCGTGAGTTCGGTCTGAAACCCGAGACGCATATCGGCGACCAGTTCCTGATGGAAACCATGCAACAGCAGACCACCGACATCCTCGGTGTCGCCCTACCGATGGAGGTGCCGCCCGTAGGCCGATACCTCACCGACAAAGACACCATCACCTTCGGCAGCCATACCCTGCGCATCCTCCACACCCCCGGTCACACACCGGGTGGCGTCACCTACTATTGCAAGGAAGAAGGCACCGCTTTCAGTGGCGACACCCTCTTCCGCATGAGCATCGGACGAACCGACTTCGATGGCGGCTCTTACGAGCAGATCATCCATTCGCTCCAAGAAGTTCTCGCAGCCCTGCCCCCCGACACGAAGGTCTACCCCGGTCACGGCCCCGAGACCACCATCGCCGAAGAAATCCGCTATAACCCTTATATGAAATAAGGTATATAAGAAAAGCCGAGGGCTGCTACGCTCTCGGCTTTTGTGTTTGATTAGAAGGGCAGATCGTCGGCACTACCCTCGCCTGCCGGCTCCTGAGCAGGCGGGAAGGGAGAGGTGGCAGCATCGGGTGCCGGTGGGAAGGGCGAGGCGCCTGGAGCGATACCAGCCACAGGGGCAGCACCTGCCACGGGAGGCACCTGACCGCGCACCACATTGTAGGCACGGATATCATTAAACCAACGGCCCTGGTATTCGTGGGCATCGATATCGAACTGGATGGTGACATCCTCGTTCATCTGGATATTAAACTGCTTGATCCTGTCTTCACCGAAAACACGGAACACGCAACGCTTCGGATATTGACCCGGGACTTCAATCACATAGTCCTGAGACATCCAAGAGTTACCCGTGCGGGCTGAGACGCCACTCTGTGCTGCCAAAACGGCAATAATTCTTCCTGTTAATTCCATTGCTTGAAATGTTTTTATTTGTTGTTTTTTCTCTTTTCAGGTTGCGAAATTACTAAAAATAGTTTGAAAAATGGAATTTTCCCATGAATTTTTTGTAGATAACAACGTTTTTTTGTACTTTTGTACTCAATAATAAATAAGGTATCAAAAACAAAAGACAACAATATCTATGAGATTTACATTATCAAGCACTGCGCTGAGCAATAAACTCTCAGCCCTATCAAAAGTGATTAACAGTAAAAACGCCCTCCCCATCCTGGGCGACTTCGTGTTTGACATCCAGGGACAGACCCTGACGCTGACTGCCTCGGACAGCGAGAACACGATGCGCACCACCATCGAACTGACGGAGAGTGATGGCGACGGACGTTTCGCCATCGGCAACCACGATGTGCTGGAGGCCGTGAAGGGCTTCTCCGAGCAGCCCATCACCTTCGACGTGAACCAGGAGCAGAGCCTCGCGAAGATCAGTTACCAGAACGGACTCTTCTCGCTGCCCATCGAGAACGCCGACGAGTTTCCCATACCGGCTCCCGTGAGCGAGACCGCCAAGAGCATCACACTGCCCAACACCCTGTTGGCAGAGAACATCAACCGTACCATCTTCGCAACGGCACAGGACGAACTCCGCCCCGTGATGAACGGCATCTACTTCGACCTGACACCCGACTGTCTGGCGGTGGTGGCCAGCGACGGCCATAAGTTGGTGCGCAACAAGGTGTTTGCCATCACCAGCGACGAGCCTGCCGCCTTCATCCTGCCGAAGAAGCCAGCCAACCTGCTGCGCAACCTGTTGGGTAAGGACGGTGGCGATGTGACCATCCGCTTCGACGAGCGCAATGCCGAGGTGAACTACGGCGACGGCATCATCCAGTGCCGACTCATCGAGGGCCGCTACCCCAACTACAACAGCGTGATCCCACAGGGCAACCCCAATGAGATCCGTGTGGATCGTCTGGGACTGTTGGCTGCCCTGCGCCGTGTGCAGCCGTTTGCCAATGGCTCGAGCAACCTGATCCGCTTCCACGCAGAGGGAACCACCCTGCAACTCGATGCTGAGGACTACGACTTCTCGAAGACCGCTACGGAGCGTGTCGCCTGCGAATACAACGGCAAGGCCATGAGCATCGGTTTCAAAGGCTCTGCCTTCATCGACATCCTGAGCAACTTCGAGAGTCCGGAGGTCATCATCCAGTTGGCCGACCCCAGTCGTGCCGGTCTGGTACTGCCCTCAGAGCAGCCTGAGAACCAGGATGTGCTGATGCTGATGATGCCCATGCTGATCAATGATTGAAAAGGTGAAAGGGTGAAAAGGTGAAACTGAATTTGACAAAGCCTCTGGTCATCTTTGACTTAGAGACAACGGGGCTCGACATTGTGAAGGCCCGTATCATTCAACTATCCTATATCAAGGTACACCCCGACGGGCGTGAG
>JAGCRH010000107.1 GCA_017964785.1 Prevotella sp.
TGGATGGCGAAGCCCTCGGTCATCTTCTCGACGGCGGCCTGGCAGAAGCACTGCAGCACTGTCTCGGCCACGCTCTCGGGGATGAGCTGGTTCTGATGGTGGATTTCCCGCGCCAGAGCCTTGGTGTCGGCTGTGCGCACTACTTCGTTGGCAGTGATGGTCTTCTCGGTCTGCCCGAAGTTCTCGTTTGCCAGGTTAATCTGGCCTACATACTCTATCATTTTGATAGTCTCCTATCGGACTGCCACGGTGCAGCCCCTTTTGTTATACTTCCGCTGCCCCCGTGCAGGCAGTGCTTTGATGTCGTTTGACTTTCGTCTTCCTCTGTCACGACTCGGCATAACTGGAGCGAGCTCCGTTGGCTTTCCACTTCGTGCCGCCGAGCTAAACCTTCTGCTCTCGCTGCTCCATCGTTTTCAGGCCGACCCTCGGTCGGGTTATGAAGCCGACCCTCGGTCGGGTTGCGATGCCGACCCTCGGTCGGGTTATGAAGCCGACCCTCGGTCGGGTTATGATGCCGACCCTCGGTCGGGTTGGTTTGCGACTGCAACGCTGCGATTGAGCGAGAGCAGAGCCAAACACGTTTGAGCTATGCCGAGCGTGAGCAGGGTCGCTGCGACAGCAGCAAAGGTACGAATTTCGCCCCGGTCCTTGCGGACATTGTTTGCAGGTGCTAAGGTAATACATCGCGCTGGCGAAAGTGGGACAGACTTTTTCAGATGGCTGATGTCTGAGGGGTGAGGGCTGACCACGGATTGCACGGATTTAATCCGACGAACGCTTGATGCAGTCGCGCAGTATCTGCTCGGTAATAACACCGCCATTGGCACGGCTGGAAGCATCCAGTTTCTCCACGTCGAACTCTTCAGCCGAAAACTTGAACTGAATCCAGTTCGGCTCATACTCGCGGTAGTCAAGCCACGTCTTCGGCTCGTCGGTGTCAAGGATGTAGCGCACCATGCGCAGCAGTCGCAAGCCTGCGGCCTTTGACGTGATGAATCCCGATACGTCGAAGGTCGATGCACCACGGCTCTTCCAATACTCGCCGACGGGTGGACGCTCGTCCTTTGGCTCAAATTTGATGATGTCGGAACGGAAAAACTCGATGCCTACCGATGTGCCGTCGCTGCCCCATGCGAGGTAGCCGCTGAACGGACGGTATTCCTTACGCTCCGTAGAGTCCTTGATGACCAACTCGACCTCACATGGGTCTTTGTGGTTTAGTTCGCAGTTGTGTACCCAGTCCTCGACCCACTGCTGCATGTTGGCGAGGGTAATTTTCTTTTGTTCTTTCATTGTCTATTGTCTGTTGTGGTTATACATTCTTTCGTAAGCGTCGTTCTGCGCCAGGCGGAAGATGCCGTGCGACGAGAACGTGTAGTAGCAGTCGAACTCCGCCGTACCCTTGCGGGCGGTCATCAGTTCCTCAAACCATTCCTTGCCGACGGCGAGGTCGTCGAGTAGCATCCCCTTGTAGAGCGTGCCGACCATCGTATTGCAGAGTGCCTTGCCCTTAATCAGCTCCATTCGGAACTGCGTCAGCGTCATATCCTCGCTCAGACTGAGGTAGTTCATACGGTGCTGTCTGATTTCCTTATGGTCGTAGTCCGTCCACTTGCGCCCGTCCTTGGTCACGATATTGTCGTCATCGTCGTGTTCCCAGCACTCGTCGCAGTAGTGCCGTCCCTCGCACTCTATCCAGTTGCATTCGTTGAGTATCTGCGTCGTGAGCGCATCCTTGTCGTCCCACCACGTCTCGTCATCAATCAGCCGCCCGCAAGCGTCGCACTTGATGTTATGGAATTGTCGGTCAACTATCATTGGTCATTCCTCCTTTTTGAACAATTCCCTCATTACCCGCTCAATGTTGTTGATGGAACCAACCACCAAGCCGAGCATCAGCGAGTAGGCGATAATCTCCCGTGTTGACAGTTCTAATCCTGCCACTCCGAAAAGGAAACAGAACGTCATGGAGTATATCAACCAACTTACCCTTCGGTCTAATGTCCTGACGGCATTATCTTTCCACGATGCCTTGTGTGGCTTGTCGAGTTCAAACGATGCAGCCATAGCCGCCATTGACAAATCTGGCTCCGGAACGTCGGTTATGATTTCAGCCGAATCGCTGCCAAGTGTTTCGAGTTCGTGCTTGCATCGTTCCAATTCTCGCTCTACCACTTCCATCAGTGGCTTGTTCAACCATCGTGGCAAGTCTTCGCGGTATGCCGAACCATCACCGTAATGTTTGTGGAATGCGAAATGGAACGTGCTGGCGGTATCGTTGATACCCCAATTACCCCATCTTCCGTTTTTGTAATACTTCAGAGCCGTTTCCATCTCCCTGATGTCTTTTTCCAACTCTTTTGCTTTTGCTAATGTCTCTTTATCCATAATTCGTTTAATTCGTTCAATTCGTGGTCGTTAAAAACCTAATTCGTTAAATTCGTTAAATTAATCCCGCTGTCGCGGTCTTGACTTTGCTCACGCTCGGCATAGCTCAAAAGCGGTTTTGGCTCTGCTCTCGCTTACTCGCAAAGTTCGTGTTCAAAAACCTAATCCGTATAATCCGCGTAATCCGTGGTTTCTTTCCTTATCCCTTGTCGGCACGCTGTCCGGCTCAAAGAAACAAGCCTTGTCGGGCTTCGCTCTGATCTTGATTTCTCTCATCATCGTCAGTCCTTTTCGTTATACGATTCCAGGTTCGTCAGTCTGCGCTTCAGGTCCCCGGCCTCGGCGGCATAGATGCCCGTGAGCGCTTCGATGAGTTTGTCCGCGTGCCCTGCCGGCACTTGGAAATGCTGCACGCCCACCTGCTTCCCGTCACGCCTGCGGAGGTCGAAGGCGACGTGCGCTATCGGTGTCGCATTGGCCGTCCTGACCTCGTTCAGCCGGTCCGTCTCCTTCATCAAGTAGATGATGGCATCGCGCAGATGCCTGACCTGCGGTCGAGCCTGCTCACGCTCGGCAATGCTCAAACACGTTTGGCACTGCTCTCGCTCACTCGCAGCCTTCGCCGTCGGGTATAATTGTGCTTTCGTCATATCGCCATAGTCATTTTGATGTTTTGGGGTATTCTTTTGAACACGGATTGAGCGGATTGAGCGGATTTAATCTTTGTTGAAATGAAATCCGTATCGCTCCTGGAACATTGCGTCGATATGGTCGGGCACCCGATTCTCGCGGTCTTGCACCAACTGCAACTGTGACACATACGATTGCAGGATAGCGGCAAACTCCGCGTCGGGCGATTCGCCACCCTCAACGTGAAACCGCTTCTGAGCATAGCGCAGTTCGCAGACGAGCCGATGATGATGCGTGAACATTTCGTGATTGCCCCACACCAAGAGCATAGCACAGATGATGGCGCACACGTCACGGCTGACGATAGGCAGGCCAGCAGCCAAGGCTGAATCGTACATCGCCTCGCGCTGACGGAATTGGGGGTTATCGAGCAGACTTTCCATTCTTCTTTTCCTTTTTAATTGGGTCGTACCAAGTGCAGTCGCTGAACGTGATGATGGCGATTGACGGGGTAAGCCCGTTGTCCTTTCTGTTGAATACATGCCTGTGGCAGTTCTTCAGCCGAGGGCATTGCGGATTGACGCACGTTGGGTTCGGGTCGGTGCCTTGCTTCACGATGACGCAGGGCGACTTGCCGCCTTCTTGTGGGCCATAGCTTGTGACTTTCGATTCGATAGGGTCCCACGCGGGGGAGGCCGTTACGCCTCTCCCGTGCAGACTTACTTCTTGAAATGTGTCACTTTGAACCTTTCCCATAAGCAATCAAGTTTTAATTGTTGAACTTCTATCTTGATGGCCTTCGGCACCTCGGCGGTGTACCCGAACGAGCCAGTCTTTTTATAGTTATGGAGCAGCCTTCAAGTAGCGCTCGTAGTTGTAGAGACACATGCCAGCCATAATGACCTCGTACATTCGGGCGATGGCTTCGGCTGTCTGCTGCTTGGCCGTCTGTTCGCCCATCTGCAACGTCTTGATGGCGTACTGCACGACGCATGGGTAGAGATAGTCCTGCACGTGGCGGTTGATTTCGTCCATCTTCAACGTCTCGAAGTAGTGCTTGGTCATCAGTGCTTCGTCTGCTACCAGCTGGAGTTTACGCTTGCGCTCCTCCACGCCGTCGGCCACGTTGCCGCTGTTGCGCTGCATGTATTCGTAGTATTCCCGCTTGTCGGTCAGCGTTAGGTTTCCTGCGCTGATGTTATGGCAGTCGCCGTCATCGTAGGTAATGTAGTCGCTGTCCTCATAGCCACGGAGCCACGTCGCAGCTACCAGCCGTGCGGCCTGATAGTGCTGCTGCCGCTTGTCCTTCATCAGCGTGAGTTGCACCGACAAGGGCTGTCCCTGCTTGCCGAAGCCGCTGCGCAGTGCCTTGGGTTTGCCCTTATAGCGGAAGTCGCCGTCGTAGGTACACTCCAGCCATTCAATGCCCGGCACGGGTTTGTAGCGGTGGTCGCTCTCCTTGACCTCGCGGCCTTGGGCTACCCACATCGTGCGCTCCAGGTTCTCCAGCCGGTTGTCCGTGCGGTCGCCGTTCTTGTGGCTGACGCAGGGCAAATCCATCGGGTTCGCTATGAACGCATCGGCTACGAGGGTATGCACCCGAGGCCAGCGACGCTTGGCGTTGTGGAACAGATACACCGTGAGCCAGCCACCCTTGACCTGCGTCTGGGGCAGTATGCGGTTGTCCTTAGTGAAGCGCACACGGCCTTGGTCTGATACCTCAAAGCGTCCGTGCCAGCCTTCTATGTCGCGCCACTGCTCAGTCATGCTTCTGCCGCATTAAGTCGGTTTCTTGCACTATCATGCTGGCAAACTGCTCTGCCTGCTGATAGTTCTTGATGCTCAGCACCTCGCCGCCCTTGTTGAATATCAGTTTCAGCCGTCCGTCCTGTGCGTCTTGCAGTCGGAACATTCCCGTCTGTCGGGTCTGCACCTGCTCGTAGAGTTGCATGGCGAAGGAGTTCAGCGCCTTTGCCGTGCGGAACGTCTTGCTGATGTCGGCAACACGCAGGGTCAGCGTGCCGTCCACATTCTCTATTATTTCATACGGCTTCTTCATCGGTCTCGCTGTTTATCTCGTCAATCACCTGTCGGCAGTCGTCGATAACCGCCACCACCTCCTGCGTCTGTTCCCACTGCTTGCGGCATTTAGCCACCGTGCGGTCGAAGGCTTCCTTGGCCGCTTCGGGCTGTTCGCCCAACCACTTTGCCGCCGCTGTCATCACGATGTTTCGCAGGTCGCAAGGCAGTTGGTCGTAGCACCGCATACACTCGTAGAGCTTGTGGGCTATTTGCGTATCGTCGCCCTTCGTCAGCATCTGCACCTGCATTTGCCCTCGCTCTCCGTGCGGCGCAACAATCGTCAGCACCGACAGCTTCGGCACGTCGTGCGTTGCCTCATGCAGTCCATGCAGGGCTTCCGTAATCTTGTCGTAAGTTTCTTGTTTCATATTGCCAATAATTCGTTTAATTCGTTTAATTCGTGGTCTTCTTACTTGCCCTTTGGCTTACGCCGCAATCCCGTTTGTCGGGATAGCTCAAACGTGGTCAGCCCTCAGCCATCAGACATCAGCCGTCTGAAAAAGTCAGTCCCACTCCTTGCGGTCGAAGTCTGCGAGGAAGCGGAAATTGTAATCAATAATCTTCCTGGCCAGTTGCTCCACGGTCTCGGGCTTGTAGGTTTCGGGAGCCTTGCTGACGGTGTGCTCCTGCATGTCGTGAACCAGCTTGCGGACTATCAGGCCCTCCGTGTCCACCATGTCGATGCGCCACGCCATCCTGGGCTGTCGGCTGGTGCAGTACCACTCGCCAGCCCGGTCGCCGTGCGGTGACAGTCGGCGCACCACCTCGTCCATCGTGTACGGCTCCTTGTCGAAGTCGCGCCTCGGCTTGACCTGCGGTCGAGCCTGCTCACGTTGGCTTCGCCCACCTCTGTCGCGACTCGGCCATGTCTGAGCAAGCTCACATGGCTCTCGCTGCTCCATCGGTTCGGCAATGCTCAAGCACGTTTGGCATTGCTCTCGCTCACTCGCAGCCTTGACCTGCGGTTCCGGCATCGGGATGTGCGGCGGTATAATCGCCGAGCCCATATACTCCTGCGCCTTGTCGATTTGCCACTCTTCGATGCCGAGCGACTTCATCGCCTCGCGCATCCTCCACGTCAGATGTGCCGTCACGCGGCAGTAGAGCCATTCGTGCCGGCTCAGCCCCCACAGCCCGCCCAGTCCTGCGCCAAGCGCGAAGGCCAGTGTCATGCCGATCATCATCGGAATTGTGTAGTCTGTCATATTGCCAAATGTTTATTAAAATGTTTATAATTCATTTTTAATTTATTTATTCCTTCGCCTTGCCTGCTTCTGCTGACGACGCTTGGCTTTCTTTTTCTTGGCATAGTCCTTGGGGGCCTGCCGACCTCCAATGTGCTTATGACCTTTGCCGATGCTTGCGCCTCCGTAATAAGGTGAAGGCTCCTGCCAAAGGATTTCGGGCACTTTCGGCATTTCGGGCACTGGTGTATATACAACGGCCTCCTGCCGAATCCTGTCCATTTCGTCACGCTCTACGGGGACGAGGATGCAGTGCGCCTCTTCCTGCTTCTCGCGGATGACGGCTGGGTCAAGTTTGTCATACTGCTCTCGGAGTATGAACACCTTGGGCAGTTCCTGCGTCCTTACGTCAACGGCAACGAGGTCGGATGCACCTGCAACGGGCTCGCTGGCAACGATGCCGACGTGTCCCATCGGCATACGCCTGCGATTTCTAAGTCCCGGTGGGCACGGCTGGCACTCGTCCAGTCCTACCAGCGGCTCTTTCAGTGGTGGGCATTGTTTCATACGTTCATTCCCCATTCAAGGTCGTGGTCTTTGATAAACTCGTCCAACTCCGTGAGCGACTTCTTGCCGCTGGTGCGGAATTTCAGCCAGTCAGTCTTTTGGAGCCTAACGAGGTCGCGCATAGTCTCGATACCGTTGGCTTTGAGACAATTAAGAGTGCGAACCGACAGCGAGTAGTCGGTCAGCTTACGGTCGAGCATTTCGTTGAACACGGCGGGCACTTCGGGCGCAGCTGACTTTATCTCCACGATATTTCCGTTCTCTACCTTGAAGCCCATCTTCTCCAGTACATCGTCAAGGATGGTGTTGACCATCGTTCTGTCTATGCCCATGCGACGGCAATACGTCTCTATCAGCAGGGCAATGAATTTGTCAGTATCTACTTTTGGCATAGCTTAGAACGGATTTTCGTCGTTTGACTTCGGCATCTTGATGTCTGCCCTTACTTTATCCATATACTCCAGCATCGCGTCGGTATAGAAGTTCCTCATGCGGTGGGTCGCACCGTGCAGCGAATGGCGCAGCATGGCTTCCACGGAATCGAGACAGGCTATGGCCGTGCGGGTGTTCACCTCGCCCAAGTCGTCAATCTCCTTCAGTCGGCGCGTCTTATCGAACACCTCGCGCTGCAATTCGTCAATCTTCTTGTCGCGCTTATCGACGGCCTCCTGCCATTCCGTTTCCAAGGTCTTTATCTGCTCCTCAGTGTAGCACTTTGGCTGTTCGGGCTGCGGTTCGGGTGCAGGGGCGGCCTTCTCCAGCTTTGCGTCTTTCTCCAAAAGGAATAAGCCGATGCCGTCCTCCGCTTCGACAATATACACATGAGCACCGCCATCCCAGAAACGGAACACCACTCGAAAGTGTTCCTTATATTCCTTGTTCGGGTCGGCAGGCGAAAAGAGCCCCGTCGTAGGAGATTCCAAACCAAGCATGTCGCCAATGTTGTACTTGAAGTCATCCTTCACGACTTCCTTCTTTCTCTTTTGTGGAAGTGCTCTGCATTCGTGGCACTCCTCTTCTTCAATGTAAGTTGAATTGCTCATAATCGTATTCCTTTTAATTTATTTACCTTTTAACTACAATACAATCACTTCCTCCTCGCCCCGTCGGCTGACGTAGGCGAACACCTGTTCACGGATCACCTGCATCTGCTTCACGCGGCGGCCTTTCGCCCTGGCATAGCCGCGACACCTTTAGAGTCCCCCGCCCATCGGGGGACGGCTATAATGCAGGGGGCATAAATCTTTTCTTTTACCATAATTCGTGTCAATTCGTGAAAATTCGTGTTCGCTATCTTTTACCCTTTGGCTTACGCCGCAATCCCGTTTGTCGGGATAGCTCAAACCTCGGGCGTCATAAACCAACTGCGGCAGGGGCGGCTCGACTGCATCAGCGTGCGGAACAGCGGGGCCGTCTCGGTGCTGCCCACCGCCACCCACACCGTGCGCATCACCTCCCAGTAACGCGGATTCGACAGCAGACGGGCCTTGCGGCGGAAGATGTCGAGCACCTCCTGCCCCCTGCCCGCCTCGTAAGCGCGGATTATCTGACTGACGATCTTCGCGTCCCTCGCCAGCTGCTTCTCCGGCAGCGCAGGGATGCGCCGCGTGAAGTCCGTCCGCTCGTTCACCGCCAGCCCCCGAGGGTCATACGTCGGCACAGTGTACTTTGGTAGTTCAATCATAGTGCAGCCTCCTTTCTTTTTGCCCTACGAGCCCAGATGTTGTCAAGGTTCTCATAAAGCAGCGTCAGGTGGTTCTTCTTGATAGTCGGCACCTCGATATTCGACTTGGCCGTGACGTTCTCCCAAAAACCATCGTTAAACTTCTGAAGGTTGAACGGATGGGTAATCAGGTGGAAGCCCGAACGTGTCGGCATGGTGTAGATGACATTCACGTCGTGGCCCGATTCCATCGTGTTGATATAGTCTGTCAGCAGTTTCTCGGCATATTCCTTGCTGACATCGCCATACTCGTCAATATCGACCACCCAGCGGGCATTGCTCCTGTCAACGTACTTTCCCGAACAGGACTCAAAGATGGAATAGAACTTCTTGTAGTCGTGAGCGGCGATGCGACGGGCTGACTCTGCCAACGTGTCGAGTGCCACCTGCGACATCAGTTTGTAGTTCACGGAGCAGTATGCCCGCAAGTTGAGCAAGTCGCAGATGTCCTTGATTTCACGCTCATACTTGTCGAGGTCGCGCCACGAATAGATGTAGTAGTTGCGAAAGTGATAATTAGCCGCAGGCAGGTCGGGATTGTCCTTGCCGCGCCGCATCAACTCAATGACGTAGTATTTGTCGAGGTTGCCGTGCTCGTTGTTATCCGGCAATCCTCCATTGAGGTTTATCAGTTGGTTGTATCGCTCGAAATTGTCTGTCATATCGCCTTTGTTTTAATTGGGTTGTTACTATTTATACCTCTCTCCGAGGCTGATGATAAACACGTCACGGTCGGCGGGTGCGCCCCACTGTGTGTTTCCGTTCCCGATACGCAAGCCGTCGAAGCGGAACACCATCGACTTGGCCGTGTAGCCGCGATGGAAGCGGACGTGGGTGTAACGCTTGCCGCTCTGGATGCGCTTGCGCCAATAGGGGGTGATGGCGCGGTACTCCTCACGCTTCTCGCCGCTCTCTATCATGTCGTACCACTTGTAGGTCAGCACCAGGTCGAGCACCGTCATACCCTGCTCCACAAGCCAAACCTCCACCCAGCCGTTGCGGTAGTCGAGCGAATACATCACGGCACTTACCTGGTCGTAGTCCTCGCGGTCGAAGTTGTAGAGCTTCTGCGGCAGCGTGTAGCGTTCGCCCTTCATTGCCGGAATGTAGTGGCTCCAGTCCGACGAGCCGTAGCGGTAGCCGTTCTCGTGCAGCCAGTGCTGCGCCTGATACATGGCCGAGAAATCCTCGCCCGTATTCTCGAACCGCATCACCTTCTTAGGATCTGCGGGTCTGATGAAATTCCATAGCTTGCCTCTCATAATCGCCTTAGTCCTTTTTTATGTTTCTTACTCGTTTTCTTCTCAGGAGTCAGCACGTGGGTTGGTGCGGGCACCTCGCCGCGAGGCTTCATCTTTCCCTGATACATCGCCGTCTTGCCGAGCACTCTCGCAGCCGCCCTTTCGAGCCTTGCGCCGTCGCTGGTGTGCCAGCCGTCCATCAAAAAGATGCAGTCGCACGTCATCCAGAACCACGCCAGTTGAAGCAGTAAGCACCACCGATAATGGCCGTGTTGAGCAAGAAACACTGGTAAGCGCATTTTAGTTGGATTCACCGTGCGATACCCAAATTTCTGAAGATACTTTTCCGCCTCTCCAAAGCGTCGGCAGGCTTCCTCATAGCCGATGCTCGAAATAGGACCGCTTAGATACACTTTTTCTCGTTTCATACGTTCCCTCCCATCTTCTTTACGGACTTTAGAATTTCCTCCTTATCTACGCCAGCCGCCTCCGACAGCTGCTTGACAAGATGTTCAACATGCTTCTTCTTCATTTCGTCACAATTGGAAACATATTCCACTGGTTCAAGTTCTACCGTTATCTTAATTCTGTGCGGCACGTTATCGTCAACGTCTCTTGCGAGTATCAGCAGTTCGTCGAGCTGGTCAAGGCGCTGCTCCTTCGACGAATCCTCAGTGTACCACTCGTTATTCCACCAGTTGCACTCGTCAAAATATCCCTTGTCCTCAAAGGACGTCGGCGAGAATGTCGCGTTGCCGCAATCCCGCACGTAGTAGCCTTCTATTGTTCTTGTAATCATCGGTCAGCCCTCCTTCTTGTTGCACAATTCACGATAATAGTTCCGTTCCTCGGTGATTGCGTTCACGAGGTCGAACATTGCTCTCAATGCGGCATTGTATGCCTTTTCCGTATTTCTGCGGAGTTGCTCGATTTCTGTCATAACTTACAATTTTTTAATGCGTTTTGATATTGCTCATGTAGAATGTCTATCGCATCACTCAGTTTGATGTCACCGTAGATGGCTTTCATGCGTTGTAATAAAGACCGATTCTTTTGAATGACATCCAAAAGATTCATCCATTCTTGCGATTTCAAAGATGTTTCATGACACTCTCTGAGCAATTCGATAAGTTTATCAACCTCATTCTTCATGCTGATACAACTTTTTGAGGTCTTCCCAAAGTGTGTTCAGATTCTTTGCGTCCGTGTGCTCATTCATCTGTTCCATAACTCCTGCAGCGGCATATACGCTTTTAATCTGTTCGATGGTCGGTCGCCACACTATCAGCATTTGCTCACCGGGTTTTAGTACAATATCCTCCAGATGTCTGATATGCTTGCCTCGTTCGATGATTTCGGCTTGCATCTTTACCTTGTCAGAGGTCAGTTCTCTGATGGTATCGTCTTTTTTCGCAATGATTTCGCCAAAGCGTTTCTTTTCGTTACAAAAGTCCGCATGAGCATTTGTAAGTGCCTCTTGCGCTGCCGCCTGATTGCGGCGGGCTGACAAGTCAATAAAGTTTGAGTAGATGAACAGCACCGTCTGGGCTATCATCACTACAATCAAAATGACAATCAATGTTTCCATAATCTCTATATTCCTTTTTAAGTTAATATTAAAGGGCTGCGGTGCTGGCAGGGCTGAAAGAATCCCTGGGCACCACGTAAGCCCGCACCGCAGCCCGCACGTGGATTAAGCCTCATTCACCAGCATTGGCATCTGGAGCAGGGTCTTCGACTGCAACTTGGGACTTTCGTTCCTGAGCAGGAAGGCTCGCGACGGGTCGGAGAAATAGAATACGATATTGTCCTCGTCGAGCAGATCGAGCAGATCGAGGGTCGATAAAATCTTCATGCCTATCTTGAAGCCCTGCGGCAGGAAGGCGTCGGTCTGCTGCACGGGGACGCGCTCGGAACCCGACTTGGAGTTGAGCATGTTGGAGGCTTCGATGACGAACGCGGTGCCGTCGCCGAGCATCGTGGCCATGTTCGACGAGCCGTCGGCAGAGAGTTGCACGCGGCGCAGCGCCATCTTCAGCGTGTCGCGGCTCATCTGTACTTTATAAGGATTGTCACGCGGGATGACGCTCTCATAGTTGGGGTACCTGCCCTCGATGCAGAGCGCCACAAAGTTGACGCCGAGGGTGGAGAACTGCAGGCGGCGGCTGTCGGCGGTGACGGTGATGTTGATGGCCTGCTGGAAGGCGGCGTTGATGGTGGCCATCACGGTCTTCGGCACAATCAACTTCGCCGAGCCTGGCTCGCCCGTCTGCGGGTCGAGGGCGGGAAAGGTCTTGTAGTCGAGATAGCCCACGCCCGTCTCGATGACGTTCTTGTAGAACTTATGGCCGTCGCTGGCCACCACGACGAGGTGGTCGGCAAAGGTGTCGAGACAAACGCCGTTCATCACGGGGCGCAACTCGTCGTTGGCGGCACAGGTGCGGGCCTCGCGGACGGGACCGAGCAGCGACGGCGACTCGATGCGGAAGCGGCAGATGGGCTCGGGGATGGCGGCGAGTTCCTGCTGGAGGGTGGCGAGGCCGTCGGTGCTGTTCTGCTCCTGGAGGGCGGCCACCTGCGCGGCGAGTTCCTCACGGCGGCGGTCGCGGTCGTCACCACGGGTCACGAGCGTCGGCGACTCGGGGTACTCGTCGGCGGCATCGTAGGAGAGCGACATCTGACCGTCCTGATAGTCGATAGTCATCAGGCGCTGGCCGTCGGCACTCTCGTCGAACGTCACCGTGCAACGGCGGGCGGCGGGCAGCAGCGAGAACGTCTCGCGCAGATCGGCATAGGGCAGGCAGACGGGATGCCAGTGCTCCTTCGTGTCCTCCTGCAACATGTGGACGCATGGCACCATCTCGATGTCACCGTCGTCGTTGGTCTTCGGATCGGCGCAGTCGGCGGTCAGCCACGAGTCGGTGTTCGAGCCGGTCAGCCGGAACATGCCAGCCTGCTTGTCCCAGTCGAGTTTCACGTCGCCCAGTATCGGCAGGGCGCTCTTGTTGGAGATAACGGGTTTCATCATGTCGAGGATTCGCTTAAATCCTGCGACGTCAATCGTAATTACGTTTTGCATAATGTTTGAATGTTTTTTAATTTGTGAATATTATTTGATTTCTTTTTACATCGTTCAACAACCTTGCGGATAGTCACTCTTCTTCGGCGGCTGCTCCACCTTAACATACTTCGACGTGTGAAGGCAATGGTCAATCCATTGGTCCTCGCAGCCGTCGTATTGTGTCCTGCCCAGTCCGAGCACATACAACTGGCAAGTTTTCTTGTAGCGGCACTGTTTACCCTTGCATAATGTCATGGCCTGCCTCCTTTCTTCTCTTTGAGTTCGTCACTCACGGGATTGCTGATACCAATCTCGCCCTTGAAATTCTCTTCGATGTACGTCTTGAACCTATACATATCGCGGCGCTCCAGCAGTCCCGTCGAACTGACGGCACGGTAGAACATCGCGACGTCCGAGCCGCTGACCCTCACCTCCAACTCCCCACTCGGGGTCTTTCCAAAATGAAACATAATCTTTATTTTTTTAAGTCAATGATTTTCTCCTCGTCGCGACACCGCAGATTCAGCAGGTCGTCGAGCGCATAGACATCCACATGGCCGCCGTTCACCTCCTTGCTGCGCGAGAGCCACGACTGGCAGAGCAGCATCACGTCGGCAGGCGAGGCGAACTTCGCGTGGTAGCCGTCGAGCAGTACCGCCAGTCGGTGATAACAATACCCCTGCCGCTGATACGGCGGGTGCTGCCATTCGATGTGGTAGCCGTCGGCCAGTCCGCGCCCACCGGCACAGAGCCAGTCGAACAGCCGTTGCAACAGTTCGCCGTCGGCCCCGACAAACACGATGGCCAGTACGTCGTCGTTCTCCCCCTGCCAGTCGTAAGCCATCGCGATGTTGCGTCGCGGGTGCTCTGCAGGTCTCAGTCTCTTCACTCCTATCTGTGGTGGCATATCTCTTTCTCCTTTCTATCTTTTCATTCTCAAATCCTCACCCTCAAAATAGACGCGCACCGTGTTGCCGACAAGGCGGGAAAAGATGCGCTGGTCGTAGCGGGCTGGCAGTATCTGGCCGAAGGTTGGCGACTCGGGGTCGTCATCCTTGCCGCCGAAGAGTTGTATCTGCGTCAGGTTTGTCGAACAGATGAGCAGTTTGTCACGGTCATTGCAAATGTCCACCAACTCGGCGAAATAATTGTGCGTCTCACCATAGACCTTCGCAATCGGTTCGGTACCCACGTCATCGACACACACAATCTTGCAACGCTCTATCTCGCTCCACCGGGTCCTCAGTTCCTTTGCAAGGAAATAATTGTAGATGGGATGCCCAACGCTACCGTCGGAAAAGCGCACCTCGATAAGCGTCTTGAACAGCACGGGCAGAATATCACGGGTGATGACGGTTTTGCCCCTGCCGCAGTCGCCGATGCACATCAGACCCTTGCCCTTATTGTCGGCGAGCCAGTCCACCACGCCGTCGTACTCCGGCAACCACTGCGCGTCAGGGCCGATGGCGTATACCAGACCGCGCATCAGTTGCAGGTCTGCCGACGGCAATGTCCAGCGCACCTTCGTGTCGCCCTTGAAACCGCCGTTGCGCCGATACTGACGGGCAATGTCACCCATCAGTGCCGTGCGGTCTTTCTTCTTCGACCGTGCCTGCTCCGCCTCGATACGCTCCTTCTCGGCCAGCAACTTCGCCCTCTGCTCGTCCGTCAAGTCCATAATTCTTTTATGTATATATGCGTATATGCGTTACCATTTGTCTTTATATTTGCGCGGCTTGGGTTTAGTGGCGGGGACGGGATCACCTGGCTTCGGTGGTGTCGTGGGCTGTACCCCACCCTGCCATTGGGCAACGGGACGGTCGCCGTGCTCTTTACGAAAACTCTCGAAAGTACGGACACGAGCCCGCCAGTCAATCATCGGCTTACCATCCTTCAACGTCCATCCCGACTGACAACAGGCATCGTAGAAACCATCGGCAGTGACATAGAGAAACGGTTTACCCTGTTGGGCACGTTCGTCGAAGTAGGCTTGTATCTCTTTCAGCGTGGGCGGGTTGTCGGCCACAGAAGGCTTGTTTTTGCCCTTTTGGGGCGATTTGGCGGGTTTTTCTTTCGCCGGCGGAGTATTTTGCATCCCCGACTTTTTCACACCGCCAGGAGCCCCGTCTTTGCCGTCAGGGGATTTTTCTTCCGTTTTACCATCGTCGGGCGCGTCGCCCCCCATACCCCCTATATTACCATTATCATTATCTATATTCTTACTCTTACTCGCACTCTCTGATTGGGCGGGCTCGTCGCCTGCGCCTACGCGAGGATTTTTTGAGTTATTTTTGATGGTATTTTTAGACCCTTTTTTACCATCTTTTCCGTCCGTTCTTAAACGCTCTGCATCGGGGTCGCTGTCAGCGTCGTCAGGCGAGCCTATGGCAACAATATTTCCATCGCCCGTCTCCTCGGTCTGATCGTTATCAATCGTCAGTTCATAACCATTATCTATATACATACGAGGTTGTATCAGCGTCTCGCCTTCGATGATAACCATCCCGCGCAGATACAATTCTTGCAGACCGTGTATCAGTCCAGGTCGCGGGCCGCTGGCTCCGCTCACGGCGATGGCTTCGGCAAAATACTTAATCGACTGATACTCACCATTCTTAGCCTTCTTCTGACATTGGAGGCAACGGAACGTCAACGACCGTTCGTTCTTAGGTTTCAGATCAAAGTCAGAGAGGCTGATAGCACCGGGTTTGGGCTGTAAGGCCAGCACGTTCAACAGATCGAAATAGACCCCCTTTGCCACCCACGAACAACATCTGTACCGGCGACTGCTGAGCAGGTCGCGTGAGAACATATAGAAACCCTTGCGGGTGGTACTTACCCTCATTCCCCGGGTAGTCTTTATCTTATTCCTTGCCATATTAAAACCTAATTAAAACCCCCACTTTTTCGCGTCGTTTTGCATCGCGTTTTGTATTTCGTTTTGTGTCGCGTCCTGGTGCATTTTTGTGATACGTTTTGCAGCCTCTTTTTTGCACAAAAGGCGATACCGAAACGGCATTGTTTTCAATGCAGAATGTGCAAAATATCATCGCATTTTGCAAAAGACGGGTAAATATAGCCGTTTTTATTTTCATATCGCCGTGAATAATTCCGTTTACAAAATTAGTTACGTTCAAAATGAATTAGGGACAATTTTCCGCCGCGTCTATCCTTTCTTCTGATATCTCTTGGCACGTTTCAGATCATCATCGCTGATATGGTCCTGCCACACCTGGTTGAAGTTCACTCGGTCGTTGGGCCGTTTCTTGGCATTTTCCAACCAGCGGTTGCGCATGCGTCGCAACGACTCCTGTTCCTTTGAATCGACGCTGATGGGGATGTTGTACTGCACAAGGAACCGCTCCATCACCTCCAGGTTCTTGCGGTGGATGCCCATGCGGTTGCAGAACCGCTCGTCCTGTTCCACCCAGTCGAGAAACACATGGTAGAACTCCTGACAGAGCATCTGTGTGAAGTGCTGGGCACAGTCGTAGGAGAGC
Organism: Prevotella sp.; assembly: GCA_017964785.1. Lineage (GTDB taxonomy): Bacteria > Bacteroidota > Bacteroidia > Bacteroidales > Bacteroidaceae > Prevotella. The sequence continues at coordinate 16,380 of JAGCRH010000107.1, forward strand.
GCATAGCACTGATTGGTGCGCATCACCTTCTTGTTGAGCCATACCTCTCGCGGCATCTGCACGGCGAGGTAGTCCGACGACTGCATCCGTGCCGAGAGCGCCGCCCCCGTCAGCGTACAGAGTTCCTGCGTCGAGGGCCACGTCTTCGCGTCGCGGGTCATTATCAGCATCGTCCCGTCGGGTGTCCGTCCGTGCAGGATATTCTCCCACGCCCGCTGCGAGTAACAGAGCCGCGAGAGGTTCTGTTCGGGGATGTAGCGCAGGTTGTTCTGCAGTATCACGTACTCGTGGGTATAGTCGCAGAACACCAGCGGCTCCCACTCCGTGAGTTGGTGGTCCTCGTCCATCCCTCGATAATATGCCGCGACGTACCACGGCAGTTTCACATATATATTTGCCATCGTCCTATTGTTTTTTTGTCCGTTCTTCTTCCTTTCGCAACCAGCGCAGCATCTCGGTCAGTATCGTGTCTTCGTTCATGCCGCGCTTCGTCCAGAGGATCTGCATCGTGTCCTTCCGCCGGATGCGGATGATCCAACGGTCGAAAATGCGCTGGCGGTCGGTCATCAGCCCCAACCGCCCCATAATCTGCGATGCCTCGGCGGCCTTCTGCTGCCGTGCCGCGTCGGCTGCCGTCACCTCCATCTTCCGCCATGGGTCGAGTTTCGGCGCCTGCGGTCGCTTGTCCTTGTCCTTATCCTTCTTGGGTCTCATACGATCCTTTTATCGAAATAATCCAAAAATGCAATCAACAATGTGCCTACGATGCCGCCAGCAATAATGAGCGAAAAAAACACGCCTACAAGATTATGCAAAAGCATGCAAATGCAGCCGCCAATGGCAACGAGTGCAAACGGCAGACAGAAAAACAGCCACTTAGCGCTCTCCAAGGAAATTTCCTTTTTCGATAGTATATCCATGCCAAACCGTGTTCTGAGAATGTTTTCCGCCACGCGATTGCCTCCATTGGCCAGTCTCAGCAGACCGATATTTTCTTGAAAGGTTTTCCTCTTTACAAGTTCTGCACCAGAAACGATAGTGCGCGGGATTTTAATAGTCTCCCCTTTCTCATCCTTACATACAAAGATGATGCGCTGCGGGTTCTCGAAGTAATGGTAGATATACTTCATCATCGGTCTGCCAAGCACAAGAAAATCATCACCTGTCTTTAAGTCATTCAAAGTCCTATATCCCATAGCCTTTCTCCTTATTCACCATAACTCAACTCTTTTACAGATAACTCGACATCCCCCACCTTACGCTTCGAGGCAAAGACTTTCTTAGCGATGTATTTTTCTACGGGCATCACACGCCAATAGTGGCTGAACTTTTCACCCTGCGGCGACTTCTTATACGAGGCCCTGTGCGAGAGCCGACAGAGATAGTGCTGCCCGTCAACGAGGATGACGTCTACAAACCTGTCTCCCCTCTTGCACCCGCTCTGGAACTTCATCCCCCTGCGCCACTCGAAAAGCCTAATTATCTTTCCCGTCTTTGCCATAACTCAACACTCTATCAGTTTCTGTTCTGCGCAGGCGGCCTTGTAACCCTCCTCGCTGATCTGGTTCACTTTCTCGTGGAAGAGCCGCAGGGTCTCCATAGGGTCAAGGCGCTCCACACGGCAATAGGTCAGTATCGACACCATGTATGCCTCTGCCATCAGGTCGGGAAACTCCGACACTTTCAGACCCTTGCCTTCCAGTTGCCTTACCATGTCGAAGGCAATCTTCTTCGCCAATCTCTCGTACTTCATAATATTTCGTTTTTAGTCGTGGTTTATCGCTCAATACCTTAGTTTGATGCCGTAGCGGTCACGGAAGAGGTTGACCGCCCAATCGGGTGCCGAGTCAGTCACCTTGGAGCCGTCGGTATCGGTGGCCGTGTCGGCGGCGTGCTTGCTCTCGTATTGCTCCAACTCTGTGACGTAGTGCTGCACGAGGTTGACCACCTGCGGGTCGGGCTTCTGACCGCCCTCGATGCCATAGCGCCGCTGGATATACTTCATCTCGTTGGTGAACTTGCGGTTCATCACCATTTCCTCGTGCCCGCCTCCGTGGACGTAGAGCACCGCCAGCAGCCGCGCCGCCGTGTCGCGAGTCACCGCCGGGATGTCAGCCGCAAGACAGGCGTTCAACCAGTCCTGTTGCAACTTTGTGGCGAAATCCAGTTTACCGTCGCCATTGTCGAAATTAATCTGTTCCATATTCCTTTATTGTTTATAATAATCGTCTCGCCATTGTGCCTTGAAAGAAGATTTCTTCGTACCGTCACCGACAACCTCCGCACGTCTGAGGTGAGTGCATCCGCTCTCCAGATACTCGACAAACGGGCGCGGCTCGCGGGCTATCAGTTGTAGTATGAGGAATACCTGCTTTTCCTGTGACAACCGCTTCGGCAGTTTCAGGTCGTTGCAGATAAAGTGCGTACCTCCTCTGTTGTCGCGGTCGCCCTTGACGAGTGCTTCGGCTGCCAGCCGTACCCAGTGGATAATCTGCGCTTCCTCATGCAGGTTGATTGGTTTCTGATCCATATATCTCTTTCTTTTGTCGTTCGTTCAAAAACCTGCGGATGTGAGACCCAGGGGTGCCGTCTTTCTGGCTGTCAAAACACCGGCCAATCGTCCATGAGTGGAGATTTGGTCTGACTTCGTAAGGAAAATCAATAGCGTAGCATTATTCGTTGAACATCTGAAACCGCAAGACGTCTTTCGTCACCTCCGATATAGTACCGTTGCTCTCCAACACGGGATTTGCACCCGCCCGGCTGCCTTTTCAGCCGTATTTTGAAGTTTAACGTTGTTCACTAATGTTACTCTCACATGCAGCCCCCTTGCGGGAACTGCGCTATTTCTGCGCCGCTACGCATAGTGGTACGGTAGGGACTCGAACCCCCGCTCAGTGCTAATTATCGCCTGTTGCACCATTTACAGGCTTTCCGTACAGATCCGTTCAAAGTTTGTCCTTCACCTCCCACTTGCCGTCGTAGTCCAGACAGAGCCACTGGCCGGGGCGGAGTTCTACATACTTACCTTGCTCGTCCCAGTCGTAGAGCAGGTAGCAGATGCGCCCGTCGGACTCCTTGTGACAGGAGTAGATGCACGGCAGGGCGAAGATGGTAGGCGTGATCCCGTCGGGGATGAGTATCGCCTGTTTGTATCGTTTCGTCTCTTTCATATCTCATTCGTTTTCGTCAATGACTCCGAGTTCCTTCAAGTCCTCGTCGGTGGAGAAGCGTCTGGCCACTTCGAGATTCTGCTCGATGGCGTGCTTGCCGATGCGGTTGAGCACGTCGCTGTCGGAGAGTTTCCGCGCCAGCACGTCCGCCGCCAGCCGCAGGTTCGCGTCGTCATTTAGGTTGATATACTGCTTCGGGTCGTCGGTCTGCACGTAGATGTCGCACACCCGCCGCCATGCCCATAGCGGACCGTCATATCGCCCGCGGATGAACAGCGGCGAGTAGTCCACGCCGAATTTCTCCTTCAGGTCGGCCATCAGCGCGTCGAACTGTCCTACGGCGAGTTCTGCACAGATGCGTCCGCACTCGATGCGGGCCTTCAGCTCGGTGTTCGTCTGCCTGTGGCGGTCGAGCGCCATCTTCACGGCCATGTAGATATTGAAGATGTGGCGGCGGTACTCGTCCTCGGTGCCGTCGAGGTAGTCGAGCCAGAGTTTCAGGCGGTCGCCGAAGTTCTGGTTGTGCTGCGCCTCGTACTCCTCCTGCCGGCGGAAGGTCTCGTTGCAGAGTTGCTTTGTCTTCTGCCTGTACTTGCCTGCCCGCTTGATGGCGTCGATGCCGTCGCTGATGGCCAGCCGCGCCACCTCGTTGGCCACGCCGATCATCGTGTTCACCAGCGAGTTCGCCCTGTCCCAGCCTTCCATGTACCGCTCCTGCGTCATGGTCGGACAGGCCGCCTGCACCTGGTTCGAGTGCCGATGTGTATAGTATAGTGGATTTGCTGCCATCGCGGGTTCATTTTGTACGCCATACCCAGATGAAGAAGGCGACGACAAGTATCGCGCCGAGGATGGCCCATACTGTAATTTTGGTTTCCATACGTTTTATCGTTTTGTTCGTTGTCAGAGAAAGAAGCCCCGCCGCACGTCCATTTCGGGCTTGGCAGCATTAGATGTCGGTGGCGGCGGGGTCGGGTTTGCGCAGAAATGGGAGTCAGCGCGGGTTGAAAACTTTGGTCAGCTATCCTTGGTCGGACACTTAGCGTGAGTGCATATTGCTATGTTAAAGGTATCGACTGAATAAAATAGCTCTGCAGTATCATACATTGCCAGACGCTCCAGGTCGAACGCAGACAGTCGTAGAGTCCATCGTGCTGTGCGCGTCCTTCAAGCAGTTCGGCAGGGATTTTCGGAAGAGGTCGTAGGCAAGCATCGGCTTGCGAAGGATATCGTCGTGACTGCCACTGCGTCTGATATAGTCGGGCAGTCTCTTGGCATTCTCACCGTCAGTCACCATCAGTGCCGTTTCGAGTACGAATGTGCGGCAGTCGCGGAAGTAGTGCTGATGGATGGGCATCGTCATAAAAAACTTCCTCGCGATTGTCTTCAAAATAGGAAAGTCGAAGTCCTGGCCCTGACACCAGAGGCAGACGGTTTCCGCCTCATATTTCTTTTTCACGTCATCGACCCAATCGAAGAATTTCCTGAAAGCATCGTTGACTGGCAGCGGCTCGTCAGCTAAGACGCATGACTTCGCCGTGTTGTTCTGTCGGCTCCAGAAGTCAATCGTGTCCTGATCAAACGAGAAACCTGCCACGACACAGGTACGCAAATCGACGCCGACACAGAAAGTGTCTTCAAGGAAAGGGTTGTCCTTGGCACTACGGCTCCATGCAACGGCAGCCAACTGCATCGGGGCGGCATCGGGGGCGGTGGAGCAGGTCTCAAAGTCGAATGTAATATCCAGATGTTTCATGTTTACCTTTATTTATTTGTAAGTTTCTCGGCGAACTGCTCGGTGAACTGGCGGATGCCCTGACGCTCCCACTCGTGCCAGTCGTCGGCGGCGAAGCGCTTCATCACAGTCTTGTAGGACTTCATGCCGCGCTCGAACATGAACTGTCCGAAGCGTTTGCGGTAAGCCACGTCGCCGAGGAAGCGCCAAAAGTCGCCCGGCACGGTGATGTCAAACTCTCGCTCCTCGAACGACTGTCCCTCCATCGGTCGGGGCGGGATGCGGTAGAAATGTCGGTACTGCGCCATATTGTCGTCGCCTGGCACGGCGACCTCGCCCACGCAGCGCACCTCGATGAACAGTTTCTCCTCGGTCTTCAGCCAGTTGATGTACGCCACCTTCAGGGCGAGGATGCCGTCAATCTCCCACTGGGCGAAGCCGTCGCGGAAGAAACGGGTGTAGGCGAACATCTCGCTCGCGCCGCAGTCCTGCATCTCCGCGTAGAGCGATTTCTTCTCGTCGGCGGTCAGGTCCGAGGGTGCCAGGATGCCCTGCGGTACGAGGATTTTATCAAAAATTCCTTTGGTCATATCAGATGTATTTTATAAATTTGCAGCAAAGATAAATAGAAAAATCGGAAATAATATCGAAACGATATATCATTTTAATATTTTTAATGTTTTTACTTTGTTTTTAATTTATGGCTTACAATTACAAGAAAGAGTTCTTCCGCGACTGGTACGAGAAGAACAAGAAGAGCATCCGCAAGGAAGACCTGAAAATCGTCTTGAAGACATCGAGTGCCAACAATCTGCAATACTGGCTGTTGGAAAAGCCGTTGCCGCCATTGAAGGAGGGACAGCCCGACACGGGCGACAGAGACTGGCTGCCGCTGCGCTGCATCCTACGGCTGTGCAACCACTACGGTCTGCGACTCTCCGACTTCATCGAGAACGCGGAGGAACCGCGACAGCGGAAGCGGCAGACGAAAAGCGAGACGAAGACGCTGGCTGCGGTGAAGGAAGCCTACCAAGCGGCGCTCGATGCGAAGGAAGAGGCGCTGACCGCGAAGGACGAAACGATCGCCGCACAGCGCGAGACCATCGCGGCCCTTCAGACGGCCCTCGGCAGAAAGGGCGGTGCGCCAGCCTTCGCAGGGGAAAAAACGCCAGCGACCTGAGCCGCCGCCCGCCGCACGACCCGTCCGCTCAGTTGCCCTGCTGCCTGGCCTCGTACTCCGCCAGGTCGGCGTTCATCTTGTATATCTGGGGCGTAATCTCCTCCAGTCCCTCGGCACCGCAGGCATAGGCACAGCCGATATAGTAGGTGGCCGACCTGACGAAGAACGTCGGCGTCTGGTCAGCGAGCCGTCCCTCGGGCAACCGCGCCCCGAGCAGCCCGTAAATCTGCTGCACGGTGGTCACGGGCAACCGCAGCCGCTTCTGTTCGGCGATGATGGCGCGGCGCATCTTCCGCGAGGCGACCACAGGCCGACCGCAGGCGTCCTTCTGTCCGTCGGCGGTGCGGAACGATATCTTCGGCATCACGAGCCGACTCACCTCCGAACCGTCGGCGCCACGACCCCGCACCTCACGGATATGGTCGCGCAGGTACATCGTGTCCCACGAGTCCTTCATCTGATACTCGCGGCTGGGCACCTCAACCGTCTCGCGCACCGCCTCGCAGGCAGGCACCCAGTACTGCTCATCGTCGATGACCATAAACCGCCGCCACTCGCGCTCGTCCACCTTCGCACCGGCCTCGAACGCCACGCAGGCCACGCCGCCCGCAAAGTACTTCGGGTCTTCATAATAGTACTTCGCCCCGAACTTCTTGCAGTAATCCTCCGCCGCCTCCTCGCACTTCTGGCAGGCGTGCCAGAACCGCGTCAGCGCCTTGCCCGTCTTCGAATCCACGAGCACCTTGTAATACTTCCGCTCCGCCACCGGAGCCTCGATTTTCTTTGTCTTTGGTTTCATAAGTCTGATATATTAAAATAATGTTTACGGGTCGTAGAGAAAAACCCGCCGCTGGCCGTACTCGTCGGGGAGGGTGATGTAGAGGTCGCATTCGAGGCGGTCTTGCAGCGCCAGCAGTTCGTCGAGACTGTTGACGACGCTCTCGCCCTCTTTCAGCCGCCGGAACGCCCGCGTCGGGGTCATCGCTATCAGGAAACAGCACATACGTCACTTGCCGATGGGGAGCCAGCCGCGCCAGAGACGGCGGGTGAGGAACAAGACGGAACAAATCACGACCCCCGCGAGGAAGCCCTTCCACTGCTGCCACAACCGCTGCCACCACGAGAGGGCTGGCGCGGCACTGGTCTCGCTGATGCGGTCGAGGGCGGTGGCGAGAGAGTCGCGCAGGTGGCTCTCGAAGGTCTCGATGCGGTCGGCCCACGCCGAGTCGAGCGTGCTGACGTGGCGGCGCAGGTCGGCGGAGAGTTGCCGCAGTTGCTCCTGCTGCCGTTGCAGTTCCTGCCGGCTCACGGTGCGGTCGGTCGTCCGCTGCTGCTGGCGGATGATGCGCCCGAGGCTGTCGATGGTCTCCGTCAGCGTCTCGGTCGTCACCTCGTGCTCCTGCTCACTCTTGGCAAACTCCTGCATCGCGGCCCACACCGAGGCCGTCACGATCGAGTCGAGGTCTTGCACGGTCTGACTGACGTGTCCGTCGTGCTTCGCCTCCGTCACCGCCGTGTCGGCCACGACCGTGTGCGACGTGTGCTCGTGCAGTTCCTTCTTCGTGGCGCAACTGCTGCACGTGGCCACCAGCGCCGCTACCACCACGGCCACCGTCTGGGGATAGACCACCCACACCAGCATCCGCAGCCATCTCTTTCTTTTTTCCTGATTCATTATTTGTCGATTTTTATAAATTATTTCCGCCTGCAAAGTAAGAAAAAAGAAAATAAAAAATGGGACAACTTTCGGGGGTGCCCGAAAATCGTCCCATCCAAGATGGTCGCCAGAACTATAAATCGGTTAACCTAAAATCATTTTTTCCTGCTGTCGAGGATGCGGTAGTTGAGCATACAGATGTCGGGGAAGTGGCGCTTCAGGTGCGACACAAACCAAGGCTTCAACTTCTCGCCCTCAATCCACTCCCAGAACTTCTTGTCGGGCACCTGCAACAGCAGCGTGTGTGTCTTGTCGTCGTAGTCCTCGAAGGTAATACGGCGGAACTGGTTGCGCATCTCTTCCAGTTCGACCGCCGCCAACACGTCGGCCATCACCGCCGAGAAGGCGTCGCTGTATCGCTGCTGCTCCTCGGTGAAGATTTCCGTCTGCACGGGCTCCGTCTGCACGGGCAGTTTGGCATGGTTCACCACCACGTTGTAGGCATCGCCCAGGTGAGTGCGGTAGATGGTGAAGTCGATATACTCGGGGTCGCCGCGCTTTCGCTGACCGGGATAGACCAAATCGTAGTCGAAGGTGATGTCGGTCTGATCGAGCCGCGCCATACGGTTCAAATCCTGCCGCACGGCCTCCAGTACCTTCGTCTTGAAGTGGGCAAATTTCGGGTAGGGTGTCACCATCTCACCCGTCTTCTCGTCTTTGTAGGGTACGATGCCGAGGTACTCTTTCACCTCCTCAACGGTGAAGCGGGCATGGAGTCGTCCCTTACCCACCTCGCGCATCAGCAACAGGTAGAGGCGTGGCGTGGTGCGCTTCGACGAATAGCGGGCGATGAGTTTGTAGTGGTTCACGTAGCCAGCCGACATGTCGAAGGCCCACTCGGCCACCTTGTGATTGATGGTCACGTCGATATAACCGTAGTGACGCGCACTGATGGCGGTCTCCTTCAGTCCCTGCTCGTTCTCGGTCTCGTATTTGTAGTAGTCTCCGGTCTCCTTCACGCGGAACTCCTCGAAGACGGGCGTAAAGGCGGTCTCACCCGTCGGCACACCGTTCTCGTCGATGACGGGATGCTCCACCAGCACGTTCATCTCCTCGATAGCCTCGCGCACCACCTTGTAGTTGTTGGGCTGTACGCCCAGGTCGGCCAGCCAGATGCGGAACGAGGGGATGCCGTTATTCAACAGGTGCTCGGTGAAGAGCGACTTCGGACGCTTCTTCGCCTTGTCAAGGTGCATGTTGTAGAAGTCCTTGATGTACTGTTGCAGGCGGTCGCTCACCATCAACAGCGCGTTCTGCTGTATCAGCGTGGCCTTCGATGCCAACCGCGTGTAGGCGAATGGGGTCTTGATCCACGAGTTCTGCGCCACCAGTTCACGCATCTCCTGCAATTGCTGTTTCTTGTCGTCGTTCATATACCTTTATATATTATATATTGTGCTTTAACTCTAAATTGGTTCACCTTTCAGTCGGGGCTTAACTCTAAACTTGGGTGTCCTAAACTCTAAACTTGTTCACCTTTTCTTATCTTAAATGCTCTATTTTCGTAGATTTTCGATAAAGAAAGAAAAGAAATTTGATAAAATACCTTTTTTAATCTCTCTAAAAAAAAAGAGTATCGTCGTTATCTTATTTTCTCTTACGCTTTTCGGTTTTCCGCGATTTTAGGGCATTTGCGCCTTATTTTGGTTGCCAGATATAGAGTATTGGGTTGTCTTTTTTAGAGTCTCAGCCACCTCATTTCGTAGTCTTCAGTTGCCAAAGATAGAGTTAAGGTAACTTCTCCACCTTCATCTTCCCTTCCTGCACGTCGATCCACAGACGGATGGCCTGGAGGAACATCGAACCGAGCGGCTCTTTCGTTTTCAACTTGCGCATCACCAGCCGTTCGTAGAGCGACATCGGGATATAAGCCTGTATGCCCTTCGTCTCTTCCTCTGGCTGTGCTGTCTGCGGTGCGGCGGCGGTTTCCTTTGCGGACTCCGCCTCTCCCCCACTCTGTTCTTCACTCTCGATACGCTGGTAGCCTTCCACCAGTTTCTGTTCGGTCTGCTTCACCACTGGCGAATTGCCGATGCCGAAATTAAACGGCGTCTCCGGGTTTGTCTTCTCTTTCATAATAATCAAATTTTGTTGTTTTCTTGATTTCTTGATTTGTTTAATTTTGGATTCATCGCAAGCCAGTCCATAATCCTGTCAAGTTTCTGTAACTGTTCCTTGCTATGCAGTTTACTGATACTCTCGATGACGATGCGCTGCGCCACGATATGCCGACGGCTCAGAGGGTCTGCCACACGCAGCACGTCGGCTATATGCTTGGCCGTAACATCCTCTTTCTTAGTCCACCAATACTTGCAGATAAATTCATCGACCACGTACTCAATCTCCTGCAGCGTCCGCTTATACTCACTCTTGGCGGCGATGTTCTTGATCCATGAACCCTCCTTCTGGATATTCTCCACAAGTTCGTGAATATCGAACGATAAGTCATCCATATCAAACTCGTCGGCTCCAAACTCGGCGCACAGGCTATTGAAATTCTCCCGAAGGTCGGAAATGTCGTCGCTGATAGTGATATACCTCACGGCAGCATTTACGGTCTGCTGTGTATGTAAGTCCTTCACTGATATCATAGTCGTTTAATTAAAAAGTTCCTTGCAGAGCATTTCATAGTCGATGCCGACGGGCGAGTAGGGCTTGTAGTCGTAGATGTCCTTGGCCATCGTCTGGGCCTCGTTCATTTTCACGTTGCGACGGATCATCGTCTGACAGACATAACCCTGATACGACCGGCGCAGGTAGTCCACGAACTCCTTCACAATCTTCGGACGGGCGTCCACCATCGTCGGCAGCAGACCGCGCAACTTCAAATTAGGGTTTAGTTCCGACTGAACTTCGCGCATCGCCAAAATGATATTGCCGAGTCCGTTCACGCTCAGTCCCTCCATCTGGACGGGAACCAGCAAGCCTGTGGCAACGGTCATCGCATTGTAGGTTGATTGACTCAGTGCGGGCGGACAGTCTATCAACACGTAGTCGAAACTCTCGATGATGGTTGTCAGCCCGATGTCCGTGTGGTCGTCTAACGGCAGACCAAAGCACTTCTGCAGTACCTTTTTCGGGTTCATCTGCCGGAAGAGGTCTGAGTCCACGTCCTGCATCGTCGTGTCGCCTGGCACGAGAAACACGCCCTCGCGGGTCGTCCGATACACGGGGATGTTCGTAGCGTGACGCATCGCCGAGTAAATCGTCGGGATGTTCATGTGGTCGTTCGCCGCACTCCAGCCGTGGAGGATGCTCAGGTGCATCTGCGGGTCGAGATCCACCACCAGCACGCGGTAGTCCTTATGTTCCCTGACGAGTGCCGCCGCCAGTGATTGTACGGTGGTGGTCTTGCCTACCCCACCCTTGTTGTTGACAACAGCCAACACTTCTTTCAGTCTTGTTACCATTGTTCTTAATTCTTAAAGTCAAATACTATTCTTAACAAAGTCGGTGCAAATTTACAAAATACACACGAAACTTCCAAACATTTTGCAGTTTATTTGTTGTTTTGAGATAAAATTTCTTTGTTTTATGCCTTATTTCTTTTATTTTTGATTCAAAAACTTCTTTATTTCCATACACCTTTATTTATATATATGTTTATTTGTTGTTTTGTAGAAAACAAATAAAGAAAACAACAAAACAAAAACATTTGTTTTCTTGAAATATTGATTTCTTGTTTTGTGGATTTCTTCATTTCCGTCGTTTTTGTTCTGAGAGAACCCATGGCTCGGCGAGGGAAGAGTAGGCGATATTGTCGAAGTCGCGCCAGTCGTGCTTCTCCGCCATCGTGCGACCAATCTTCTGTGCCTGATACATATCCGTCGCCGTCACCTCCACGTCCTTTGTCACAATGCGGGTCATGCGGACGCGGAACTTGATCATCCCGCAGGTCATCAATTTAGGCATAGCAGTTACTTGTTTTCAAAGTCAAACAAATCGGGTGGGGGAGTGGTATTTTCCTGCGAGACATCTTTCTTCGGGTGCAAAATCCGATGCGAGGGATAACTCCTGGCAACAGCCGCCCGCCGTTGTGCCGTCGTTTGGACTGGTGCCATATCTTCTCGCACGAAGGGCGATACCATCTCCACGGTCGCAGCGGTGCTTGGTGCAGGTGCCGATGCCCGTCTTGGGGCAAAGCCCGACCAGGAGTTGACCCTCGTGACGCCCGTCTTCGGATCGGTCGTGACTGCCGGTGAACTTTGTTGCCGCGCCGATGCAGACGGAACTCTACCGCTGCGCCGGCGCTGTTTGTAGGCGAAACTCTTATGTGCCGCCTGCGGTGACTTGTAGCCGTGACCGTTGCAGTCGTCAACGACCTCGCGAGTGTCGCGGTCGATAACCACATAACGCGCATCGTTCCGCGACAGACTTTCTGATTTGATAGCAATAAACTGTTGTTCCATATCCTTTGCGTTTATATTTGAAAATTGTGCCGCCACCCTCACGAACGGCGGCACATGAAGACTTTCTTATATTATTATCAGGTCAACATTTCTAAAACGTATAATTGAGCGTACCGTCCCAGCCCGTGTCGAGCGTGATACTGATACCGCCCGAGGTGATGGGTCCGCCGCCGTCGCCGCCGAAGGGTGCGCCCGTCCAGGTCGTAATCTTATTCCGCACCACTGGCATGTTCTCGAAGACCGTCGAGTACATCTCCTCGCCGCCTTCGCCGAGTGCGGTGATGGTCATTTTCAGCACGTCGTTTTCCTCGTGCGGCAGGGTGTAGAGTTCATACACCGTCACTGCCTCTCCGTCATCGTCGTAGCAGTCGCGATACTCCGTCTGTTTCGAGTTCACGCAACCGTAGCCCGTCGTCGGACTGTAAGTCGATGAACCGCCCGTATAGTAGAACTTCATCCGCTTGACGCCCTCCGGCAATGCGCCGTCACTGAGCGTCAGTCTGACCATCGCCACGCGCCGCGTCATCTGCACCTCCTGTTCGATGGGCACCCCTTCTTCCACCACGAGCGTTCCGTAGTAGGCGAACGTGTCCGTCACCTTGTTCGAGGCAAACGTCACCTTCTCCGTCGAAGTGATGGTCGCCGCCCCGAGACCGTTGTGTGCGATGGCCGCAAGCCGGTAGGTACCAGCCGACAGCGACAGGCTCACCGTGCCGTAGCCAGCGTCGCCCACCTTCTGCGTGATGTTCTTCGCCTTCGTACCGTCGGTCGTGAACACCGCCACTGAGAGTTTCGCGCACTGGTCGGTCAGTGGCGACACCGCCCGCGTGTGATTTCCCAGCGACCGTGTAAATGCCGTCTGGTCATAGGGCGCAAACCGCAGTATGACGTTGGCATTGTCCTCCTGTGCCGCCACTGGCAGCGAAACCTTCTCGCAGGCCGTCAGTGCGAGTGCAGCCACTACCGCCGCCAACCAACCTGATATCAACAGTATCTTTTTCATATCACCAAGTACCAGTCTGATCGTCATTCCATGTTGCATTCAGGCTCAGGTCGAAGCCGCTGGCGCCTGAGAACAGATTGCCCGAGTAGCAGGTGGCTCGGTTGGCCGTCATCGGCGCATCGCTGATGGTCGCCGTTCCCAACACGTTGTCATCCCCGTCGCAGGCGTTCACCGTCACGTCGGTGGTCCACTCCACCGTACCGCTCAATCCGAAGATACTCAATGTCGTTCCCGTCGTTCCGATCTTCGCGGCAGGTATAGTGATGGTTCGCGGCTCCGAGGTCTGTGCTTCCGTTGCCGAACCGTCGAGATAGTCGAGTCCGTAGTACCAGGTCGCGGGGATGATTTCCACATACGCCGTGCCGTCGGGTAGCTCGTCGGCGATGGTCACGCTCAGTTTCGTGGCCACGCGGTTCAGTGTCACGTTGTGTGCCGCCGCCGTCCCTGATGTCACGCTCACGCTATAATCAGTCCAGAAGGTGTCCGAGGTCGAAGCCCACGTCACTGTATGTTCGTCGGTGTCGAGGGTAGGGGAGGAACCTCGCGAGGCGACGAAATACACATGGTGGTCGCCGAAGTCGAGTGTCAGCGACGGACTGCCGAAGTCGTCATCCTCCGCCGTCTGATGCAGTTGCTGCACCAAGGCCCCGCCCATGTAATCGAGCACCCATAAATCGGTCATCTGCTTGCCGTCGGCGGTCATCGCCCCACGGGTGAACGTCGCTGCTCCGAAGTCACCCTCCACGGCGAAGGTCAGTTCCTTCTTCTGGGTTTCATACTGCGCGTCCACCGCGTCCACCGACTGTTTCTCACACGCCGTCAGTGCCATCATCGCACCTGCCAGCAGAACAAAGTTCTTTTTCATAATGCTTAAATTTTTTGAAGGTTTATAAAAAAAAAGAAGGGTCGCCTATCCTTTCAGCAACCCTCCACAAAGCAGTCCGAATATCGCAGGCCCGAGCAGCCCGAAGAAATATATCATCGTCAGCGTCACCGCAGCCGCACCGACAGCGGCGAAAATCTTCCTGCGCTCCTGCTGACGGGCGTAGGCTTCGGCTTCGGCGGCCTCGCGCTCCAGCCGTTCCTCATAAGCCATGCGCTGTGTCTCGCGCTCCATCCTGCGCTGACGTCTGCGCTCGGCATTCCGATCCCGATCCGTCTGTTGAGTCTGTTGCTGTGCCACAGCGACCTCAGAACACACGGGGACTGCCTCTGCCGTTGCCACGGAGAGACTGTCCCCTGCGTGTTCATCATCCTGAAAAACGACCATCCCCGCTGCATCCGCATCAGCGACCACAGGGGAACAGTTCTCAACCTTTTCTTCGGTCTCTTCGACTTCCGTCTCTGCGACCTGACGCACCTCGCCCACTGCGGGCAACATCACTTCCATAGTATCGGATTCCTCTATCTCGGGAAGAGTAGATTCCTCTAACAAATGCAAATCCTTCGGGAACAGGGCAATCCAACCGCCACCCGGCAACCGCGTGATTTTCTCACTCGGACAACGCTCTGGCAGCACGTCGCCAGGACGTAAGTCCATGCGCCAGTAGTCACCAGCCGTGTGCCATACCTTCATGGCAGCAGGCCGATGGGCACCGCCGTTGTTCGGACAAATCGACTTGTCGCCCTGGATAGGCATCGACAGCGTGGCCGTCCACACCTTGTGCAGCACCTCGCGACTTTCCTCGAACTCGCTTCCGGCAAACTCCTGATATACGTCCTCGATCAACTGATCCACGTTCAGCGGATGGCGCTCGGCCCAGTCGCTCGTCATGCGGTCAATCATAAACACCTTGCCCGTCGTCGGCATTCTCCGTTCAATGTCTGTCTTAAAACCAAACTGTCTCATATACATTATATTTATTAATTATGGCGCAAAGATACAATAAATATCTTGTACTACCAAATATTTTAGGAAGAAAATACAATATATATATTAACTTTTAACCTTCATTCAGTAAGACAATATATATATTTACAGAAATTAAGAAAACGAAGCAACAAACAATATATATATTTAATTTTTGCGAAAAGATTTGGAACTTAAAGATATTATTTCTATCTTTGCAACCCATTTCGCTTCAAAATATATATTGTATGGATATCAAGGGAGTTATCAACAGACAGGGTTTCACGATGCAGCAGGTGGCCGACGCACTCGGCATCTCGCAGCAGGCCGTGAGTCAGGCCGTCAACGGCAACCCATCGCTTTCCCGACTCAGGGAGATTGCGCAAGCCATCGGCGTGACCGTCTCGGAACTGGTGGCCGACGCACCCGCGCCGCCCAGTCCTTTGATGAAGTGTCCCCATTGCGGGCACACCCTGACCGTCGAATTGAAATAAAACTAACCCAAACTCGCAGTGATGCGAGCCGTTAATAAATCAAGTGACTTATGAAACCGACCCGTGCTCTCACGGGGTACTGAACAAATCGGCGGGGCACCAATCAGATGCCCCGCCGTTTTTATTATTATATATATAAGGTGTCTAAATCTCAAATGTCAGCATCGTCCTGCCGCTGGTCGAGTCAACCTCAAACCGCCCAAGACCGATGACATCCATCCCGATCAGCACATCCATATCGCCTGTCGGCAGTTCTCAAACAGTCATCTTCAACGGTGCATAGTCTGCCGATAGCGACAGACAGGCTTCGTAGGCGTGCGACAAAAACACGCCGTTGGCCGTGTTCACAGGTCTTGGCGGCTGGTCGAGCCGTCGCAGTCCGAGGGCATTGACCACACCAGTCACTACTCCCGTATCGCTTGCTCCTGTGTCCCAAATCCCCTTGCACCTGATACACCGCTTGTCGGCGGGGAAGTCGCCATGCACCACATCAACCTGCCATAGCAGTTCTGATGCTTTCGATGGGTAAGGGTGCTTGATTGCCAGTAAACTCATACACTTCAACTTTTGTCGGTTTTCTCACCTCGCCTGATTTGCAGACGTGCAAATAACCGATTCTTCCTTCATTCTGTTTCATATATCATTTCGTTTAGGGTTCCTCTGCCAAGATAAGTCGCTCTCGCTTATGATTTGGGACTATCCGCCCAGGTCGCGCTTGATCACGTCGTCGATATACTCCGACTTGTTCTTCGCATGTTCGTTCAGCAGGTCCATTGCCTCCTGACTGATGCGCACCATCAAGGGCTGTTTCAGTGCCGTCACTGGCCTCCCGCCGCCGCGCCAACCGCCACGGCCCGATGTCTTCTTTGATTCTTGGTTTGCCATAATCGTTACTATTTATTGTTACTACTCAAAAACAAGATACATATAACCGCCACGGTCACAATACACAAAGCAATCGAGCGAAGACTTGTTGCACATATCCTCCGTGCGCTTGTCCTGACGGTTGAACATGGTGTCATAATCTTCATCAGTCCATATCTTATATTATTTCCCTTTCATTTTTTTGAACAGTTTCTCGAACCACTCGTAAATTTTGTAGTTGACGTAAGCGATGTCGTCAGTTCCTTCCCAGTCTTCAATTTTTGCCATAATATTTTCCTTTCTTAATTACTGATTATTCCTATAAACTATAATATTACTCATCTCTTACGTTGCTGATTTCATAGAACGGGCTGGGGTTGTTCACCTCACAGTAAGCGTTCCAATCATCATCACACCACACCTCGCGGCCATAGCTGCTGGCACTGCTCTCCGTCGTTGCAAACACCTCTACTGTCTGCCCGTTGATCACGTTTTTCAATGTTGCTCGCTTCATGGCTCAGTCCTCCTCTTCCATTAAGTCCTCCAGTCGCAGCTCTATCTCCCAGGGACGTGCATACTTCGCTTTTTCGTCATCCATATCAAAGTGGAACATTTCGGCTATAGTCTTGTCGGCGGCAGTCATTTCAGCCTCGAACTGGTAGTGCTTAATCTTTGCGCCACCGAACCCAACCGACAGCACAGAGCAGCTTTCAGGCTCGTTCTCGATACCGCCCATGTCGTAAATCTTCCCGTCCTTCGACTGAGCCGACAGGAACCTGAACAGACGATCGCTCACCTTGTAGTCCATCACATTACCCTGTGGACTGATAAGGTCTGCATAAGCCTTGCTATACTTACGAGCCACCTCTTCACCTTTACCGTTGCAAAGAGTAACAACGATGATTTTGTTTTCGGCAATCTGCGTGCCGTCGCCTTTCTTCAATGTATTCATAATGTCGCCTAAGTTTAAAAGTTTGTAATTCTTGATTTCTATGCTGCAAAGATAGGTATTCTTTTTGATATATGCAAGCAACAAACAAAATATTTGCTTGCATTTAACATTGTTTTATGATTGCAACAAACAAAACGCTATTTCTTTAACATCTGTTAGTAAATGCAAGCAACAAACAAAAAACAACCGCCATCCTCACGGACGGCGGCGACAAAGAGAGAAAAAGGTTCTCAGTATAACTTAACTTTTAGCGTGGCCGCGCCCGGCCTGTTACAAATTAACCAATGGCCGCCGCCATCAAACAATTATTCAATACTAAAACAATTTATAAAATATTATGTCAGTCAATGAAAAAACGCGATTTCTTGACTTCAAAATTAATGTCTGACTTTCCGAAAATGGGACAAGTGGCCAGATAGTCCCATTTTACTCTCGACCTGACATTAATTTTGTATCAGAATCAAAAACGAAACGAGATTATGAGTCAACTATCACAGAGTTATCTGGAGAAGGTGGTGGCGTGGACGCACGGCGGCGTGGCCATCGAGCGGATGAATATGACGCTGGAACAGAAGTTCAGGGCGCAGATGTGCCTGGAGTGCTACCGTGTGTTTATGAACAACCCGGCGACGCCGATACGCACCATCGTGAAGAACATCGCGGCGCGGGACTACAAGCAACTGATGGACTGTGCCGACATGGGTAATCAGGCGAGCATCGAGATGGCACAGGCGCTGGGGGTGCATCGGCATCCCGAGACGGGGGCGATATCGCTCCGTAGCGAGACAAACATCTCAAATGATATCTGGCTCGTGAATCAGCTGCTGGCACGGCTGAACACCTCGAAGAAGCACATCCACCTGGCGATGGTCGAGGCAAACGTGGAGTGGCTCTCGGAGTACGGGCGTCAGACGGGCACGTGGCAGGCGGTGAAGGAGGCCAACCAGGAGATGTTCAAGCTGCACAACGACTTCAAGGACGATGACGATCCGCAGGAGCAGATGCCGAACACGAACATCAACATCACGGGCGACGTGAGCGTGGTGAAGGAAGGTCGCGAATCGCTCAGCGACGAGGAGCGCGAGAAGCTGCGCAAGAAGTACGGTCTGACCGACAAGGAACTGTCGCAGGAACTGGAGGAAATCAACGGCGTGTGGCAGCCCGTGGACGATGAGGAAGAGAAACCCGATATTTTTGACGAGAACCTATGACAAAGAAAAAAAAGAAGCAATACGACTACGACGACTGGGAGGATGCGCCCAGCGCCGACGAGATACCGACGGGCAACGGCGACGCATTCCAGGTGCATCTGTCGGACTATGTGATTCCCGAGAAGGTCGCGGCCTTTCAGTCGGCCTTTGCGCCTGCGCCGGAGGGTATGGACGACACGAGCGAATATGTGGAGGTGTTCGACGATGCCCGTCTGCGCACCTACTTCAAGGCTTACGTCTGCGGACTCGGCGATCCGCTGAAACTGTATATCGAGGACTTGAAACTGGCGGGCTTCCGCATGCAGGTCAGCGTCACCGGCAAGCCCTGCATCTTCGCCATCAGAAAGGGATAGGATTATGGCAGAGACGAGAGACGTTTACATGAACCGCATGCAGATGCTCATCTTCTACGCGATGGCAAAGGACCTGTGGGTGGAAGCAGCCCGCCGCTTTGGCAAGACTGATGGCGTCATAGGTCCTCGCATCTGGGCGGCAGCCGACTCACAGCCGCAGGGTGCAGGCGGATTCCTCGGAGCGAGTCGCAAACAGTTGTTTTCGCGTACAGTGCCGGGTGTGATTGCCGCCATCGAACGTTTCTATGGCATGAAGGAAGGCACGCATTTCGGTTGGGGCAAACCGCCGAAGGGTACGCCGCCGTGCATCATCCGACCAAAGTCGTATGAGAACTGTCTGTGGTTTGCCAACGGCCATCTGATCCACACCCTCTCGCTCGCCACACTTGGTTCGGCCAACGGTATGACGCTCAACGAACTCTTCGGCGACGAGTGCAAGTTCCTGCCGAAGAAGAAGATCGATGAAGAGGTGATGCCAGCCTTGTCGGGTATGGTGCATCCGCTGGGCGACCGCCGTTTCTCGGAAGAGAACCCCTACTATAAGAGTACCTGTTTCGTGAGTGACGCCTCGCTGTCGAACCGTGGCAACTGGCTCGGCAAGGGTGAGGAAAAGATGCAGGATGTGGTGAACGACGGCGGACCGTGCGACGGCATGACCTATCAGCAGATCAAGGATGAACTCGACGCCTATGCCGGGCGGGTCATCTTCTTCAACGAACTGTTGCGATCGGCGAAGAAGAGTGGGCACCGTGTGCAGGTGGTCTCAGCCGACACCAAGGAGCGCATCCTCGCACTCGCCGCCGCCGTGGAGCGCCGCGAGGGACAGTTCCGCATCATCCCCCGCCAGTACGGCGTAGATACCAAGGGTACCATCGACACGCTGCTGTCTTACAAACTCATCGAGCAGGCCGACGCGGAGTTGCTATACGACTACAAATACCTGATTACGCACGACGAGCAGATGGAGATGTTTGCCATCCGCAACTCGAAGAAATACCAGAAGCATATCAACGATCTGCGCTGTGCGGCGTTCTATTACATCCGTGCTTCGTCGCTCGACAACATCGACATCCTGGGCGAGGACTATATCCGGCGCATGAAGCGCGACCTGCCGCCGCTGGTGTTTGCCATCAGCATCCTGAACATCCGTCCGAAGAAGAGCGGCGAGGGTTTCTACTGCAACTTCGACCCCGATATCCATACCTACATCGACGACGACTGCCCGGCGGTGAACGACTCGTATAAAATCAAGCAGGGCAAGCAGATTGTCGGAGGCACGGCCTATGGTACGGAGTATGAGAGCCCTGACTTCGACTATCTGAGCAACATCAAGGACTGCACGCTCGACGGCGACCTGCGCGACGACCTCGACCTGGAGGTGGCACTCGACTACAACAACCTGATCAACTGGATCTGCATCGGGCAACTCTACAAGCGCGGCGGGGTGGAGACGCTGAATGTCATCAACTCGATGTTCGTGAAGAACGGCGGTATGATTCAGGACCTGATACGCGACTTCGACCGCTACTACACGCCGCACAAGAAGAAGAACCGCAAAATCAACTATTACTACTCGCACACGGCGAAGTTCAAACTCCACGGCATCTCGATGGACGACATCAAGGACACGGTAATCAAGGAACTGCGCAAGTACGGCTGGGAGGTGAACCCCATCGACATGGGACAGGCACCGGGCCACATGCAGAAGTATAAGGACATCAACGAGGCGTTTGCGGGCTTCGGCTATCCCGCCATCGCGTTCAACAAGCAGAACAACGAGCCGTTGACGGCGGCGGTGGAACAGTGCGACGTGAAACTCAGTTACGGGCGCAACGGATCGACGTTCTCGAAGCAGAAAGGCGGTGAGAAACTCTCTGTGGACGCTCAGGATGCGACGCCGGAGGAACTCCGCACCGACGGAACTGACGCTTTCGACGAGCTCTACATGGGCGTGAAGCACTTCCGTCAGGGTTTCTCGATGCTGATGACGCCGAGCGGGAACTAATATATAAAGGTAAAGGCGATATGGAAACAAGACATTTGGATTTACACGTGCCGAAGGGTTGGGCGCAGTGCTCGACGCGGGAACTGGAGATGATTGCGGAAGAAATGAACCGCAGTCAGATGATGGCCAGCCTTTCGCGGTACCACCCCTTCGACTGGACCGAAATCAAGACGCGACTGTTCTTCCGCTTCGCAGAAGTGACGATTGTCAGCCAGTACGTTTACGACGGCGACGAGACCGACGCCCGCTACGGCAATACAACGTTCGTCTGTCGCCACCCGTCGCTCGGCAAGGAGACGTTCGAGTTGCAGACGTGGCAGGTGCATTCGTTCATGGAACAGTTGGCTTGGCTCGACGCCACCGACGCGAAAGGCCGTGCGCTGCCGATGCCGAAGATACTTTGGCCATACCACGAACGGCTGTGGCACTGGCAATGGAAGCGGTGGAAACCCGAGAAGGACTACTATCGACCGGGAGAGCTGCTCGACGGCCTCTCGTGGCAGCAGTACCGGCTGGCGAACGACTGGATGGAGGTATATACCAATGCCTCGAACGCGCTGATTGCTGAAAGAGAGAAGCACGCCAAGGCCGATGTAGAACGCATCCGCAGCCTCGCCGAGCAGCAGGAAAACGCCCGTCTGGAGGTGCTGGCGCAACTGTTCTACGTCAGCGACCCCGCCGAGCCGTCGAAGGTGAAGCCCGCCCCGCGCCGACTGCTGCGCAAGATCAGCGAAGTGGAATGGCAGGTGATTATGTTCTGGTGGTCGAGTATGATGCAGTATCTGAAGGAGCAGTACCCGAAGTGCTTCAAGTCTTCCGACAAGCGCCCGAGGTCGCGCTCGAAGCAGCAGCCGCTGCCCATCGAACTCTACACCCGCTCGATGGCCACGCTGCAGAAGTACCTCGGCGGACTGACCGAGGCGGAGATCAACGCCCAGACCGCCCACGCCATCCTGCGCCACCTGAACGACATGGCCGTCGAAGCCG
This sequence comes from Prevotella sp., assembly GCA_017964785.1. Classification (GTDB taxonomy): domain Bacteria; phylum Bacteroidota; class Bacteroidia; order Bacteroidales; family Bacteroidaceae; genus Prevotella. Next base: position 38,312 of record JAGCRH010000107.1, read on the forward strand.
AGGAAATGGAGAAAATCAGAAAGAAACACAAATAAAACCAAAAGATTATGAGCATTTTCACGTATTTCACGAAGAAGCGCCGCGAGCAAAGGCGCAAGTTAAAGGAGTTGAAGGCATTCGCCAGCGGGTTTTCGACGCTCGACCGCCTGGAACAGTCAGGACTGTTGACATTTGACGCCAAACAGCGTCGCCTGTTCATCGCTCAGTCGCTGGCCGTGCTGATGATGCGCAACGCCGAGAGTTGGGTCAACTTCATCACCAACGTCTATCAGTGGCTCTACTATCAGCAGGCGCAGGAGGCTTGGAATGCCCACTTCCTGAAAGAGGAACTCGCCGCCGTGCGCAAAGCCTCGGTGGGCGAGAACCACCAGACCGTGCAACTCTCGCGTGCCGACATCGAGCGCATCCGTCTCGCCGCCCGCCAACAGGTGGCCGAGAGCGACATCGAACCTCCAAAGATCGAGCCCTTCGAGTTCTTCATCGTCCAGGACACGACCGACGCCGCCGCCAAACTCATCGCGGTCGGCTACTTCAATCCGGAGACCAACGACATGGAACTCGCCCCGTGGTCGGAGGTGGAGCCGCTGATAAAAAAGGGTGGAGACAATTAGTCACCACCCTTTCTCTTGATACCTTTATATATATTACTTGTACTTACTCACGAACTTCAATCCCGACTGCACTTCGTCGATGAGCCCGCCGGTGCCGTACTTCTGGATCTTCGCGGGGATGCCGTTCTTCTGCATGGCGGCGACGGTCTGGGCGAACACACCGATGGCGGCGGTCAGTGCGCGTGCGTCCTCCGAGGTCAAGTCGGTCTGTTGTTGCGAGGTCGCCTGACCGCTCGGCATGTCTGTCGGTCGGATGGCACTGGCCAGGTCGCTCAGGTTGCCCTCGTCGAAGGTGCGGGCCTTGCGGGTAGTCATGCCCTTGTCGAACATCACCAGGTCGCGCAGCAAATCAGGCCGGTTCATCTGTATGGCGCGAGTGGTTTTCCTACCAATCACAATCTCTGGGCCTCTTTCGCCCACCAAGGCTTGCTGGCCGTTGACGGTGGTAGCGATGGGTTCGGTAATCATACTTACCCCGCTCGGCAGCGACTTCTGGCTGCGAGCCTTATACACGCGACCATCATCACCGACGACCGTCTGCACATTTCCTTCATCATACGTCAGCATGCCAGACGCCAGTTTCACCTTTTTGGCCGGAGAGTTCGTGTTATTGCTGTTGTTGGATGCGAAGGCAGCGGCGAGCAGTCCGTGTAGCACGGCGGCGATGACGGGGATAAGTGCGAGACCCCACCAGCCGAGTTGTCCTACGGTCTTGGCGGCGGCGCTGGCCGTACCTGCGGCCACATCGACCTGTGCCTTGCTCAGTGCCTCCGACTTCGACTGATCGTTCATCATCTTCTCCATAATCATGTTCTGCGCGTACTGCGCCATCATGTCGATGATGCTGTCGCCGACGGCCTGCGCCATCGACTGCCATATCTCTTTCCACGTCAGCGAGTCGTCCTCCACGCCGCGTATCATCTCACCGAACTTCTTGCCTATTTTCTGTGCGCCATCCTGAATGGGCTTTGTCAGGCTGTTGATGGTCTGCACGCGCTTCTGCATCTCCTGCGAAATCTTTGTGGCCATCAAAATCTGTGTATCAAGGAGTGCCGTCTGACGCTCTTTCAACAGGTCTTCGAGACCCATGCGGCGTTGTGCGAACTCTGCATCAATGGCTGCCTCGTCCTCACCGGCGGCAATGCGGGCGGCACGCTCTTCGGCCCATGCGGCTTCTTTCTGTGCCAATTGTTGCTCGATGTCGGCTACCTCGCGGGCTCGCCACTCCATACGTTTCTGTATGAGCAGCACTTCCGGGTCTTCGGCTATCGAACCCAGTCCCTGCTGTTCCCAGAAGGTTGCACCGATGCCCGTGTCTCTCACCTTGGCCTTATTCTCCAGTTCCGTGGTGGTGCGCTCTTCTTCGTCGGTATAGCCCGCCGCACGGAAGCGCTGTTCTTGCTGCTGCTTCTCGAAGTTGTACGACTCCTTGCGCTTCTTGTAGTAGTTGTCCTCGGCATCCACCAGCGAGAGGTAGAATGCCTGAATCTCCTGTTTGTAGCGACTGCTGTTGCGGAGCCACTTGTCGAAGTCTTCTTGGAAGGTCTCGGCCCACGACGAGAAGTGGAACTCCATTCCGTTCTGTCCTATCGACACGGTAGCCTCGGTGAGTTCGCGCAGCCACTCGGCCAGTTCGTCGGAGTCCTCGTAGTTGACGGCCATCGACTTGCTGCCGTTCTGTATGAACTTCATGGCTGCCGTGGCGATACTCTGTCGGCGCTGGCGCTGTATGTCCTCCTCAGTAGCGGGTGCCGTGTAGTTTGGTTTCAGTGTCTCGGCGGGGTTGGCATTGGCAGCGTCCTGTATGCGCTTGGCGGCGGCGCGAGCCGATTCGGTGAGCAGTCCGAGTTGCGTCAGGCGGTTGTCGAACTGGTCGATGGCCTGCTGCAGGAAGTCATACTGCTTCAACATCTTCTCCACCTCCTTGGTGCTGTTGTTCAGAATGCGCTGCACCTCGCGGTCGTTGCCAGCCGCATTCTTATTCAGTTTGTCGCGCATGGCCGTGCTGCTGATACCCTCCACGCCTGCCTTGTCAATGTTGCCGAGGGCGGTGCGCACATTTTCGAGTTTCACTTTTAAGATGTCATCGAGCAGGTGCTGCGACATATCGCTGGTATCAAACATCAGGTCGCCGATGCGCTGTTTGGTAATCTCCCACGACTTTTCGTCGCGTCCCGAGATGCCGCGCCGTGCGTCGGCGAGTGCTTGGTTCTTGGCCATGTTCAGTTGGTCAATCATCATGTCGGCCTGCTTCTGCGTCCACGTGCCGTCGGCGGCATACGAGGTGATAATCGTCTCTTGCAGACGGTACCACTCCTCAATCTTCGAGATGATGGCGTCGCTGTCGCGCTGTGCGTCCTGCAATTCCTTTCGCAGTGCCTGCTTGTATTCCGCCTCTGCTTTCTGTTGCTCGCGAAGTTCAGCCTTAGTCAAACGATCACTGTCGATAGGAGTGATGGGCTCCTGCTTGTTCTGATCGGCAAGATAGGAATCAATGGCATCCTGCTCGGGCTTCCACTTCTTGTTGACTTTACGCATGGCATTCTCTGCGGCACGGTCTTGGCGCAGGAAACTGCCAGCGGCGAGCAAGGCGTTGGCCTTATCCAGGAACTTACTATTAATGATATTGCCGTAGTTGTTGAACTCACGATTGCCCGCAGCGGCCTGCGTGGCCACCTCGTCGATAATCTGCTGCGGCAGATTGTAATATTGCTTACCGATTTGGCGCACAAGGTCGTTGATATTCTTACCTTGGTTGTCCTGCGCAAAACCTGTAATCCAGTCGGCACCGTACTGACCGAGACCAGCGGCCTGGACACGCTGTTCGTATTCTGTGCGACGCTCGGCACGCCACTGTTCACGCGGCAATACCTGTTCGTTGATATCCTTCTCTTTCAGTTGCAGGGCGAGTTTGGCACGCAAGGCTTTCGTCACCTCATTATAGGCATTAGCCACGTCGATGGCGGTACTCTTTTCCGTCAGAAGGTTCTTCATATACTGACCAAACTTGCTGTTGAAAGTCTGGATGGCTGCCTGACGCTGCTTAGTGCCCTTGTTGGCTTCGTCGATGGCCTTCTTATAGCGGCGCAACTCTGCCTCGCCCTTACCATATTCTGTATTTAGGTCGGAAAGGTCTTTCTTGAAGCCTTTCATAAACTCTGAATTGCGCTGCAGTTCCTCGTTGAGCGACTTGAAGTGGGAATAGAGCGTAGCAACACCCATTGCCACACCAGCGATGATGCCAGCCCAACCTGCAAACGATAAACCACGAATGGCCGTACTAATAGCGGCAATCAGTCCGCCGAGTTCCCTGATTTTTGTTATCAGTGCAGCGCCGCCAGCCCACATGCCCCAAGTGGCGAAACCAGTAATCAATGCAGGAATCATCTCGACAATGAGTTTCATTATGCCAAAGATGCCTTGCAATACAATCTTGATGACGGTAGCGCTGGCTTCAGTCTGTGTCAGCGACTTCGATACATCGTACCAAGCCTTTGCAAACTCCTTGGTCAGGTCAATGCCTTCTGGATTGACAAAGGCTTTCTCCCACATATTAGCGGCACGCTGCATGTAGGCTTCGGCGGTTTCCATCTGGATGGCATACTCCTGAGCCACGGCAGAACCCTCGCTGAATGCCTGACTTGATGTATGCAGGTGTGTTTTCAGCATGTCGATGCGGTCTGACATCGTAATCATCACGTTGTTCAGACGGGCACCGTCAGAGCCGAGGGCCTTGAATACGCCTTGTGCTTTCAACTGGTCCATGTTCATGCCGTGCATCTTGTCGAAAACGGTCACGATGGCTTCCATTGTCTTACCCTCATTGATAAGTGCTGCCAGTTCGCCCTTTTGCATCTGGAGCGACTGCTCGATAGCCTTGGTGTTACTCTGTATGCTGGTGAATACTTTGTTGAATGCAGTAGCAGATACCTCGGGCATCAGACCCATAGCATCTGAGGCACTACCGAGGGCGAGCAACTGGTCGGTCGTGATGTGCGACACGTTGGCCAAGCCCATGAGTCGTTTCGAGAACTCGATGATATTACCTCCCGTCGCAGTAGAAGTAGATGCCAGTTTGAAGATGGCAGAACCTGCCGAGTCCATTGCCTTCTCCACACCCATCTTCGGAATCAAGCCCATCACCTCGACGAGTTTCGAGATGGCCATCATACTATCCTCACCAAGATCTTCTTTCAGGGCATTGTTGACCTTAACGGCACTTTTCACAAACGACTCCAGTCCTTCTATACCATAGTTGCCGAAACCGAGTTTAGAGCCAACGTATGCCAGTTCGTTCAGTTCCTTGATGCTGGAGCGGGTGTCAATCTTAGCGAGGTTCTTGGTGAGTTGGGTGATATCACTCATGGCCAAACCTGATACCTTACGGATATTGGCCAACTGATCAGAGAAGGCGAGGTTAAGTTTCAGAATCTCCTGGAGTTTGTTCTTGATCATATTGAACATGCCGAACACACCGACATAGGCCGTGATGTTCTTGACGGCAGTGCTCCAGACGGAGTTCTGCTTGCTTGCTGCCTGCGTCACCTCGTCGATGGCACCCTTCAGTTTCTTCATCTGAAGCTGCGTCTCGCGGATTTCCTTCTTCTGTCCCGTATTCAGCGACATCAGCTTTTGCTGCAAAGTGTTGTAGGCTTGCTGCAACTCATAGACGGAATGCTTGCCCGTTTCGCCAGCAACTTTCTCTGCATTGGCAAAGTCCTGCGTCTGTTGCTTGCATTTCTGGATTTGCTCTTGTACCATACGCTTCTTACGGGCAACCTCTTCGGCTTCGGCCTTTTGATTGCCTGAGAGACGTTTCTCCTGTGCTTCAAGATTCTTCAAAGCGGTTTCCAGTCTTTCAACCGAAGCGGTAGAAAGACCATCCTCGCTGTCGAAATCAAGTCCGTCAAGTGATATCTCGTCAATCAGTTCCCTGATGTCTTGCAACTTGTCTTTTGTCTGGGAGAGTTTCATGGTGTCGTCAGGATCAAGGTTTACGCCCTCCATCTTCTTGACTTGCTCCTGCAATGCTTTTTCGGCTATTGTCAGTTCATCAAGGGAAACCTTCTCGCCGCGATAGGCTCTGATGACAATCTCAGACGCTTCAGCCTCTTTCTGCTGAGCCTGTGCAAGTTCGTGCCATTTGGGCGTCATTTGCTCAATGGCAGCGTCGATTTCCTGAATATCTCTTTTGAGCTGGTTGTAGCCCAATTCGTCGGGCTTCATCCGAGCGAACTGCTCCTTTCCAGCCTTTGACGCTTCTTGCAGTTCTTCGAGCGAATAATTGCCAGGGTATTGGGCCATTGGGCGAATATAAGTGGTGTTCAGTTCGTTTCGAGCAGCTTTTATTCGCTTCATATCCTCTTCAATACGTCTGGTGGCATCTTCATCGACGCCCTTGACCTCCTTTAACTGCAATTCGTAGTTCTTCAAGGCGGTGTTGAGGTCTTTCAGGCTGACGGCTTGGTCGAAGTTCAGTTTACTCATTACCTCTTCGGTCTGCTTTCTCGCAGAGCGCAATTCGGTAATCTGACGCTCTTCGTCAATAGCCTTTTTCAATTCTGTATTGACGGCTTGGAGTCGATTGATGGCATCGTCACTGATGCGGAAGAAACCGTCGGCACCTTCTGTGGCTGTGTATAGGCTTTGCAGTCGTTTCTGTTCTGCACGGAGCTGTTCCGTGTTCATCTGGCTCAAATCAGCATGGCCTGCAACACCAAGTTCGTTGACAGCAATCTGGGCACGGTATTGCTTGGCATAGCCTTGGTATCTTTCACGAGTGGTAGCGGATGTGGTCTTTGCCGCTTCCTCCTGTACGGCCTGCAGCCCTTGCTTCAACTTGTCGAGCGAGGCATTGTTGAGGTTCTTCAACTGTGCCTCGGCATCTTTCAGCGACATAGTGAGTCCACGGCGGTCGGAGAGTTCACGCTTGAGGTCGGCCACGACATCGCGCAACTTCTCCAGCTTGGCCTTGCCTTCGTCGGTGGATGAAGAGGTCTTGTTGAACTCCTTGGATGTCTCGCGGAGTGCTCGGTTCAGGTCTTTGCCGATGTGACCTGATATGTCGCCCATCACCTTGTCAATGAGTTCCATGCCGCGCAGCATCTCGTTGATCTTCGCCTTGGTGTCCTCGGCGAGTTTCTGCATCTGCTTGAACTCGGAGGTGTCGGTCTTTCCCTCGGCCCGCATCTTGTTCAACTGCTCGTTGATGTCGGCATAAATCTGCTTCAGTTTCTTACCGTCATCAATCGCCTTGACCGCATTCGTCGTAATGGTTACGACCGCATTTACGTCATGTAGTGCCATATTCTGTGTTGGATTTTATTAATTTTCGGTAAAGGTAATGCCGCAAACAATCCAATTTGGGACATAGCCCTCGGAGCAAGTCCCATTTTGGCGGGAAAATGTTGTATCTTTGTGGTGAAGTAATAATAAAAAGATATAGACTATGGCACGACCGACAGGTAATCCGCAGTGGCCTTTGAAACGGGCGGTGTCGAGGTTTCATCGCGACACATTGGAAAATTTGAGACGAAACATGGAGACACAGAAGGTGTTCCCGAACGAAATCTATCCGGGCTTCCGCAAGGTGAACGAAGAGCGCAAGCGCATGGCTAAGGGCGACCACAACAAGGGATGGTTTGCCAGCGGCGAGGGCGCACGGTCGTTCGAGGGCAGGATTCTAAGCGACGACGGGGCTGGGAATGTAACACTGGAATACCGCTACCGTCAATACCTCAGATTCGTGGATATGGGTGTGATGGCCGGTGTGTCGAAGGAGGACGTGGAACGTTCAAGGAAGGTGCGCTACTATCAGCGATACATCCGCAAGTGGGCTCCGAAGGCTTCGTTCTCGCATCGTCCGGGTATCATGCCAGAACTGGCGCATACCGAAACGCGACTGGCAACATACCTGCGCGACTTCTACGGATGGGATTTCATAGATACGATTGCAGGCATCGAAGAGAAGGCGGTGGAGGTCGTGTTGAGACCATAGCGGCCTTATACCTTTATATATATTATATAGGGCGCAGAAAAATCGTGTGCGGCTGGCCATCGCGGTCGGTCGCACACTTCGCTTACGTTTAATTAAAAAAATCTTTGGTTATTCGTCGTAATCTTCACTGTTGACGCAGAGGGGGCGGGGGTCGATGCCGTAGAACTCGATGCCCATCAGCCACCAGCCGTTGAGGTGGACGGGGGTGGTCCAGAAGGCGGTCTTGTTGATGCGCAGTCCGCGCAGTCCCTCGCGAGTCTCGCGGTCGGTGAGCGAGAAGAAGGGGTTGCTGACGTCGGTGCGCCCGTTGTTGGCCCACTCTTGCAGTCGGGCTACCCAGGCGATGAGTGCGGCGGTCATGCGGAGCAGTTCGCGCTTGCAGTCGGCGGCTCCCAGTTCATCGACCACGTTGTTGGGCGCTCCCTTCTGCTTCACGGCGAGGTAGATGCCCCAGAAGCGGTCGAGGCGGTTGGGGTTATCGCTGTTCACCTGTCCGTCCTCTGCCATTCGGAACAGCAGGCAGGGCTTGTCAATCAGGTTCATATTGCGGCTCCACTCGCTCTGCAGGTCGATCTCCTGAATGCGGAAGAAGCGCTTGTCCTTCGACTTGGCGGCGGGGTCGTGCTTGATGCGCTTGTACTTCGTCGCCCAGTATTCTAATACGTTATCGAATGCGAACATAATTATAATGGTTTTGAGATTATATATTCCGATACGCCCGCTTCGCGTCGAACGACGGGCAGTCCTTGATCCACTCGCTCGGCTCGATGGTGCCGTTGTGGTTCAGGTCGGGCGAGAAGTCGCGGTGTCCCTGGATGGTGGCCTTTGGATAGAGTTTCCGCAGGTCCATCAGCAGCGCCAGCAGCGACGCTTTCTGCTGGTCGGTGCGCGTGTCCTTCGCCCTCAGCCGCGAGTAGGCCACGCCCGGCTTGTCCTCCAGTCCGCCGACGTAGGCGATGCCGATGCTGTACGAGTTGTAGCCGCTCACGTGTGCCCCGCTGACGTCCACGTCGCGCCCCTGATGCACCGTGCCGTCGCGATAGACGACGTAGTGGTAGCCGATGTCGCTCCATCCCTGCGCCCGGTGCTCCTTGCGGATTTGCTCCATCGTCAGGTTCTGTCCCTCGCGGCTCGCCGTACAATGCACCGCGATATAGTCAATCCTCCGCTTCGAGCGTTTCAGGGTGATGGCCCTGCCGCCGTAGGCCGCCGTCACCCACTGCAGGTTGCCCGTATTTGTGTTTGCGTTTTGCGCCGGCATCACGGCGGCAATCCCCATCGCCGCTAAGGTGCGCGGCCCTGCCACTCCGTCTGGAGTCAGCGAATGAGCCTTCTGCCAGTTCCTCACCGCCTCCGTTGTGAGTTTACCCCAGATAGAATCGGGATAACATCCGACGACCTTTTGGATCATTGCCACCACTGGCCCGCGTGATCCTTCGCGATAAGTCATCATTCCCATAGTCTGTATAATTGTAAAATAGTAAATAGTCAAATTGTCAAATCAGTGAGTGACAATCCTGATGCCGTCGATTTCCATTATCAGATAGTCCCTCACTCGCCGTATCTGCTTCGACTCCGTGAATTGGATCATCCTCTGCTTGATTGACGGGAAAACCTTGATACAGACGCAAAAACCTGTCTCGACCTGACCCTTTCCAGTTAGATATTTAATATGAAATGGTACACGTGAGACTCCGCGCCCGTCCTTCCCGCCGGGCGGATTGAACCCCCTGACGGTGATGCCCGTCTTCGCGTCCTTCCACTCGAACTTCTCGGTCAAGTCTCTGACCTCGTTCCAACTCCGTGTCGGTTTCATCTTCGGCATATGCTATCCTTCCAAGTCGTTGCCGCCGTTGCCACCGCCGTTGTCGCCGGAACCGGAGCCTTCACCCGAGCCTGAGCCCGCGCCGTTGCCCTCAGAACCCGCGCCCTGCGCCCCCGAGTTACCGCCCGTGCCGTCGCCTGCCGGGTCCACCTGCGTAGCGTCCTCCTCTTCCTCGTTGTCGCCGCCCACCACGGGCTTGCCGTCCTTGCCGACGCGCCGCCACTGCACCTCCGTGTCGAACTTCTTCGAGAACACGGGACTGACGCTTGCCGCCACGCGACCCTTCGCCGCCTGCGCGTTCACGTCGTCGATGGTCACGGCCTTGATCACGTTGCCGTCCTTGTCCACCTGATCCTTCACGCTCAGGTCGATGCAGGGATATACGAACAGGAAGTTCTTACCCAGCGGCACGCGATAGCCCATCAGCAGCAGTTCCTTCACCTTCCTCATGTAGCGGCTCACGGCTCCCTGCATGATTTCCGGTTCGATACTCGTACCCTCGCAAGCCTTCTCCACCATGTCGTCGAAGGTCAGCGTCGATTTGTTCACCGTCTTGCCGTAGAATGAGTGCGGCTTCATCTTGTTGTTCTCCAGAATCTGAAAGTCAACCTTTGCCATAATTCTAATTTTTTGTGGGTTATACAATATTTGTTTCCTTAAAACTTTTTTGAGTTTGCCTAAAACGCAATTGAGTTTGCCTAAAACTACATTTGGCTTTCTCTTGGGACAAATATAGCACCGAGCCAAAATGTTTTTGGGACAACCCTTGCGACGGGACAAAAAAAGAGCCAGCGGCTCGTCACGAGTGGCTGGCTCAACCCTAAAAGATTTACGTGTTATGAAAACGTAAACCGTTGTGGCTTGCTGGGGTATCGCTCCCCGTCAATCTCCGCGATTTAGCAAGCCTCCTGTGTGTCTATGTGTCTTTGCGTACTTCATCACCATACTGATGCCACCAGCGGGCGGCCTCACGAATAGTCTCGTGAAGTTCTGTCATTACTTCATGTGGATCGTGCTGTTTCCAGTCGATGCACTCCTGAGTACCCATCTGCATCACGAAAAAGTCCGTGCGCCCTTCGATATACTCAGCCCATCGTTTCATGCCAAGGGCTGTGCCAAAAAGACGGTCAAAGTGTGCCGTGTCGTTGGTCTCAATAATCTGCACTTCCACATGCGGCCATGCCTCCTGACGAAGCGACCAAACCTTACCCATCGTTTCCACGTCACGACATATAGGAGAAAACTTTCCACGTTTCACCGCCTGCGGCTCCAGCCCCTTCTGCTGAGTCCTTGGGAACATCACCAAGTCTTTAATATCTAATTTTTTTGTTGTCATATTCTAATAACGTTTTTTCTCGATTAATATTGTTTCCCAATCAATTCGGGATTGTCTGTCACATTGCCGACAACTTCGGTCATTGGTTCGCCCTCCATCCGCTTGCGCAGTGCCCAGGCTAAATCCGTTCTACATCCAGAACGGAAGGAGCGCACAATAAAGCCATTGTCCTCATACTCCACCACTCCGTAGATTTCGGCATTGAGCATCGTCTCTGGCACTCTCAGGATGTCACCCTCATATACGTCCTTGCCGTTCTTGTCCTGCATACCCGTAAACTGTCCGATGCTCTCCGTGTCGCACTCAATGGGCCACATGTTGTTTTCGGTCTTCTGCCAGATAAACATTGTTCCTTTGTCTTCATACACATAACCGTACATCCATCTGTTTGGTTTTGCCGTCTCGCGGCCTCTGAATTTAATCTGTCTCATAATCTTATGCCTCCTCTTCTTTTGTATAGTCCTTGATCTTGATGTTTGGCAGTCGCTTGCGCAGTCGGCAGAACATCCGCTTGTCGTAAATCCTGTAATGGAAAGCGTAAGAGCATTCGCGAAGGTTGCCATGGAACTCGTAGAACATACCATATTGGCTGTTGCAGATGACCAGTTTCGTAAAGTTTTCAAATGTATAACCCTTAGTCTTCACGAGTTTCAGAAAGTCCCATACCTCTGGTTTGCCGTAGAAGCAGAGATAGCGTCCGTCGTTGGCTTCCAGTTGAATGCGGAAGCCGTCAATTCTCTCTCGACTCTGTTCCTCCTTATACTTGGTGGTAACGACATTGTTAATAACAAAGTGTTTCTTTCCGTTGTGCTCGAAATACACAGGCACATACTTTTCGATACCGCCCTCAAAGGCGATGTGTCTTTCAAATGCCTGCGCACTGTCTTGTTTCAATTTTATCTGTGTCATAATTCGTTTCCTTTCTCTAATTGTTGATAGTGATTAAAATTGAAGTTTGTAACGGAGCGTGCCCACATCCCACGCTCCATGATGAGAGTAAGACAGGGCGAATCAAATCAATCCTCTATCCAGAACACGAAGCACTTCCTCTTGCGAGGGAAGTAAATCTTACCGTTCTTTCGGATGTATCGGCAGAAAACAAGTCTTCTACCAATCTTCGTTTGTGAGACGCTTACAGATTGTTTCATATCCTAAGAAGTTTAGTTTCTGACAAGCCGTCAGACGGCCCGTTGCCGAGTTGCAACAAAAAAGCCCAAGAGTGTGGGTCTCCTGGGCTTCTGTGGATTCCTCCTTTCGGAAGTTTTGTCTTACCGATATGAAAAAATCACACGTCTCACGCTGCAAAGATAAGAATTAATTTTTTATCTTGCAAGGGAAAGCCCTGAATTTTTACAAAATTTATCAAAGAACGTTATCGTGCTGGCCCGACGGCCAGTGATTGCAGAAGCCTGCTATAACGTAGATTACTCTGCAATATAATAGTCGTAGATGGCCTTGGCCATAATCTCGGCGGCGTTCTTGGGAAGTTGTTCCCACTCCTTGCGACGCACACCGTGGAAGCCCTCGCGTTCGTCCTGTTCGTCGGCATCCTCGAAGAACATATTGCCACACTCGATATAACTCTCGCACTCTGCCAGCACCTCTTCGTAGGTCATGGGGCGAGGCTCGTCGTAAACGTCGTTCTCGTCGTCGTCCTCATAGACATAAAAGTTGTCGGCAGGATCCACCCAGTTCAACAGCGTGCGTCCGTCGCCGTCTGTCAAGTGCCACTCGTAGTATGCCGGACGGAACACATAGTTGTCCCTCTTAGGCAGTTGCGGTTTCAGTCCAATGCGCTTGCAGATGGTCTTGTAAGCCCGTCGCACAGCAGCCGCCATCTGTCGTGTAGTGATGCCGACGGCGATGTCCTCGCGCTTGCCCTGGCAGATAATGGTCACACCCTTCTGCTTCGGATTCTGGCGGTTCTCCCAGATGTAAATCTTGCCGCCGTTGTCGTTACCGCGTCGCGACCAGAGGTCTTCATTCAGTCGCTGCGTCAGTTCGATATAATTTCTGTATGCCATAATGCTCTGATTTTAGATGTTTGCTGTAATTAATAACGGTCACAATAGATATCGAGCACGCGCCCGGCTTGTATCATCTTCTCGGCCCAGCGTGTTGCGTTGTTCGGGTTTGTTACGATGCAGTGCAGTTGTGCCCAGTTGTCGGCATAGCCCTCACTATTGCTCCAGTTGGGACGGTGTACCTCAAACGGCGACTCCACCGTGTCTATGCGGATAACGTGCCACTCTCCTGAGTACTCGGCAATGCTTTCCTTTTCAGATCCGTCAACCATGTAGTAACGGCCAAACTCATTGTCTGGAGCCAACGGGTCAACCTCGTTTGTTTCAACGATGACGCGCAGTTCTTCGGGGTCTGCCTGTGCCTCGCGCCAAGATACATCCCACTTGTGGGCCAGTTCGCGGGCAGTTCCCTCCCACTGCTGCAGGGCAAACAGTCGTGCGTAACGGTCATAGAGTGCCGTCTGTGGGTGAGTCTCTTTCTCAATAGAACCGAAGAGCGTGCGCTCCCATTCTGGTGTTTCCGCATTCTGACCGTCGAGCCAGTCGATGCGTGCGCCCTGTTTGGCAAAGGCATACACCTCTGTTGGTGTCTGCTGTGCCATCCACCAGCCCACATACTCCTGCACCTTCTGACGCTCTTCGCCTTTCATTTCATCGGCACTCAGTTCCTGGCACTCTGTCACTTCCTCCGTCGTGTCGGTCACGGTCATGGTCTTGGCAAACAAATCCATCGACTTAGCGTCGCGGCGGGCTATCTCGCGGGCTTCTTGCTCCGTCTCTGCTATAATACCGTGCATCGTGATCACTGCGTCGAAATGCACATCTATATTGAACTTCTTCATAATCGTAATATTCTTCTTTGGTTTAACACTGATTTTTCCGATACTCTCTAACGTATATATTTGTTAATCAATGATGGCAAAGTGGTGACGGTCGCCTTCGCGGTCGGTATAGTCGAAGTTCAAGGTGTCGCGGTTCTCACCGTAATAGACAACCTCGTTGTTCTCTGCCTTACTGTACTTTCCAAAACTTAGCCGGATGCTCACTACCCACGTCAGGGGTACGCAGCAGTTCTTGATGAATGTCTGTGCGCGGCGCGTTGCGTCGGTCAGACTCGATCCTGTAAACTCTGCTATCTCGTCGCGTATTTCCTTCAATGTCATGCCGTACTTCGTGCGGTCGGTGGCGTAGGGTACTTCGATTTCCTGTTCTTCTTTCTTGATGGTGACGTGATAACCGCAATAAGCCTCGCTTTCCACTCGGTAGGAGTCCTGTTCCTTGCGCTCGCTGATGGCATACTCTGTGGCCTCCTTGCGCTCGTCCTGGTCGGCATCCCAATACTCGGCCCACTGGCATTCACACCGTGCCTTGTTGCACTGATCCTCATAATAATCCTGTGCGTTCAGGCTGTTGGTAAATACTTTCTGCTCGGTGTGCAGATAGTTGTCACTTTCGGTATAACTCGTAAATGATACGATAATAATCTTTGTCTTCATAACTCTAAATCTTTTAGGGGTTTAATACTTTACTAATTTCTGATATTTATTATTTCCGCTGGAGGCACAAGTCTTCTGCCGTCCAGACGGGGAAGAGGGAATACATGCTGTTCACGTCGGCATACTCGAAGCCTTCCGGTGCGCTGCCGCAAAGTTCTGGATCTGTGCAGTCGGCAATATGTCTGCTGTTATAGACCACCACTGCCCCGTTCTCGTTCAGGGCAAAAGCCATATTGGCTTCCTGCATCTTCTTATAAAGGTCCTCCATCTGTTTGGCCAGGGCCTGCTGATCGTCGGTCAACTTCACCAGTTCGTCGATATTAATATTCATCTTTGCCATAATATAACCTCCTATAAATTTTAATTGATTTACTAATTTCTGATATTTTGTATAATGTATAACTATGCGGCGTGACGGCAGAAGGTGTCTGAATTTTCTATTGGTTCCCAGCCGTTAGCCTTGGTGAAGTGAGTACGCAGCCAGTCGAGCGGGCGCACGTTGCACTTGACTTCGTTCATAAACTCGTCCCAGATGTAATAAATGGCGTGGCGTTCGTTGCCTGCATAGTCGCTGATGAACACCTGCAATTCTCCGAGCAGGGCTTTGCCGTCCTTGCCAGTCAGACGGAAGCGGCGGCCCATAATGTCGCGGTCGTCGTCGCTGATTTCGTAGCGACTCTGTAACTTGGCGAAGTCGTCGCCTGTGTAGTCCGTTACCCATGCACTCGGCTGGGGTGCGCCTGATTTCTCCGATGCGCTGTAATTAGGCTTCTCAGTAGGGTTCAGGATTTCGCCGATGGTGTCAAAGCCTACCATGTCGGCCAGCAGATGAAAGTCGGCCATTGCACGGGCTGCCTGCCAGATGCTCACGCCGTTCTCACACTCCACGATTTCCGATTTCTCGCTCTCCGTTTCTTTCCAGCGATACCAGTTCACGCAGTACGACATATCCTCCGGCTTGTCCGTGTCGTTGTCGTAGGCCACCTTCACGCGGATCTTACCCGCATTGTGCTTGTAGGTCGATTCCTTGCCTCCGAACTTCACTTTGTTGCTGATGACCTCGGCAAAGAATTTCGTCCACTTCTCCAAATCCTCGGCCTTGACAATCTTTCCGTTCCACGTCGTGAAGTCCTGGAACTTGCGTCCCTCTGGGTCAGTGATTGCCGACGCACTCTCTAACGTAAGAGCCTCGGCGATAAACTCCCCGCCGTTCAGTTCGGTGCCGAAGGGACCGGGCACGGACTCGCCGAAGTTCAGGCGATAGACCTTGCGATATTCGCCGAAGACCTTCATTTCCCTTGTCACTCTCACGGCCTCAATGGTGGCCACACGTCTGCTCTGGTTGTGGCGCACGCGGTCGCCCTTCTTGTAGTCGTCCTTGATGTCGGCTTTCGGCTTGTAGTCGTCTTCCGTCAGCGGTGTCACCTCGTCCGATGTTTTGATGATGTTATAGCCGTTTTTCTCGCGGCAGTCCTGGCACCAGTTTGTAAAGTCATCCAGATAGAGGATAACGCCGTGACCTTCGCACACGAGGCCGATACCAGTCACGATGGCGGTACGTCCGTCGGTGTTAATCTTCACGAAACTGCCTACCTCGATGCCCTCGGCGTCTGCAATTTCTGCGACCTCCTGTAACGCCTCGGCCTCTGCCTCGGTCTTGGCCTGCTTCTCGGCCTCGCGGCGGGCCTTGTTCAGTTCCTTTTCTTCCTTCTTGTTGATCCAGCGGCAAAGGGTGCGCCCGTTCTGTCCTGCGGCCTCCTTGATGTAGCCAGCCTGCAAAAGTCGGTCGTATTCCTCTTGCACAAATCCAGCCACTGCCTTACGCTCCCTATAATAGCCCGTGCCGTGGCCCGTCAGGTCGGTGCGCTTGTTCTGAATGGCTATGCGGCTACGGATGCAGCCCAGCGCGTCACCCTTGTCCTTATATAGGTTACTCCGCTTCGTGGTCGTACACTCCTTGATCACGTCGGCGATTCCCTCCGTGTAGGTCTCGCGGTATAACATACGTTCGTCGGCCTCTGAGCGCGTCAGAACGATGTCGCCGTAGTTATCAGTGCAATGATATTCGCACGTTGTCAGTACCTTAAATTTGGCCTCCAGCGTGTCGATGTCGGCGGGGTTCACCTCTCCGCTAATGCTGTCTGGATGCACGTACAGATACTGTGCGCCCTTGGCCAACTCAGGGCAGTTGTGCCAGTGTGCGTAACTCTCATTCAGCAGCGTCCAGCCCTCGCCCTTCAGCAGTTCCACCACCTCGCTATAAAAGGCCGTCAGTGCCTTCTCTGCGGCTTCGTGGGCCTCCTGCGAATAGTCGCCGTACACCTGGCGGCTGTATGCCCGTACCTGAGTGCGGAAATACACGTCGGCCACTTTCTCGCGTCCGTGTCCGTCCTGGTGCTTTACCTGTGGGCGCAAATCAATTACTACCTGGCTCATGCCGTTCTTACTCTCGTTGCTGTTGTCGCCTATCTTGATACCCTCGGCCTCAGTAATTTCCGAAGTCTCCTGTAAAGGCGCGTCGTTGGTGTCGTAGCAGGCGCACACCTCTGAGGGCTGCGGATCGTCGCTGATGGGTGCGAACTGGTTCCAATGCCAAAGCCAACTAAATTCGTGGGAACCGTTGCGGAAACTGTCGGAAGCCTCCGGCACTGTGATGGTGTGGCGTTCCTCGTCGATGGCCTCGCAGGTGTAGCGGCAATTTGTCGGCTTTCCTGTAACGTGGTCAACGAGTGCAAAGCGGGTGCCAACCTTCAACCAGTCGGGCTTCTGTGCCTCGGCGTGGCTGATGTCAAAGAAACCGTTAGCATAGTTCCAGCGGGCTTGTGCCTCGGTCTGGCCATAGGCAATCCTGTTGGTGCCTTCGTCCCCAATCTTGCAATACTCGTATAATATATGCGTGGCGGGTTCTTCCTCGCCCTGCGGATTGGTCCAGGCATCTTGCAGATGGTTCGACGCTTTCGCCTCGTCGAGAGTCAGGAAGGCGGGCAGGTCGTCGCCGTTTGCGTAAATCTCGCCCACGGCGTTTATAACAAAGCGCCACTGATCGCCGTCTCTCTGCTCGGGCTCTGCCAACTTAGCGGCCTCGCGCTGTGCGTTGCTCTCTGCTGCGGGTGCGTCGCTGGTGTCATAACTTGCAGCGATGGCCAGCGACTCGGCGGGTTCCTCAATTTCCGAAGAGGTCTCTAACGGGGCGGGTGCGGCGGTCTGCACTTCCTGACGAAGTGCGAACCACTCGCGAACCATTGCCACGGCCTCCGGCTCGGTAGCCTCCCACTGCTTGCGCTCCTTGTTCCAGGTGCAGCCGTGCGCCTTGATCTGACGTTTATTAAAGTAAGTGTCTTTCCAGTCGTTGCCAACGACGGCCACGCCCTCGGCTGTCTCAACGAGTCGCAGGCCCTCGGCGGGTGCCTCGCTATTCTCTGCTGCCTCACGGATGGCGCGGCGGGCTTCTTTTGCGTCTTCCTTGGCCTTAGTCGTCTCGGCATCCTTGCGCACTCCTTGGGCGGCTTTCTGTCGCTGGGTGTCGCTCCAGATGCGGGCGGCCTTCTCCACGTTTGCGGTGGTCGCCTTGTAGTCCCATTGGTTCGCAAGTTGTATAACGGCGGGCATTAATTCCTCATTCTTCAAATCCTGGCACAGTGCGGCGGCGGTGCGGTATAGGTTGCACTTCACCACGTCCGGGCGGTTGATGATACGGCGGGCACTGGCGCAGTACTGATAACGGCGGCAAGTCATCGGAGCGGCCTCGATGTCGGCGCGGGTGGCTTTCTTGTCTATCTTAATAGTATAGATCTCGCCCTCCAGATGACAAACGGCGTAAATGGTGGCGGATGTGTAGGCGGTGGCGATATCCTCAAAGTGGCGGTCGGTCAGCACCTCGCGCACCGTTGCCACGGCGGCGGCTGTCTCGGCCTTCATTTGCTCGGCAATCCGTTCGCGTTCCTCCTGTGCCTTGCGCTCGGCCTCTTTGCGCTCTTCCTCGGCCTTGCGCTGACGCTCGGCGCGGATGGCTTCGGCCTTGGCCTTGTCTTCCTCGGCCTGGCGGCGGGCTTTCTCGATGGCATCAAAGGCGGCGGCGGACAAGTTCACACCCTCACCGAAAACAAGGCGCAGAAAGTCCAGATAATAAGGTACTAGGGCGGCGGCCTCCTGGGCGGTGGGGTAGGGGTAGCAGTTATCTCGGTGCTCGATGTCGGCAGCCGTAAACTCGTCCATATCCAAACAATTTACAAGAAAATCGCTGCAAACGCCTTCTGCATTCAGCAACACGGCGCACACACCCTCAAAGGCGCGGGCGGTCAGTTCGCGGCCTTGGATCCAATATTTACCGAGCCAGTCGCTCAAATTCTTAGACCTCGTATAATAGTCGCTTTTCTTGATTTCTGCAAGAATGGCGGCGGCAGCCTGCAAAAGTTCGGGGTTGCTGTTGCTAGTGCGGCTGTTGGTTTCGGTGGCAAAATTATTCACGGTCAACCCTGCGGCCATTGCTGCGTAATTATCGACGGCGTGGAACCATTCATGAGCCATGCAACCGGCTCCGGCCTTCTTGGTCAAGTTGATGACGCGGCGGGCGCATTCATAATGCGCCATCGCTTTAGAGTGGCCACGGCTACCGAAAGCGAAAGCCAGCGAGCCCGACAGGGTGACGGCCTCGGGCTTGATGCCGATAATCTGGGCGAGATCGTGGAAACCATCAAAGGAACTATTTAACATACTGGCACGCTCGGCCTGGTTCAACCAGTTGCCAAACTCAACACCACGGAAGGGCAGGGCAGCGGCGAACTGTTCGGGGGTCATATTCTCACCCTTGCGCCAGTCCTCACCGATGCGCGGGCGGTTCCATTCGCGGCGAAGGCTCGGGAATTTCTTCAAAGACTCATAACGGGCCACCAGTGCGGGGCGGTCTTCGTCGTATTTCTTCACCACCTCGGCGCGGTCTTCTGATTTATATAATACGATTTCGGTTCGGCCTTCTGGGGTGATGACATACTCACCGGCACGGGTGCGGTAGATGCTCAGGGCGGGGCCGTTGCCTCGGCGGTCTGCGTCCTTGCCTGTCAGTTCGCGCAGTTTCTCCACGATGGCGGCGGGGTCGCTGCTGGATGCCTGATAATAGCCACCGCCTATAATAGTGAGTAATTTCTCAGTATCATTGTAACGTGTACGGAAGGCGACGCGGTAGCGGCCAAACGTCAACGGCTCGGCGGGCCAGTTTGCGGCGGTCATAGTCTGCACTTCTGCACCCTCTTCGGCTCTCTTGATGATTTCGCGGGCTGTGTCGCTGATGATTTCGGCGCGGCCTATAACGGCACCGATGGCGGCCAGACGCTCGGCGGTATCTTTCGCCCAACGGCTAACGCCGTAGGCTTGCGGCTTGGTCTGGATGGTGCGCCAGATAGCCCACGCCGTGCGGGCCTGCTGTGTGCTGATGGCTCCGGCCTCGCTCAACTTCTGAA
Organism: Prevotella sp.; assembly: GCA_017964785.1. Lineage (GTDB taxonomy): Bacteria > Bacteroidota > Bacteroidia > Bacteroidales > Bacteroidaceae > Prevotella. The sequence continues at coordinate 58,057 of JAGCRH010000107.1, forward strand.
GGTTTGGCAGGGTGACACACTTCGACAGTGCGAGCCGTTGCAAGTCGTCCAGGCTGACCGACTCAAAGCGGGCGGCGGCCTCCTTGGCCTCTGCTGCGTAGTCCTTGCGGGCTCCGCCTATCTTCTGGCCGAAATCCTCGATTTTCTCGATCTTCTGGGTATTGTTATAACTTGCCACGTTTGCGGCGTTCATATTCTCGGGGCGGGGGTTGTTTACTGTTGTATTCATAACTTTAAAAACTTTTGCGGGTTGTTTGTTTTTTTATATTTCCTCACTTTTTTATGATGCCTATAAATAGGCGTTATTAATGGAATAATACGACCAGAAAAGCGGCGGCGGCCTCAGTGGTAAATATAACGGTATTTAATACGGGGTGCGCATCCACGAAGCGGGCGGCGCGGCGGGCGGCGTTTAACGTGTGCCGATAGGTTTTATTAATTCTCATAATTTCCTATTTTTTAATCTGTGAATAATTCTATAATTTATAAATAAGAGGGGGGCGGGGTGCCCCCCTGTTTTTTTAGACTGGAATACATTCGCCTGTTGTCAGGTTGCAATATTCCAACTGTTTGTTAAGTATTGCGAACTCCCTGGCCTCGCTTTCGTCTTCAAAAATCATGGTGGCATCAAAATAAAATTCTTTTGTGTCCTTCCTGTACCAACCCCCAAACGCTGGGACTTCAGGATGTTGATCCATGTATTTAATAACGTGTGCGAGTCCTTTGTTACCAAAACTTTCCTGAGTTCCCTCAACCGCTACAGCGTACCCGCTTTTAATGGGTTCAAACTTTTTGCGGTCAACGGTGTAACCTTCAGGACAAGCGGCGGCGATGGCTGCGATCATCTCAAATGCGAAATTAATCTCTTTTACTGTCATAACTTTAAATCTTTTAGGGGTTTAACTTAAATCTGATGCAAAGATAATACTTTTATATTATATTTCCAAATAACACAATACTTTTCTATTCACAATTAACACTAATTATAATATAAATATATTCTTTTTACAGATATTAATAATATATATCAATTATTATTTGTAATTTTGCACCCGAAAATAATACTTTTATATTTATGGATATTCGGGTAATAATAGAAAAGAAAATAAAAGCGGCAAATCTGAATAAAAAAGATTTAGCCGAGCGGGTTGGCATTGCATCCCAAAACGTTAATAAAATGATTTCGTCGCCCACTTGGGCGACATTGGAACGGATCGCGGCGGCTCTCGGTTTGTCGGTGTCGGAATTGGTGGCGGATGACGGTGGCGGCTGTGGTGTGTCACATGATGAGCACGGCGGCGGCTTGGTGTGTCCTGTGTGCGGTGCTCGTTTGGTTGTTTCCCCTGCTGATGGTGGCGGTGATGTCTCACATGATGAGCACGGCGGTGGCTGATCCTTTTACACCTTATTATATATATAAGAGAGTGCGCCCGGTGGCGTGCTCTCTTTTTTTCTGCTGATGGTTGCGGCGTGCCTTCAGGATCGGCGGCGGTGTGTCCTGTGTCCGGTGCGCTTTTCTCGATGGCGTGCGAATTGCTTTGCAGCGGTTCCCGTGCTGATGCCGTCCAGTTTCCAGGGTGTCCCCGTCCAGATTGGCACCCCCCGCCGGCATATTCCCCGCCAACACGCCCCGCAGGGCAGGGGCGAGGCTCCGCAGTGTGGCGGCGGTCTCGCGTCTGTTTGAGAGGCATCGTTTTTGAGCACCA
>JAGCRH010000011.1 GCA_017964785.1 Prevotella sp.
ATCACCAACGAGTTCATCTCGTCTAAGAGTTTCACCCCCAAGCCAGCCTTCACGCAGGTGGTCAAAGACAATTACGACACGAAATTCGAAACGTCGGAGACAGAACCGTTGAAATTCACCCTGAAGAACACCATCTACTTCAAGGGCATCTGGGCGGATAAGTTCCGTAAGATGAACACACGGGACGAGGTGTTCAGATGTGAGGGCGGCATGGAGACGACGGTGCCGATGATGAATCAGTTTCACCAGTTCTTCTATACCGAGAACGACCTCTGTCAGGCGCTCTGCCTGCCTTATAGCAATGGTGCCTATCAGATGATCATCCTGTTGCCCAAGGAGGAAAAGACCGTCTGCAATGTGGCCTGGTCGCTGACAGCCGACAGTTGGAAGAAGATGTATGCACAGATGCAACGAATCGATGTCGATGTGAAGTTGCCGCGCTTCGAGACGGAGTCAGAGAAGAATCTCGCTGGCACGATGACACCACTCATGCCCAACGCCTTCAGGATGAATAAGGCGGATTTCTCAAATCTCTTTGATGTGAAATCCTGCATTGACAGGATCAAGCAGAAAGGTCACATCAAGGTTGATGAGACAGGCGCTGAGGCATCTGTCATCACTTCCTTGCAAGGGGATCTTGGGTCAGTGAAAACAGTACAGCCTGAAACCGTACGCTTCCACGCCAATCATCCATTCCTCTATTTCATCCGCGAGTTTTCAACAGGCACCATCTTCTTTATCGGACAGTATATGGGGTTATATTAACATCAAATCAAAACCAACCAACCTATGAAGAAAAGTTTAACCATCATCGTGCTGGCCCTCATCGCCAACCTCGCCACAGCGCAGACAAGCCAGAATCAGACCGCCAAGCCCTTCTCAATGGAAGATATCGAGGAGATGGCCCTCACCGGGGTTGACTACCCTCTTCAAGGCCCAACCACCGGACTGGATGTTGTATGGCCCAAATTTGTGGTTGACGAAGACTTGCCCGCCCCCAGGCAGACCATCCCCCTGTACGACGAGCAGTTTATTGCCGCTCAGATTATCAGCGTCTTAGGGGTGCCCAATGAAGAGCGTCGTGTGTTGAAGACCAGTTTTGAAGGACAGCAACTGGCCCACATCGGCAAGGACAATTTCTACAAGTGCATCGTGCAGGCCTATTCCGACCACCGCCCTTTGGTGCTGTCGCCCGACATGGTGTGGCTCATCATCAGCCAGGGGTTCTCCCGCTATGTGAATGCCCATGCCGAGGAGATGCGCGACCTGCTGGTGTTTCATGAGGGGAAGATGGAACTCGTGGTCAACTCCAATAATAATATTCTCTTGCCCACTGGCAGTTGGGAGCGCCTGCTGGACGACTTCTCCACCTGCATCGCCAGGAATACCAAGGGCGAGTTGGCCGACCTGATGACAGCCGACTTCACCACCACGGGCATCACCGAGCGCATCGCCTCGCAGATCTCGCTGATGGATGTCGTCAAGCAATATTTCATCTATACCAACATCGCAGCCGCCTGTGGCATCCCCTCCATCACGCTCAAGGGCACACCCGACGACTGGCAGAAGGTGCTCGACAAGGCCCGCTGCCTGAGGAAATACCGTCTGGGAAAGTGGTCTGACGATCTGGTGGCCATCCTCAAGGAGTTTGTCGATGCCTCCAAGGGCAAGGTCAACCAGAAGTTCTGGCAGGGTATGGTCAAGAAAAAGCGTGTCGATCATCTGGTATCCGACAAGTCGTGCGATCCCGATCCCAAAAAGATGACGCAGTTGGATGGCTGGTTCCTGAAGTTCTTCCCAAATAATCAGGGTGAGACGCCCGAAAAGGTGGAGTGGAAGCATGACATGCCTCAGGAGATGGTGCGCGTGAATTTCCGACAGGTACTCACCGACCCTGCTACCGGCGTGCCGCTCGACACCATCCCCATGCAGTTGTGGGCAGGTTTTGTGGGCATTGAGGAAGACGCCCAGACGCGTGCCCTCACGCCTAAGATCGGCTGGCTGGCACGTATGGGCGATGAGGAATCCGATGATCTCGGACGTTATAAGGAACTAAACAAGTACACTGGCAGTATCAGTATCACTATGGGTAAAGACCAAGAAGTGCCCATTGCCCTCTCTAAGATGGAGCACATCCGTACGCTGCATCTCGATTTCTGGGACAATCCCGTCGTTATCCCCGAATGGTTGGACAAGATACCCATCGACGAACTCCACGTCTTGGGCAGATTCACCGCCGACGAGGAAGCCCAGTTGCGCCAGCGGTTCCCGAAAGTCATGATTGAAAGAGTTGACGACATTTTCAAGTCGTTCACACCGCTGCCAGCAGACAAAAAGACGGAGAAGCCCCCCAAACCCAAGAAGATGAAACCCGGCGACAAGATCAGCGGCACGGTGAGCGACGAAATGGGGCCCCTGGCTGGTGCCACCGTCATGGAGGTTGACGAGGAAGGTCGCACCGTGGTATATGCCACCACCGACTTCAACGGCCAGTTCACGCTCAAAATCGTGAATCCCCGCCACCTGATCACTGTCTCATACGTGGGATTGAAGACCGTAACACTCCTCATCAAAAGCGAACCGTATAACGTCATGATGCAGCCGAGTACAACCATGAAGCCTGTACCTATTAATTCACAAATCAGAGTCTATTAAAACCAAAACAATGACCCACATACGACCATGGATGCTTGCCGCCATCCTCACCCTTTGCGGCACCATGAACGGCTTCGCCCAACAGCCTGAGGACTTGCGGGGCATACCTGGCACTTGGTTCTTTCTGGCCAAGTTGGACAACCCTGTCGATACGCTCCTGATCCTCCCGTCGAACATCCAACCGCCAAAGAATGTGATAGCGTTGGTGAAGGACGAACATGGATTGTTCATGTTCAACACCCGACTCACCGAGCCATGCAACTATAGTATTTTCACGCCCCCGAATGTTGATATCGACGATTTCTTCTCTTTCAACGTCCACGCCGAGCCAGGTGAGGTGCTCTCTGTGCAGGGCTGTTTTGATGTCAACAAGCCCGTCTATGGTCTCACCTTCCGCGGCTCGCGCTACTACAAGGATTACGCCGATGCCTTCATGCGCCTGAATGCTCCACCACAGGAAGAGAAAGATGAAGAAAGCGACTCCGTCCTCATCGTCATCGACGGGAAGATGCTCCCCAAGTCCATGAACCCGCAACTCCTGAATCACATCCCCAGGCGGTACACTGGTGAGGACGAACCCAAGGGCGTGCTTCAGCAGTCCCTCGCCGAGGGCAAACTCAAGGACGACCTTCAGCCATATTTCGTAGAGCGCAAACAATACATCGACAGCATCAGGGTGCTAATTGACGTCGCAGCAACGGCGATCTATGGAAGTCCTGGTCGCTACGGAGCCATAGAAATCACCACCCGACCGTTCCTGTCCGTCGCCATGCCTTCTCCCAAAGAGTCCGAAGCCCGCCGCCTGACGCACCTCCTGAATTTATATAAAAGCGAGTTCCGCGGTATTGGTGGTTATTCGCTTTTCAGAAAAAACGGCTTCATCTATAACGGTGGAAACCATGTCTTCGACCCCGATCTGTTTGACACGCCTGTCGAGGAGCATTTCTTCGGACAGATCACGCGCCAGCATGGTCATTCACGTGATGAAGGCTTCGGTCTGGTGAGCAGCGATGCCCACGGCATCTATGTGCC
>JAGCRH010000108.1 GCA_017964785.1 Prevotella sp.
CCAAAACTCGTCGAGTAGAAGAGTGGGAAGGAGGCGAAGAAGGCACCTCCGAAGGTGACGAGGGTGGTGAAGGTGAACTCCCACTTCCGACCTGTGGAGTTATAGACGAGGCGTCGGCCTTCTTCTGTCCAGCCCAATGAACGGGCCACGGAGTTGGCACCCTGTACAAAGAGCAAAAATACCAACAGTGCTCCTAAAAGCGATACTATGAAGCACCAATAATGCTGTAAGAATTCGTATGTCATAGTTCTGGTCCTTTCTTGATTTGTTTGAGTAAGATGTTGATTTCCACTGCCAGCATCGTGGAGAAGAGGATGAGGAAGAGGATGAACGTGAGGGCGACGCTGCCGGCATTCAGGTCAGAGACAGCAGCCCAGGTGGGCAACATGTCCTGAATGGTCCAAGGCTGGCGTCCGAACTCAGCCACGAGCCATCCGCACTCAGAGGCGATATAGGCCAATGGCACGAGTACGATGGCAGTCCAGTAGTGCCACGATGGCAATCCAGTGAGACGCTTTGGCGCATCAGCCATTGTTTCTGGCAACAGTCCGATGGTAGCCAGCAGACGACGTGTGAAGACGGACAGGAACGGTATGTCGTACATCAACAGCAACAGTACAAGGAAATAGAGGATGAAGACACATCCCAGTCCCACCATGATGCGGAACGCCCAGAAGTTGACGGGGATATATGGTACCACCTCCGACTTGTCCTTGATATAGCCATAGCCGAAGTATTTCATGTTCTCATTGAGCGTTGAGAGTTGGGCGTTGAGAGTGGCTTCGTCGGCACCTTCGGCTTTGGCCTTGCGGTAGGCAGCCAGGGCCTCGATGGCTTGTTTGCCACGTGCAATCTTTTCATCGACAGAAGGCTCTACGGTACCGTCGGGCTTAGTGTAGCCATTGAGGATATCGTTGATGCCAGGCACATAGCCATGAATATCATTCGTTGCCATAAACGACAAAGCGTAGGGCATCTCCAACTTCAACGGGGCAGCCTCCTCGTTGGCATAGTCGGGCTGACAGAAGGGATTCACCCAGGCGATGGCAGTCAGTCCCTGATCCTCACCGCCATTATAGAGAGCCTCCATTGCAGCGAGTTTCATGGGCTGTACCTCACCCACGCTCTGGGCTGACTTATGACCTGTGGCACCAGCGAGTACGGCAGCAATCAGACCTACCCAGACACCGATTTTCATACTCTCTGTGGCGAGTTTCACCTCGCGGTTCTTCATCAGATACCAGCAGCAGACAGCCACGCAGAAGATGGCACCGATGATCCATGAGGAAATCACCGTGTGACAGAACTTGTCGATGGCGAAGGGGGAGAGAGCCACCTCTGCAAACGATACCATCTCATTACGCATCGTGTCAGGATTGAACTCGCAGCCTACGGGATACTGCATCCACGCATTCGCCACGAGGATCCACCAGGCAGAGATAGTAGCACCTAAGCCAGTGAGCCACGTCGAGGCGAGGTGGAAGCCAGGCGATACCTTCTTCCATCCGAAGAACATCACCGCAACGAAGGTACTCTCCATAAAGAAGGCGACAATACCTTCCACAGCCAAGGGCGCACCGAAGATGTCACCCACGAACCAGGAGTAGTTTGACCAGTTGGTACCAAACTCAAATTCGAGGATGATACCCGTAGCCACACCCATCGCGAAGTTGATACCGAAGAGTTTCTGCCAGAATTTGGCAGCGTTCTTCCAGAACTCGTCGCGAGTACGATAGTACTTCGTCTCGACGATGCCCATGATAACAGCCAGTCCCAGAGTGAGTGGGACAAACAGCCAGTGATAGATTGCCGTGAGTGCGAACTGCGCTCGTGACCAGTCGATGGTTCCGGCATCAATGTTTAGAAAGAGGTTGTTGATCATAAATTATTTGGTTTTTTAGGGATTTGCGCGTTCAACGAGTTCACTCGCCACGAAGCCTGCCTCGTCGCCCTTGGCATTCTGCTTCAGGAAGTTGGGGAAGAAGAATAGTTTCAACACCACGAAGATGATGAAGAGTTTGATGAGGATGATTGCCCACAGCGTCTTACCGAGACGCATGTGTCGGAAACCGTCGATGTAGAGGTCATAGACCCGATAAAGGAAACCGCTCTTGTTCATAGGCGTAGTTATTAATGTTGCAAATATACGCTTTTTCCCTTAAAGTTCCAAACGATTTATTAAATTTGTTCTATTTTTCGGTAAATAAATTAAAATAAGGTAAGATAAAACCCATGAAACGCTAAAATCCTTTGTCGTTTCAAACAAATTGCCTACCTTTGCACTCAATATATAAACCATAACTTTTATGAAACAGACAAAAGACCTTTCATTTCTGGCGCGGGCGGCGAGGGCGCTGACCGGCGCACGACGAGTAGCCGCAGTGCTGCTCCTAATGCTGCTCACCATGACCGCCCAGACGGCGTGGGCAGACAATTCTGTGGATATCTCTTGCTTCTATTGGACTAATGGCACCTGTGGATGGGCATACTATTGGGGCACTACTGGCGGCACGGCTACCGCCAGCATCGATACCGATAACGGCCCGACCAGCATCAGTTCAGGTGACGATGTCGCACCAGGGACGGAAGTGACGCTCACCGCCACGCCCGCCAGTGGCTACAAGTTCGTAGAGTGGGAAGTTGGCGGTGTAACCCTCGCCAATCAATACAGCGCAACCACCACTTTCACGATGCCCAATAATTCTGTGTCTTTTTATGCGTGTTTTGTCCCCAGCGATATGTTTTACGTGAGCACGTCGGTCACGGGTCTTGGCACGGTGGAGGTGAGCCTGGACAATTCGACGTGGAGCAATAGTTATGTTGTGGCAGTGGGCACGAAGGTCTATTACCGGTTCACCCCCAACAGCGGCTACCATCTGGAGAACTATAGCATCAGTTCCGGCGGGAATGCCGTGGCGACAGACAACACTGACAACTCGTTTGTGATGCCCGACGGCGACGTGACCATCACTGCGGATTTTTCCGCGTTGTACGTGACGATGATACCGGCGCAGGGTGGCGGCACGTACAGGGTGGTGGACAACACGAAACTCTATGTGACACCCGCCACGGGTTACTATCTTAAGAGCGTGACGAAGGAAGGCATCCAACCACCGCTCGAATCGTTTGCCCCCGTCGATGGGGATCCCTACTACAGCGTCTCTGCCGGCGACATCATCACCATCACCTTCCATAAATGGGGTGACTATGATGATGTGCGGGTGACCTTTAATAGGAACGGTCACGGCACGGCCCCCCCAGCCCAGAGCCTGCATCTCGGCGACAAGGTGACGCGACCTGAAGACCCGACGGCTGACGGCTACGTCTTCCTGGGCTGGTATAAGAACAGCAGTTGCACGAACCCCTACGACTTCGACACCGTGCTCGACAATACGCTGCATTATGACACCAGCAACGACCGCTACACGCTGACGCTCTACGCCAAGTGGGCAGTAGGCGGCAGTTGCGGCAAGACGAGCAGCGACAACGTGAAATGGTATGTATCCAAGAGCGCAGGCAGTTCCCAATACGATGTGCTCACCATCTTCGGTAGCGGCGCGATGGCCGACTATTATGTAGATAATACTCCTTGGCATTCCTACCGCAACGAGATTAAGACCGTCGTTGTCGAAGAGGGTGTGACGGCCATCGGTGAAAGTGCCTTCTTTGAGTTCGTCAACGTCACTTCCGACATCACCATCCCCGCCAGCGTGACCAGCATCGGGAACCGTGCTTTTCAATCTGTCTCAGAGAGCACTTCTGCGGGCATCCATATCTCGGCCGCCGAGGGGAGTGCGCTCACGAGCATAGGCGAAAAGGCTTTCGATTTAGCCAATGTCGGCATCGACCTGAGCCGCTGTAACAGCCTCAATAACCTCAGCTATATTTATATATTCCGCGCTGTCACCAAGGACGTCATCCTGCCCTCCAGCATGACCAGCATCTGCAAATGGGCGTTCAACAGATACGATGACTATGCCTTCTCTGGCGACCACGCGTACGTCGTCGTGCCTGAGGGCAAGGCGCTGAGCGTGACCATAACCCTCGACGAGGGGACGGAGTCTCGGGTGCTCGTCCCCACCGACGGCAAGGCCGATATCCTCCGCTGCCTCTACGTTGACCCCGACGTGAAAAGAACTCTGAGCCGCGCCCTGACGCTGGCGACGGTGGATATGCTCGGCGACAACAACTGCACGATGACGGGATGGGACGGCACGACGCGGGACGTGGCTCTCTGCCGCACGCTCCCCGCAGGGAAGAAGCAGACCGTCTGCCTGCCGTTCGCACCCGAGGCACTGTTGAGCCTGGGAACGGTGTGGGAGTTTACGGGCATCGAGGGCGGCAAGGCGGTGATGACGCAGCGCACGAGCGGGCTGACGGCTAACACGCCGTACATCTTCGAGGCCAATGCCAGCAATCCTGACGTGACGGGCATCCTCTTCCCCAGTGTCAATATCAGCATCAGCAGCGACCCGAAGACGGCTCCAGATGGCGAGGACTTCGTGTTCCAAGGCACGTATTCTCGCATTGACTGGGCAGCCGACGCCCTGCCAGCGGGCCTCTATGGCTTTGTGGCCAACGATGACAAATACTCTCAGGGTGAGTTCGTGAAAGCCTATAAGGATACATTCATCCGCCCCTTCCGCGCCTACCTGCTCTATACGGGCAGCGGTGACCTCAGCGGCACAGAGACGGCTACAGCCCGCCGCACGTCGGCAGAAGAACTGCCCGACGTGATTGACATTGTGTGGGTGCCGGCCAATGGCGCGGCGACGGGAATAACGACAACGAATCTCACGAATTTTACAAATGCGGCAGACGCATGGTACAGCCTCGACGGACGCAGGCTCAGTGGCCAGCCCACGAAGAAGGGAATGTATCTCAACAATGGAAAGAAAATAATCATCAAATAGTATTTTGCGACAATGGAAAAGAAAAAGTATCTGAAGCCGACAATGAAGGTTTATGATATCCAGCCTACAAAATTTCTGCTGGGTAGCAACCCGACAGAATTCGGACAACTGCCTGCCACACCCGGCATCGGCGGTGGCATCGGCGACGACGAGAACAAGTTGGCGTAAGGCTATAAAAAACTATCGGGATATAAACACGAAGTCACGCAAGAATAATAAAGACTTGCGCCCTCCGCCTGCGAGACGACATTGACCGGAGTCAGCAGCCCTGGCGGCGGCGAAGAGAAAGGCGGCATGTAATCGACAGGCACAGGGCGCAAGCCCCGGAACAGAGTTAAAATTAGTTAGAGACCGCAAAGGATGCAAAAATCCTTTGCGGTCTCACTTTATTTGTGTACCTTTGCAACCTGAAAACGTGTGACGATATGAAGAAAGTCTTGGTGCCACTGATGGCAGTGGTGATACTCGCCCTGATTGCTGGAGCCGCATGGCTCTTTATGGACCTGCAGCAGCAAAAGCAGGTGAATAAGGACATGCAGGAACTGGCGGAACTCGACAAACAGGAGATGGAGAACGAATACGAGCGCTTCGCCTTGCAGTACAGTGAGATGAAGACGCAGATCAACAACGACTCTATCGTGGAGCAGTTGACGCAGGAGCAGATGAAGACGCAGCGACTTCTGGAGGAGTTGAAGCGGGTGAAGGCAGACGATGCCCGAGAGATTACCCGACTGAAGAAGGAACTCGCCACGGTGCGTGAGGTGCTCCGCAGTTACATTATCCAGGTGGACTCGCTGAACCGTCTGAATGAGAGTCTGAAAGAGGAAAATAGTCGCGTCAGTGCCGAACTGGAACAGCGTACCGCCCAAGTGGCAGGTCTGAGCAGTGAGAAGGCTTCGCTTTCGGAGAAGGTGGCTATCGCTGCCCAACTGGATGCGACAAACATCAACCTCACGTTGCTGAACAAGCGCGACAAGCCCACGAAGAAACTCAAAGACACGAAGAAGATGCAAGTCACCTTCACCATCACGAAAAATGTCACTGCCTCGAATGGTAACCGCACCGTCTATGTGCGCATCCAGAACCCTGGCGGTAACACCCTGAGCGGTGGCGGCTCGTTCCCCTACGAGAACAAGAACCTGCAATACTCGATGAAGAAGAACATCGAGTACACAGGTGAGGAAGTGACGGTAAGTACCTACTGGGATGTGTCGCAGATGCTGGAGGGCGGACAGTACCGTGTCAGCATCTTCGCCGATGGTAACCTGATTGGATCCAGAACGTTCAACTATGATTGATATGGTAAGATTGATTTTAAGTGTTTTGTTTGTTGGGGTGGTGATGCCTGTCAGCGCACAAAGGTTGCTGACACTTGACAGTTGTCGGGCGATGGCGCTGCGCAACAACAAACAGATGCGTATCTCGCAAGTCAAGCAGGATGTGGCTGCGAATGCCCGTAAGGCGGCACGTACCAAGTATCTGCCACACGTGAGTGCCATAGGAACCTACGAGCACACCAGTCGGGAGATCTCCCTGTTGAATGATGCCCAGAAGAGCGCATTCCCTAACCTGGGAACTGCCCTGGTCACTGGTTTGCAGCCACAGATGCAAGGCCTCTCGCAGGTTCTGACCCAACTGGGTGGTACCTTTGTGCAGATGGGGATGCCCGCTGCCCAGGTACAACAGACGATGGGGGGCTTGCAGACGCAGATGCAGGAGGGTATCACGAACCTCGCAGGACAACTGAATGCCCTCGGTGCGGATATCGTGGAGGCCTTCCATACCGATACCCGTAATGTGTGGGCCGGTTCCATCCTGTTGACGCAGCCCGTCTTCATGGGTGGTGCCATCGTGGCGATGAACAAGATGGCAGACATCACCGAGGACTTGATGTCGAACTCTGCCGAGGCCAAGCGTCAGGCCACGCTCTACAAGATCGATCAGGCCTACTGGCAGGTGGTGTCATTGACGCATAAGAAGAAACTCGCAGACGGTTATCTGGACCTCGTGAAGAAACTCGACTCGGATGTCAGTAAGATGATTGAGGAGGGTGTGGCTACCCGTAGCGAGGGCCTGAGTGTCAGTGTGAAAGTGAATGAGGCAGAGATGGCTGTCACGAAAGTCAACGATGGTCTGGTGCTGTCGAGGATGCTGCTCTGCGAACTCTGTGGCCTGCCTGTCAATGAGGATATCACCCTCGCTGACGAAAATGCGGAGGAGATATCCGTCTCATCCGGCATTTCCGGGCTCTCTGGGAACACCACCGATATCGCCATGAACTGCCGTCCGGAATTGAAGATGCTCCAAAACACCATCGACCTCTCCAAGCAGGCCACCAACGTGCTCAAAGCAGGTAATCTGCCACAGGTGATGCTCACGGGTGGCTACCTCATCACCAATCCCAGCCTGTATAACGGCTTCGAGAAGAAGTTCCGTGGGTTGTGGAATGTGGGCGTGATGGTGCGGGTGCCTATCTGGAACTGGGGCGATGTGGCCTATAAGGTGCGTGCAGCCAAGGGTGCCACCAGCATTGCCAGTCTCGAACTGGAAGAGGCCCGTGAGATGATAGAGTTGCAGGTAAATCAAAACACCTTCCGTGTGGATGAGGCTAACAGGAAACTCACGATGGCAAATGCCAATATCGCCCGTGCCGACGAGAACCTGCGTACCGCTACCCTCGGTTTCAAGGAGGGTGTCATCACCCCCACCACCGTCATGGAGGCGCAGACCGCCTGGCTCCAGGCCCAGTCGCAGAAGATCGATGCAGAAATAGATGTCAAACTTAGCCAGATCGACTTGCAGAAGTCGCTCGGCACATTAGAATAATACCATTATGTCAGCAAATAGTCAACATAAGAACATCCTGCTTGCCATTGTCGGTTTTATAGCAGTGATCATTATCGTGGCCCTCATCGGATTCTTTGCCCTCGACCGTGAGCCCAATGTCATTCAGGGGCAGGTGGAGGTCACGGAGTACCGTGTGTCCAGTAAGGTGCCGGGCCGTATCCTCGAGATCCGTGTGAAAGAGGGCGACTTCGTGAAGGCTGGTGATACACTCGCCATCCTCGATGCCCCCGATGTACGTGCCAAGATGGAACAGGCTCGCAGTGCGGAGAATGCCGCTGCCGCCCTCGAACTGAAAGCCCAGAACGGGGCCCGCAAGGAACAGATCCAGGGTGCCTTCTCCGTGCTCCAGCAGGCGAAGGCTGGTTTCGAGATTGCCGAGAAATCGTATGGACGCATCCAGCGTCTCTTCGACGAGGGGGTGGTCTCTGCCCAGAAGCGTGACGAGGTCTATGCCAACTACAAGGCGATGGAGGCCCAGATGAAGGCTGCCCAGAGTCAGTACGACATGGCTGTGAACGGTGCCCGTATGGAGGACAAGATGGCTGCTGCCGCCCAGGTGGGTCGTGCCAAGGGAGCCGTCAACGAGGTGAACTCCTATATCCACGAGACGGTGCAGGTGGCCCAGAAGGACGGTGAGGTGAGTGACATCTTCCCGAAAGTAGGCGAACTCGTCGGTACAGGCTCTCCCATCATGTCGATTGCCGTGATGGACGATATGTGGGGCACGTTTAATGTCCGCGAGGATCAGTTGAACAACATGAAGGTAGGCGATGAGTTTACCGCTTTCGTGCCAGCCTTTAATAAAGAGGTGAAGATGAAGGTCTACTACCTGAAGGATCAGGGCTCGTATGCTGTCTGGAAGGCCACGAAGGCCAACGGGCAGTACGACCTGAAGACCTTCGAGGTGAAGGCCCGTCCCGTCGAGAAACTCGAAGGCCTCCGCCCAGGAATGTCGTTAATTATTAAGTAGTCAGGAGATAGGAGTCAGGAGTCAGTAGTGAGGTATTTAAGAAATATTTGGCGTATAGCAAGGCGTGAGTGTAAGATTCTGTGGAAGAATCCCATTTACGGTTTCTGCATGGTCGTCTTCCCGCTCTTGGCACTGTTTTTCTTCACATCGTTGATGGACGACGGCCTGCCTACGGATATGCCCGTTGGCATCGTCGACCTCGACAACACCTCCACCTCGCGCAGCCTCGTCCGTCGTCTCGATGCGTTCCAGAGTTCGCAGGTGGTGGCGCGTTATCCGAGTGTCGCCGAGGCGCGTCAGGCCATCCAGGACAATGAGATCTACGCCTTCCTCTACATCCCTAAGGGTACGACGGAGGCACTGCTCTCCTCGCGTCGCCCCAAGATATCCTATTATTACAATCTCGCCTCCATCATGTCGGGCGCACTGCTGATGAAGGACTTGAAGACCATCTCCAACCTCGGCTCCGCTGCCGTGGGACAAGCCACGATGCGTGCCAAGGGCTATACGCCCGAACAGATACAGGCCTTCCTGCAACCCATTCGCATCGATCTGCACCAGATTGCCAATCCCTGGACCAACTACAATCTCTACCTCTCCACCGTCTTCGTGCCGGGTGTGATGATGCTCTTTATGTTTCTCATCAGTGCCTATTCCCTCGGTATGGAACTGAAGTTCGATCGTGGCAAGGAGTGGATAGCGAAAGCCGATGGCAACATCATCGTTGCCATCCTCGGGAAATACCTGCCTCAGGCACTGGTGTTCCTCACGCTGATATGCTTCTATGAGTTCTATATCTACCAAGTGCTCCATTTCCCGCATGTCGGGGGCTGGGGCAGCATCGTGCTGTTGGCTCTCTTGGAGGTCTTTGCCTCCATCGGCTTCGGCGTGTTCGCCTTCGGACTGATGCCGTCGCTCCGTATGTCGATGAGTATCTGTTCGCTCTGGGCGGTGCTCAGTTTCTCGCTGGCAGGCTCCGCCTTCCCCGTGATGGGTATGGACACCCCGATACAGGCGCTCTCGTGGCTCTTCCCGTTGCGCCACTACTATATGCTTTATCAGATCACCGTGTTCAACGGCTTCCCGTTGGTCGATGCGTGGTTCCACCTCGTGGCTCTCATCGCCTTCACGCTGTTGCCGTGGTTCGTCATCCGTAAGATTAAAAACGCCATGCTCACCTATGTCTATATTCCATAATATATATAACTGGTTGGAGGATGCTGCCTACGTGTGGCGGCAGGAGGTCAAGCAGGTCTTCCGCGACGAGGGTGTGCTCATCTTCTGCGTCATCGTACCGCTGGTCTATCCGCTGCTCTACTCGTGGATCTACAACAACGAGGTGGTGCATGAGGTACCTGTGGCGGTGGTCGACCTGTCGCACTCGCAGCAGTCGCGCCAGTTCATCCGGATGTGCGACGCCTCGGCCGATGTGCGGGTGGCCTATTATGCCAATGACCTCGACGATGCGCAGTCGCTCGTGAGCAGGCAGGTGGTGAAGGGCATCTACCTTATCCCTGAGGATTTTGCCACTCGACTGAACCGCATGGAACAGGCCACCGTCAGTGTCTATTGCGACATGGCGCTGATGCTCGCCTATAAAGCCATCTACCAGACATCCGTTGCCGTCACCCAGGCGATGGGTGCCGAGATACAGACCAAGATTTCCGGCAACTATACCGCCCGCGAGGACGAGATCACCACCCGTCCCCTCGACTTCGAGGACGTGCCTATCTTCAATCCGCAGGGCGGCTACGGCTCGTCCATCCTCCCTGCCGTGCTGATGCTGATCCTGCAACAGACACTGGTGCTGGGCATCGGACTGGCAGCAGGTACGGCCCGCGAGCGCAACCGCTACGGTGACCTCGTGCCGATCAACAACTGTTACGGCGGGGTGGGACGTATCGTCCTGGGCAAGTCGCTGTGCTACCTGATGGTCTATGCCGTCATGGGCGCCTTCCTCACGATGGTCGTGCCGCGCCTCTTCCATTTCCTGCAACTGGCCACCTGGCAGAACCTCCTGGCGCTGATGGTGCCTTACGTGCTGGCGTGCATCTTCTTCGGCATGACGGTGTCGTGCCTCGTGCGCTACCGTGAGAACGTGATGCTCCTCGTGGTGTTCATCTCACTGCCCCTGCTGTTCCTCACAGGTGTGTCATGGCCGCAGTCGGCCATCCCCGGTGCCTGGCAGGGTGTGTCGTGGCTCTTTCCCAGCACCTTCGGCATCCGGGCCTTCGTGCGGATGAACACGCTGGGCGGCACCCTTGGCGATGTGGCCCCTGAGGTGCGCTATCTGTGGATTCAGGCGGCTGCCTACTTTGCTGCGGCCTGCCTTGTCTATGGCCACCAACTGCATATCTCACGCCAGCATGCCCGCGAGCGCCTCGACTACCTCCGCAAGAAGCGTCAGGTGCGTCTTGGCATCAAACGAATAAACACATCAAAGATATGAATGAGAAATACTTTCAGACCCTGAAATCCGCAGAGACGGAGGACTGGCTCGACTTCCATGTCATCCGTCCGCTCTGCTACTATTGCGCAAAAGGCTTCGACTATTTCGATATCCACCCCAATACGGTAACCATCCTCTCGATGTTCCTCGGCGCAGGCAGTTGCGTGCTGTTTGCCCACGGTAGTTTCTATTACGAGGGTACCGCCGGCATCCTCTACAACCTTGCCGCCATCGCCCTGCTGATGGTTGCCGACATCCTTGACTGCACCGACGGTCAGTTGGCCCGCATGACGGGCAAGAAGAGCCGTGTGGGCCGCATCCTCGACGGACTGGCAGGCTTCACGTGGTTCACGCCCATCTATGTGGCCTTTGTGTGGCGCTTCTACCATTACCACAGTCTGGAGTTCGGCTGGCTCGGCATCGCCGACACGCCGACGAACGTCTGGATTGCTTGCATCATCGCCTTTGTCCTCGGCCTCATGTCGGGCTTCAAGGGCATCGCCTCGCAGCAGCGTCTGGCCGACTACTACATCCAGGTGCATCTCTTCTTCCTGAAAGGCGAGAAGGGCAGTGAGTTCGACAACAGCGTGCGCCAGCAGGAGATCTACGACGGGATGGGGCCTGAGACGCCTGGCTATGTGCGCTGGTTCCAGAAGTCGTACATCGACTATACCCGTAAGCAGGAGAAGGTCACGCCGCAGTTCCAGCGCCTGTTGTCGGTGCTGCGCAGTAAGTTTGGTAGCATGGATCAGGTGCCGCAGGCGGTGCAAGAGGATATCCACCGCTCGTCGCTGGCGCTGATGTTCTGGAACGGCCTGCTCACGTTTAATTTCCGTTCCTTCTGGCTGTTCCTCTTCTGCCTGATCGACCTCCCCGTCGAGTTCTTTCTCTTCGAGGTCTTCGCCATGGGGCTCCTGACAGAATATGTCCGTCGCCGCCACGAAGGCTTCTGCCGCCGCATCGCCGACAGTATTAAATAAAAAACAAATCCCCGAAAGCCCTTTGACTTCCGGGGATTTTTTTAGTAGAGTGGGCCGTGGCCCATGCAACTGGTGGTCGTGATGGCCGTCAAGAAGGCTGTGAGCGCGGCTACTAACACCTTCACCGCAATCTCAATAAATCCTTTCTTTTTCATAAATCAATGTTCAATGACTTACTGGTCTCCGCCTCCGGTGTTCTCGTCGCCACCGCCATTGTCGTCGCCGCCACCGGTCTCTGAGCCCGTCGAAGAGCCGCCCTGGTTCTCGCCACCGTTCTCGGTGTTCTCGGGATCCTCCACTTCGCCGGAGGTAGAGGTCACGCGCTTCACAATCTCGCCATTGCGGTCGTAGCAGGTGATCTGGATGGCGGTGTCAGCCAGTTCATCCTTCAGGTCTACGGACGGCGTGAAGATGATGCGACGGCTGGTAATCAGA
>JAGCRH010000109.1 GCA_017964785.1 Prevotella sp.
CGGGCGGCGTTAGCCGTACGTGCCGTAGCGTATGTGGCTGTCTTCATGCCGAAGAAACCTGCCAGTCCGGAGAAGAAGCCGCCTGTTAGGAATGCGAAGGGCACCCAGGGGTTCTGTACGTTCAGTCCGTATGCCATAAAGGCAAACAGGGCACAGAGTACGATAAACACGATAAGCACTACCTTGTACTGCTGTTTCAGGTAGGCCATAGCACCTTTGCGCACATAGAGCGCAATCTCTTTCATACGGGGCGTACCTTCGTCAGCCTTCATCATGCTGCGGAAGAAGAAGTACGCCATGCCCAGTGCCACGATCGATGCGATGGGCACGAGCCAGAATACTGAGGGGATGTTCATAATGGTTTTGTTAAGTTTGTTGGATTTATTTGATTTGTCTTTTACTCGTCAACGAATTCAATCAACTGGGCGGCCTCGTCGTCAGGATCGTCGCTGCCAAGGTCCATCATCGTCGAGTAGTTCTCCTCGGTGATCTCGTCGTCGTTGGGGTCTTCGACTATCGAATCGTCGTCATCGTGATTCTTGTAGTCGTCCTTGACCTCTACGTCGGCATCCTCGTCCTCTTCCTCATTGCTTTCGTCCTCGTCGTTGAACTTCATCCGGAGTTTCTCCTGCTGGGGCTTGAGTTTGGCGAAGATCGCCTCCACCCAGTTGCCTTTTGCCACTTCGAGCACCTCGTAGCCGTCTTCCACCTTCTTCTCGTACATGCCGCCCTTCTTGTGCAGACGGTCTTTGGGCAGGGTGGTGGTGGAGATGTCGAAGCCGCTGAGGATGATGTCCTGGATAGACTGCGACAGGGAGTCCCATCCGCCGCCGAAGTTGCGGTCTAACACCTCGATGAGTTTGGCGGCAGAGATGTGGCGGATGTTCTCGTATGTGAGGTCTGTGACGCGCATGATGGGTTTCTTGCGCATACCCCACGTCACCTTATTCTCTTCATCCATCTTGAGTTCGCCCACCTTATAGCCTTGTTTGGTATAGGCTTTCTTGATGACAGGTGTGACTTCCTGAATCTCCACAATCTCAAACGCACAGCGGATGATGTCAACATAGTGACGGAAATTCTCCTTGATATCTGCATCTTTCAGACCTGCTTCAAGCATACGGAAGATGTCGTTTTCCTGAATGTCCCAAACGGTACTCTTTGTAAGTGATTTGAGCGACAGAGCGTTGCTGTCCTCGGGTTGTTGTTTTTGTCTTGCCATATAAAAATTAGATATTTGTGTGCAAAGATAATAAAAAAAGTGAAAAGTGAAAAGTATAATCAAGGATTTCTTTATGTTAAATGTGATTTTATTGCAAATTTGCAAAAAAATCTGTGAAATCTGTGTAATCTGTGGTTTTCT
This sequence comes from Prevotella sp., assembly GCA_017964785.1. Taxonomy (GTDB): domain Bacteria; phylum Bacteroidota; class Bacteroidia; order Bacteroidales; family Bacteroidaceae; genus Prevotella. The sequence continues at coordinate 1,364 of JAGCRH010000109.1, forward strand.
TTGTATCTTTGCACTGGATATGTTACAACCACTGGCTGAAAGACTGCGTCCTCGCACCCTCGACGACTATATCGGACAGGAACATCTGGTGGGCGAGGGAGCCGTGCTGCGGAAGATGATCGACGCAGGACGCATCTCTTCGTTTATCCTCTGGGGCCCCCCGGGTGTTGGTAAGACGACGCTGGCGCAGATCATCGCCCACAAACTTGAAACGCCCTTCTATACGCTCTCTGCCGTGACCAGTGGTGTGAAAGATGTGCGTGATGTGATTGAGAAGGCACAGAAGGGAAGGTTCTTCAATGAGGCTTCGCCCATCCTTTTCATCGACGAGATCCACCGTTTCTCCAAGTCACAGCAGGACTCCTTGTTGGGGGCTGTGGAGAAGGGTGTCGTCACACTCATAGGTGCCACCACGGAGAACCCTTCATTCGAGGTCATCCGCCCCTTGTTGAGCCGCTGTCAACTCTATGTCCTGAAGTCGTTGGAGAAAGATGATCTGCTGAAACTGCTCGACCGCGCCTTGACGCAGGATGCCGTTCTCAAAGAGAAAGACATCGAACTGAAAGAGACGGGTGCTCTTCTAAGGTTTAGTGGAGGCGATGCGCGGAAACTGCTTAATATTCTGGAACTTGTGGTGGAGGCAGAGAGTGGTGAAAAGATTGTCATCACCGACGAACTGGTGAGTCTGCGCCTCCAGCAGAATCCACTCGCCTACGACAAAGACGGCGAGATGCACTACGACATCATCTCCGCCTTTATCAAGAGCATCCGTGGCAGTGACCCCGATGCTGCCCTCTACTGGTTGGCAAGGATGATAGAGGGTGGGGAAGACCCCAAGTTTATTGCCCGCCGACTGGTTATCTCCGCCTCAGAAGATATCGGTCTGGCTAATCCCAATGCCCTGCTTCTGGCGAATGCCGCCTTCGATGCTGTCAATAAGATCGGCTGGCCTGAGGGACGCATCCCCTTGGCAGAGGCTACGGTCTATCTCGCTACCTCACCGAAAAGTAACTCTGCCTATCTCGGTATTGATGCTGCCCTCGACCTGGTGCGCCGTACGGGAAACCAGCCCGTACCACTGCCCATCCGCAATGCGCCTACGGAGTTGATGAAGGAACTGGGCTATCACGATGGCTATAAGTATCCCCACGATTTCCCTGGTCATTTCACCCAACAGCAGTATCTGCCAGATACTCTGGTAAATGAGCGCCTCTGGCACGGTCAGCATTCCCCGGCAGAAGAGAAACTCGTGGAACGCATGATCAACTACTGGGGCGAGCGATACAAGCAATAAAAAATCTCCGCTGTTTGGCGGAGATTTCTATTTGTTAGCCGTTCATCGACATGAGGAACTCCTCGTTGTCGTGGGTATTGACCAGACGGTCTCGGATGGTGTTCATGGCCTCGACGGGGTTCATCTCGGCGATGAACTTACGGATGATCCACATACGGTTGAGCGTGGTCTGATCATGCAGCAGATCGTCGCGACGAGTAGAAGACAGCACCAGGTCGATGGCCGGGAAGATACGCTTGTTGGAGAGCGAACGGTTGAGTTGGATCTCGGAATTACCCGTTCCCTTGAACTCCTCAAAGATCACCTCGTCCATCTTAGAACCGGTATCCACAAGCGCCGTAGCGATGATGGTCAGCGAACCGCCGCCCTCAATGTTACGGGCAGCACCGAAGAAACGCTTCGGCTTCTGGAGGGCATTGGCATCGACACCACCGGTGAGCACCTTACCAGAGGCAGGAGCCACCGTGTTGTAGGCACGTGCCAGACGGGTGATGGAGTCGAGGAAGATGACGACATCGTGTCCGCACTCTACCATACGTTTAGCCTTCTCCAACACGATACCGGCAATCTTCACATGACGGTCGGCGGGTTCGTCGAAGGTAGAGGCAATCACCTCGGCATCGACGGTACGGGCCATATCCGTCACCTCCTCAGGACGCTCGTCGATGAGCAGCATCATAATGTATGCCTCGGGATGGTTGGCAGCGATGGCGTTAGCAATATCCTTCATGAGGATGGTCTTACCGGTCTTGGGCTGTGCCACGATGAGGGCGCGCTGACCTTTACCAATCGGTGAGAAGAGGTCGACGATACGTACACTGGGATTGGTGGTTGCCTTGTCGCCGCAGAGCGTATATTTCTCTTCGGGGAAGAGTGGGGTGAGGTGCTCGAAAGCCACACGGTCGCGCACCTCTGAAGGGTTGCGGCCATTGATGGACTTCACCGTGGAGAGGGCGAAATACTTCTCATTGTCGTAGGGAGGACGCACGGTGCAGTCCACAACATCACCCGTCTTCAAACCGTATTGCTTGATCTGGCCGGGAGCCACGTAGATATCGTCGGGCGACGAGAGGTAGTTGTAGTCGCTGGAACGGAGGAACCCGTAGCCGTCCTGTAATACTTCGAGGACGCCATTGCCAGGAATCAGGTCGTTGAAATCGTATTTCTCTTCGTTTGAACGGTTGTTGTTGATAGGCGTCTCCTGAGTATTGTTGATAACAGGACGGTCGAAGATATCGAGTGACGGGATGGCTGCCTGATCCTCGATGGGGATGTCTACCACCGTGATGAAGTCGGTGCCGTCGCCAGGGTCGCCTTCCCAGACAGCGTCAGACACTTCGGATGGTTCCTGTTCTTCTGATGGTATCTCCCTGTTCTCTTCACGAGAGCGCTGGGCCATCTTCTCCTGCAACTGCATCAGTAGGTTCTTCTGCTCTTCGGCCTCGTCGTCTGCCATACCTGTGGCGAACTCGGCCTCGGGGACATCCATCGCCTCCTCAGGGATTATTTCCTCAGGAACTGTTTCTTCTGTTGCTTCGGCCTTGGTGGCTTCGGCGGCTTCAGCAGCAGCCTTTGCCTCTGCTTCGGCTGCGGCCTCGGCTTCTTTCTCAGCCTTCGACTTACGCCCACGTTTCTTTGGAGCAGGAGCCGGCTCTTCTACAGGAGCCTCTTCTACGGCAGGAGTCTCTATAGGCATATCACTGAAAAGGGAGGGCGTTTCAGGCTTTGCCTGCTTACGGTTGTTTAGCACGTCGAAGTTCTCGCCTTCTTTTCCTTTGACGGTATAAACGCGGTTGGTATCTTTTTTCAGAATACGGGTGCGCTTACGCTTGGGCGAGGCACTCTCTTCTGCGGCTTTGTCAAGAATGGCATAGACCACCGTTTCAAGGTCGTCGCTCTGCTTGACTTTCACGCCTAATTCGTCGGCAATACCCATCAATTGGGGTATATCCATTGCTTCTAATTCTTCTTTCGTATACATAATACTATAACCAAAATGTCTTTTTGAAATGATAAATTTGAGGTAGAAACGCTTCGCGAACGGAAACGCTGTTTCGAAAAACGTTGCAAAGGTACGCATTATTTTGCGAACTTCCAAACTTTTTCGAATTTTTTTAGTATCTTTGCACCCAAAATAAAAAAAATGGAAATAAAGAAAGCAGAATTCAGCCTGAGTGCACCGATGGTGTCGATGTGTCCGAAGGATACGAAACCGGAATATGCCTTTATCGGGCGTTCGAATGTGGGGAAATCGAGTCTCATCAATATGCTGACCAACAACCGGAAACTGGCCAAGACCTCAGCCACACCCGGTAAGACGCTGCTGATAAACCATTTTATCATCAATAACGAGTGGTATCTGGTTGACCTGCCCGGCTACGGCTACGCCAAGCGTTCGAAGAAGGAGGTGGCCAAACTGGACCAGATGATTCGCGGCTATATCCTGCAAAGGGAGCAACTGGTGAATGTATTCGTACTCATTGATGTGCGGTTGGAGGCGCAGAAGATAGACTTGGAGTTTATCCAGTGGTTGGGCGAGTCGAGTGTGCCCTTTGCACTTGTGTTTACAAAGGCAGACAAACTCACGCCCAACAAGGTGAACGCCAACGTGGAGGCGTATAAGAAGGTGCTTTCTGAGACCTGGGAGGAACTGCCCCCGATGTTTGTCACATCGGCAGAGAAGAAACAGGGTAGGGACGAAGTATTAGATTATATAGAACAGATTAATAAAGAATTGGTGAATGGCTAAGGACACCCCATACTTGGACGTACAGAACCTGACGAAATCGTTTGGTGCGCTGGTGTTGTTCAAGGATATCTGTTTTTCGATTGCCGAAGGACAGAAGGTGGGACTGATCGCCAAGAACGGCACGGGTAAGTCAACTCTGCTCTCAGTGCTCTCAGGCAAGGAAGGGTATGACTCCGGAGAAATCATCTTCCGCAGGGACTTGAAAGTAGGGATGCTGGAACAGTCGCCAGTCTTCGACCCCGAAGAGCGTGTGCTCGATGCCTGTTTCAATCATCAGGGCGAGGACGAAAAGGTGTTGAAGGCGAAACAGGTGCTGACGCAGTTGAAGATACGAGACCTGAACCAACCGATGGGACAACTCTCAGGCGGACAACAGAAACGGGTGGCATTGGCCAATGTGCTGTTGACAGAGCCTGACCTGCTGATCCTCGACGAGCCGACGAACCATCTGGATCTGGAGATGATTGAGTGGTTGGAGGGCTATCTGGGTCGGGGCAATAAGACCCTGTTGATGGTGACACACGACCGTTTCTTCTTAGACCGTGTGTGCTCCGTCATCCTTGAACTCGACGACCAGACCATCTACACCTATCGGGGTAACTATTCTTATTATCTTGAAAAACGACAGGAGCGCATCGATAATAAACGGGCAGAGATAGCCCGTGCCAACAACCTCTACCGTACAGAACTGGAATGGATGCGCCGTATGCCACAAGCTCGGGGACATAAGGCCCGCTATCGTGAGGAGGCTTTTTATGACTTGGAGCGCATCGCCAAACAACGCATCGAGGAACGGCAGATGCGCCTGAAATCAAACAATGTCTATATCGGCAGTAAAATATTCGAGTGCCAGTATATCTCGAAGCAGTATGACGATGTGGTCATCATGAAGGACTTCTACTATAACTTCTCCCGCTTCGAGAAGATGGGTATTGTGGGGAGCAACGGTACGGGCAAGTCCACATTCTTGAAAATGCTGCTCGGATTGGTGCAGCCCGACGAAGGCCGCTTCGATATCGGCGATACGGTACGTTTCGGCTATTTCTCACAGGATGGCTTGCAGTTCGATGAGAGTCAGAAGGTGATTGATGTGGTTCGCAACATTGCCGAGTATATCGATATGGGCGGTGGGAAGCATTTCACCGCCACGCAGTTCCTGCAATATTTCCTCTTCACACCCGAACAGCAGCACAACTATGTCTACAAACTCTCCGGGGGTGAACGACGGAAACTCTATCTCTGTACGGTGCTGATGAAGAACCCGAACTTCCTGGTACTCGACGAGCCGACAAACGACCTCGACATCGTAACCTTGCAGATACTCGAAGAATATTTGCAAGACTTCCCAGGTTGTGTGATCGTGGTTTCGCACGACCGCTATTTTATGGATAAGGTGGTGGATCATCTGCTGGTGTTTAAAGGCAAGGGCGAGATCAAGGACTTTCCTGGTAACTATACGCAGTACAGGGAATATAGTAGTGAGTGGAAAGAGGTGAGAGGTGAGAGGATACCACCGAAGGGTGAGAAGAAATCCCAAAAGGAAGCCGCAGACAACTCTCTCACCTCTCACCACTCACCTCTCACCTCTAAACGGAAGATGACCTACAAGGAGAAGACCGAGTTTGAGCATCTGGAGAAGGAGATTGCCGCACTCGAAGCAGAACAGCACCAGTTGGAGGAGGCCCTATGTAGTGGCAGCCTCTCCATCGACGAACTGACGGAAAAGAGTAAGCGTCTGCCCCAGTTGAAGGATGAACTCGACGAGAAGACGATGCGTTGGTTAGAACTTTCTGAGATATGATACAACAACCATATAGTTCACAACTGTTGGAGAAGGCGGTACAGGAGTTTTCGAAACTGCCAGGAATAGGACGTAAGACCGCCTTACGCCTGGTGCTCTGGATGCTTCGTCAGGAAGAGACGGAGGTGGAGCAGTTTGCCGAGACCATCCATCGCATGAAACAAGAGATTAAGTACTGCCATATCTGTCATAACATCAGCGACACCGATACTTGTCCGATCTGTGGCGACCCACGCCGTGATGCCCAGACCATCTGTGTGGTGGAGAATGTGCAGGATGTGATGGCCATCGAGAACACGATGCAGTACAAGGGTCTCTACCACGTGCTTGGAGGTGTCATTTCACCGATGGACGGCATGGGACCCAGTGACATTGAAATCGACTCGTTAGTGAACCGTGTGGCAGAAGGCAATGTGAAGGAGGTCATCCTCGCCCTCAGTCCGACGATGGAGGGCGATACCACCAACTTCTACATCTACCGTAAACTGGCTCCCTATGGCGATGTGAAGATTTCTATCATTGCACGGGGTGTGTCTGTGGGCAACGAGTTGGAGTATACGGATGAGATCACCCTTGGGCGGTCTATCCTGAACAGAACCTTGTTTGAAGGAAAATAAAAATGAAGATATGAAGAAAGTAAGTAAACAATTGATGGCATTTTATATGGCGCAGGCTGCTTTGGCGTTAGTGGCTATCGTTCTGTTTGAACTGGATGTATTGCCTGCTGGCATTAAGGCTGACGACAAACAGTCGGAATTTGCGCTGACATCCGTGATGGAACTGATTACATTAGGTGCCGCATTCTTGGGACTGCGCTTGTTTAAGTTTATGGCTATCCACAATGACCTTGTCAACCGCAAGGAACGCGCCATGTGGAAGTGGGGAATGGCCAGACTGATCATCCTCGAAGCGCCGATGGTAATCAATACCTTATTATATTATATTTATATGAACCCGACATTCGGTTATCTGGCCATCATCCTCCTGTTGTGCCTGCCGTTTGTCTTCCCGAGTTATAACCGTTGTGTCTCAGAAACCACCGAAGAATGAAACTGTCTGTTATTATCGTCAACTATAATGTCCGTCTCCTTTTAGAAGCGTGCTTGAAGAGTGTTGAGAAGGCGCTGACGGGTATCGAGGGAGAGATATTCGTCGTCGACAACCACTCCTCCGACGATAGCGTGGCATATCTGGAACCGCGGTTTCCGAAGGTGCATTTCATCGCCAACAAGGAGAATATGGGCTTTGCACGAGCCAATAATCTGGCCATCCGTCAGTCGCAGGCAGAATATGTGCTGTTGCTCAATCCGGATACCGTGGTCTATGAGAATACGCTTCGAGAATCAGTGGCATTCTTGGACAGCCATCCGGAGGCGGGTGGAGTAGGTGTGAGGATGCTGACCCGTGACGGCGAGGCTGCCCCAGAGTCGCGTCGGGCCATACCTACACCTTGGGTCGCCTTCCTGAAAATGATCGGTTTTTCCAAGAGATATTATATGAGCCATCTGCCTTGGGACAAGCCTGGACAGATTGAGGTCATCAGCGGTGCCTATTGTATGCTGAGGCGCAAGGCCCTTGACCAGGTGGGACTGTTGGATGAGGACTTCTTTATGTATGGTGAGGACATTGATCTGTCGTACCGTCTGTTGAAAGGCGGTTGGCAGAACTGGTATCTGCCGCTCGACATCATCCACTATAAGGGGGAATCAACCACGAAGTCTTCTTTCCGTTATGTCCACGTGTTCTATCAGGCCATGCTCATCTTCTTCCGCAAACATTATGGACATCTCTCGTTCCTGCTCTCCCTACCTATCCAGGCGGCTATCTATTTCCGTGCCTCTATGGCCTTGATGAAGATGTTGGGCGACAGAATGCGTGCCTTCCTGAATCCGAATAAAAACAGAGACTATTATGAGTCAGAAGCCTAAAGTACGTCTCCGTGCCTTGGAGCCGGAGGATCTGGAATTGCTCTATCGCATAGAGAATGATGTCGATCTGTGGAATGTCGGTAGCAGCAATGTGCCTTATAGCCGGTATACCCTTCATAACTATATCGCTACAGCCTCGGCCGACATCTATACAGACCGTCAGGTGAGGATGATGATAGAAAACGAGGAGGGGGCAGTTGTGGGTATCGTCGATCTTGTCAACTTCGACCCGTCCAACCGTAGGGCGGAACTTGGACTCATTATTGAAGAGCCGTTCCGCCACGCTGGCTATGCGCAGAGTACGATGGAGCAGATTTCCGACTACGCCGTCAATATCCTGCATCTCCACCAACTCTTTGCCACCATCGATGTGACAAACGAAGCGTGTATGCGACTCTTCCGTAAGTTGGGTTACACGGAGTCTGCACGACTGAAAGAATGGCTGTTTGATGGCCGGAATTATCATGATGCCATTGTGATGCAACGGCTTTTCTAAACTTTTTTCAGTGTTTTCTGAAAAAAATCCTTAAAAAGTTTTGTGGGTTCAGAAATTATTCCTACCTTTGCACCCGCAAACGAAAAAGAGCAATACTGGTGCGTTAGTTCAGTAGGTTAGAATGCCTGCCTGTCACGCAGGAGGTCACGAGTTCGAATCTCGTACGCACCGCAGAGACTCATCGGAAAATTCCGGTGAGTCTTTTGTTTGTTTGATGTTAATAATATCTAAATGGAATGGCATAGGCTTGGCTTATTCGAAGAAATAAAGTAATTTTGTAGTCCAAAGTAGGAAACTGTAAGTTGTTTAACATTTAAATGTTTTATTATCAATGATTTATTCAAAAGAAGTTGAAAACATGTGTAGCGTTTGCAAAGGCGCTTATCATGGACCTGCACCTATCCCCGAGGAGGGCAAATGGGTGGCAGTGAAGGAAATCAAGGAGATCTCCGGTTACACCCACGGTATCGGTTGGTGCGCCCCTCAGCAGGGTGCCTGCAAACTGAGCCTGAACGTGAAGGACGGTATCATTCAGGAGGCTCTCGTCGAGACCATCGGTTGCACAGGTATGACTCACTCTGCCGCTATGGCTTCTGAGATTCTGCCAGGCAAGACCATCCTCGAAGCCCTGAACACCGACCTCGTTTGCGATGCCATCAACACCGCTATGCGCGAACTCTTCTTGCAGATTGTCTACGGCCGTACACAGAGTGCTTTCTCTGAGGGCGGTCTGCCTATCGGCGCTGGTCTGGAGGATCTGGGTAAGGGTCTTCGTTCACAGACAGGTACACTCTATGGCACTGTGGCCAAGGGTACCCGTTACTTGGAACTGACTGAGGGTTACATCACCAAGCAGTACCTTGACGAGAACAATGAGGTTTGCGGTTACGAGTATGTACACCTCGGCAAGATGATGGAAGCCATCAAGAACGGCATGGATGCCAATGAGGCTCTGAAGAAGTTCACCGGTTCCTATGGTCGTCGTACCGAGGATCAGGGTGCAGTGAAAGCTATTGACCCACGTAAAGAATAAAGGAGGATACGACTATGATTAGAAAA
>JAGCRH010000110.1 GCA_017964785.1 Prevotella sp.
TGGCGATAGAAGCGGCACGACCGTGGATGGTGTTCATGCCGTCAGTAGCCAGGTCGTGGGGCAGACGGCTCGAACAGCCGATACCACTGATGACTGCGATGTTCTCAGGGGCTACGCCAATCTCTGCCATAGCCTTATGCAGTGAAGCCAGGAAGAAGTGGTCGCCACAACCAGGGCACCAACGGGGCTGGCCTTTCTTAAAATCTTGTGCTGTATATTCCATAATTCTTACTTCTTAATGATTTCCTCGAATGCGTTGACTAACTCTTCTACGACGAAGGGCTGGCCCTTGACTTGGTTGAACTGGAAGGGAACGAAGTTGTCGACCTTCATGCGGAGGTAGGCAGCGAGTTGACCCATGTTCTGCTCGGCGACCACCACCTTCTTGTACTTCTTCAGTACATCGGCGGTGTTCTTCGGCAACGGGTTCAGGTACTTGAAGTGGGTCTGAGCCACCTTGTAGCCCTTCGCGCGGAGTTCGTCCATCGCAGAGCGCAGATGACCGTAGGTAGAACCGAAGCCCACAATCAGCAGGTCGGCATCGGCGTCGCCATCGACTTCGAGGTCAGGCACCTGAATGTTGGCAATCTTCTGTTGGCGCAGACGCGTCATCAGGTCGTGGTTCTCGGGGTTCGTGGAGATGGCACCGGTATTGTTGTCCTTCTCCAATCCGCCGAGGATGTGGGTGAAGCCCTCACGACCCGGTACGGCCCAGTAGCGGGTGCCGTTCTCGGCACGCATGTAGGGGGTCCATTTGCCTTTGAGTTCCTCAGGAACGTAGGGTGGGTTGATGGGGTCTAATAGGTTTATGTCGGGGAGTTTGAAGGCACCGGAACCATTGGCGACAAAGGCATCGGTCAACAACACGACGGGAGTCATGTGCTCCAAGGCGATCTTACAAGCCTGGTAGGCAGCGTCGAAGCAGTCGGTAGGACTGGTGGCAGCCATCACCGGCATGGGACTCTCACCATTACGGCCGAAGAGGGCCTGCAACAGGTCGGTCTGCTCTGACTTCGTGGGAAGACCCGTCGCAGGACCGCCACGCTGCACATCGAGTACTACCAAAGGCAACTCCATGATGACGGCGAGGTTCATGGCCTCGGATTTCAGGCAAATGCCAGGACCAGAGGTAGAGGTGACGCCCAGTGCACCGGCGAATGAAGCGCCGAGGGCAGAAGAACATCCTGCAATCTCGTCCTCGCACTGTACGGTGATCACACCGCAGGACTTGTGCTTCGACAACTCATGCAGCACATCGGTAGCAGGGGTGATGGGATAAGAACCGAGGTAGAGTTTCAGGCCGGCCTTCTCGGCAGCGGCGATGAAACCATAGGCCGTTGCCTTATTACCCGTGATATCCATATAGCGTCCGGGCACCTTTTCTTTTGACTCCACGCGATAGACGTTAATCGTTGAGGAGTGGGTATTGTGTCCGTAGTCGTAACCTGCCTGGATCACCTTGATGTTGGCCTCGGCGATGGCTGGTTTCTTGGCGAACTTTTCCCTCAGGAAGTTGGCCACGAGATTCAGGTCACGGTCAAAGAGCCAGCAAACCAGTCCGAGGGCGAACATGTTGCGGCACTTCATTATAGCCTTCATGTCCATGCCAGAGTCAGCCAGACAGTCTTTCACCATCGTGGTAAGGGGGCACTGGATGACGCGATCCGGGTCAATACCCATCTCGCCCAGATAATCTTCTGTGGCAAACTGCGCCTTCTCCAAGTCCTTAGGCCCAAAGGAGTCTGTATCGATGATGATGGTGGCGCCAGGCTTAGCATAGCGGTATTGTGTCTTCAGGGCTGCAGCATTCATTGCCACCAGCACGTCGCACTTGTCGCCTGGAGTATAGACTTTTCCGGCTCCGATATGTACCTGAAATCCTGACACACCCGTCAGCGAACCTTGCGGGGCGCGGATGTCAGCGGGATAGTCGGGGAATGTAGAGATGCCGTTACCAACGGTGGCACTGACCGTAGAGAAGATGTTACCGGCAAGTTGCATACCGTCGCCGGAGTCACCTGAGAAGCGAACCACAACCTGGTCCAATTCCTTTACTTCTAATTTTTCTGCCATAAATATTTATTATTACTAATTATACCTTTTCAAATTCGTCCGCAAAATTATTCATTTTTGACGGAATAGCCAAAGGAAACATACAAAAAATGCATATTTGCCATAGAATTCTTGCAAATTCTTGCAAATATGCATTTTTCTTGCGATAAATATTCAAGTTAGTATTTGAATGACGAGCCGCCGAGGAACTCGCGGAGGAGTGAGGTGGGCGGTATCTGTGTCTCGGGGATGGGACGGATATAACTTAGGAATTTGCGCAGACGGTAGGCCTCCGCATACTCGGGACAGTTTTCGGGCACCTGTTCCAGGAGTGGCTCTGCCTGACACTTGATGACAGCCAGTTCAAAGAGCATGGCAGTATTGAACATCGCGTCGGCATTCTCCTGGAAGGGGAATATCCACTTGTTTTCACCAGCACGTACGGACGGCCAGCGACGGATGGTCTCCTTGGCACTCACGCCACGGTACTTATGGTCGCGGATGATGCGACGCAGCAGTCGGTTGTCAGTGGTGGGGATATAGTTGTGCTTGTCGAGCAGAATGGTGGTCAGTGCCGAGGCATAGATGCGGTAGATTTGTTCGTTGGGGATCTGTGCCGTCAACTCAGGATTCAGGGCGTGGATGCCTTCGACGACGAGGATCTCGTTCTCGCCAAGGCGCAGCTTCTTACCACTTCTACCGCTGGTGCCTGTCTGGAAGTCGTAGCGTGGCAGTTCCACCTCCTCGCCACGGAAGAGGGCGGCGAGTTGTTCGTTGAAGAGCGGGAGGTTGAGGGCGTGCAGATGTTCGTAGTCGTAGTCGCCCTTCTCGTCGCGGGGCGTGTTCTCACGGTCGACAAAATAGTCGTCGAGTGAGATGTTCACAGGTCGTATGCCGTTGACGGCCAATTGTACGCTGAGACGTTTGCAGGTGGTGGTCTTCCCTGATGATGACGGTCCTGCGATGAGCACAAGTTTCGTACCTTTACGTCGGGTGATCTCGTCGGCTATCTGTGCCATCTTCTTCTCCTGCAGGGCCTCGCTGATCTGGATGAGGGTGGAGTAGTGTCCCTGTTGGATGACATCGTTCAGGTCGCCCACGGTGCGCAGTCCGAGGATGTCCTGCCACTGGTGATGCTCCTTGAAGATGCCGAACATCTTGTCCTGGTGGGTCATCTCGCCGAGTTCGTTGGGGTGTTCGCGTGACGGCAGGCGCAACAACAGGCCGTCGTAGTATTTCTCCACGCCGAAGAGGTAGAGTTGCGAGGTGTTGGTGAGCAGCGAACCATAGTAGTAGTCGACATAGCCGTCGATGTCGTAATAGGTCGTAAAGATCCGTCCTGTGGATCTCAGCAGTTTCACTTTCGAGTGGTTGTGCAGGCTGTCGAAGAGTGTGATAGCCTCTTCAGTGGTGGTCTCGTGGCGATGGATGGGCATGGCGGCATCCACAACTTCCTGCATACGACGGCGGATGGCTCCCGCATCATCGAGGGTGACGGGGCGCCCGATGTTGAGGTTCACATAGTAGCCGTTGCTGACAGGGATGTCGATGGCCACCTTGCAGGGGTCGAAGAGTTCGTGGGCTACCTTACAGAGTACAAAGAAGAGTGTGCGGGTATATGCTCTGCTGCCACTGGCAGAGGTGATGTCGAGAAACTCTACCTCTTTCTGCTTATAGACGCGGTAGTGCATGCCTTCCACCTTATTATTCACGTGGGCAGAGATAGGGCCGTGCTCCATCTGCAGGCCTGAGAGTTGGTACACTTCTTCCAGTTGGGCACCCATCGGCACCTCAATGGTCTGTCCGTTATTCTTAATGAGAATCTGTACTGTCTGTTCCATTCTGTTTTGCTGTTTCAGGAAAATTTTTCTGCAAAGATAAAAAATAATCTGCGATAATCTGTGCAATCTGTGTTTTTTTTTATATCTTTGCAGCGAAATTTCGAATATAAAGCATTTCTTTATGTCAATTTGGGTTATTTTCAAACTTCTGGGATCCCTCGCACTGCTGATGTTCGGTATGAAGTCGATGAGTGAGGCCTTGCAGAAGATGGCGGGTCCGGCACTGCGACACGCATTGGGTGCGATGACCACCAACCGTTTCACTGGTTTACTTACAGGTACTGTTGTTACAGCCTCCGTACAGTCGTCAACGGCAACGACGGTGATGACCGTCTCGTTTGTCAATGCCGGACTGCTGACACTGGCACAGGCCATCTCGGTGATTATGGGTGCCAATATCGGTACCACGCTGACGGCTTGGATTATGGCCCTCGGTACGTCGATCGATATCAGCAAGGCCGTCTATCCAGCCTTCTTCATCGGTATCATCCTGATTTATCTGAAGAAACAACGCTATATTGGTGATTTTCTCTTCGGTCTGGCCTTCCTGTTGTTGGGTCTGACCACGCTGAAAGCCACGGGAACAGACATGGACCTGGGGCATAATGAGGCGGTAGTGGCTTTCTTCCGGTCGTTTGACCCCGATTCGTTCCTGACCACGATAGTCTTCCTGCTTCTAGGCGGTGTGATGACGTTCTGCGTGCAGTCGAGTGCTGCCGTGATGGCCATCACGATGTTGCTCTGCTCTACGGGAGCCATGCCTATCTATCAGGGTATTGCACTGGTGCTGGGCGAGAATATCGGTACCACTGTCACCTCAAATCTTGCTGCCCTTTCTGCGAATACACAGGCTCGTCGTGCGGCGCTGGCACACATGTTCTTCAACGTGTTCGGCGTATTGTGGATACTGGTGGTCTTCCACTGGTTCATCGATGGTGTCATCTGGTTTGTCGATTACGTCGGTAACCAGTTGGGCAAGGACATGGCGAATATGGAGTCAACGGAGAAACTGAACTTCGTGTTGGCAGCCTTCCACTCGTGCTTCAACGTGATCAATGCCAGCATCCTCATCTGGTTCATCCCCCAGATAGAGCGTTTTGTGTGCTGGGTCATCAAGTCGAAGCGTGTCGATGAGGAGGAAGACTTCCGTCTGCACTTCATTACGGCTGGTTTCATGAAGACGCCTGAACTCTCGGTCTTGGAGGCACAGAAGGAGATACGTTCCTTCTCCGAGCGTATGCATCGTATGTTTGGCATGGTGCAGGAACTGCTGATACTATCCAGTAGCGACTCCAACAAGAAGAGCAGTCGTGAGAGCGAGTTCAACAAACTCTATTCTCGCATAGAGAAATATGAGAGTATCTCAGACAATATGGAATTGGAGATTGCCCAGTATTTGGAAAACGTGAGTGATGCCCATCTCTCTGACGACACGAAGGGTAAGATCCGTGCCATGCTCCGTGAGGTGAGCGAGTTGGAGTCAATCGGCGATGCCTGCTACAATATGGCCCGTACCATCAACCGCAAGTTTACGGCCAAGCAGGATCACTTCAACGAGAAACAATACAATCACCTGCATCAGATGATGGGACTCACCGACCAGTCGCTTGTCCAGATGAACCAGTTGATGTCTGGCCGCAAGGAGTCGTACGACGTCAACCGCACGTTCAATATCGAGAACGAGATCAACAACTACCGCAATCAACTCAAGGCACAGAACATCGTTGATGTGAACAACCATGAATATACCTATGCCGAGGGTACCATCTACATCGACCTCATCAATGAGTGTGAGAAACTTGGTGACTATGTAGTCAATGTCGTTGAGGCCCGTCTGGGTATCAGATAGTAGTTGCGAAAACCTCAAAATACCGCCCAAAAATCGGGAGACGTTTCTGCACACCGTGCAAAAGTCTGCCCAAAATCTGGGGCAAGGAATTCCGACCTCGGAATGGTCTGCCCCAAATCTGAGGCATAAAAATACGAGTTCGGAATGGCTCTCTCTGCTTTTTGGTTGATGATTCCAGACAAGGAATAAAGACAACCCAACAGAATATTACGCGATTTATTTTGTATTTCGCTCGATTTAGATAAATTTCTTACGCTCAAGAATGCAAATTTCTTTGTATTCTTTTCGCTAAATCGAAATTTTGCACTATCTTTGCAGCCGATTTATCAAGGGGTGCTCGCTGTTGCGGGCTGAGATGATACCCTCAAACCTGATTCGGATAATGCCGACGTAGGGATGGATAGTATTTGAACACCCCCTTTACATGTTTAATTTTAATAAGGTAAAAGTAAAGGTATGAAAAGAAACCACAGATTACACAGATTGGTAAGAAATGCTGTGATGATGGCGATGCTTGTGGATGCGACACAGGCGAACGCACAGAACAAGGCGGCACTGTATGACTCCACACAGGTGGAGCAGTTGCAAGAGGTGGTAGTACAGGGCGTCAGGGCACAGAAGAATGCCCCCTACGCCATCGCCAACATCAAGAAAGCGGAACTCAATGCATTCTCGAAGACGGGTAAGGAACTGCCGATGCTCTTCTCGCAGACGCCAGGCGTGCTGGCGTGGAGCGAGAACGGCTTAGGTACGGGTACCACCTATATGCGCATCCGTGGTGCAGGTGACTCGCGTATCAACGTCACCCTCGACGGTGTGCCCCTCAACTCTCCCGAGGACCAGTGCGTGTTCTGGGCGAATATGAACTCCTACGGTTCTCTGCTTGGCAGTGTGCAGATACAGCGCGGCGTGGGTACGTCGACGAATGGCGACGGTGCCTTTGGCGGTTCTGTGGCTCTCTCATCGGCCACACCTGATCAGCAGGCTGGGGGAGAGGTGTCGGCCTCGTATGGCTCCTTCAACACCTTCAATATCGGTGGTAAGTTCTCCACGGGTCTGTTATGGAATAGTCTCATCCTCGACGGAGCCTACCACCAGACGAACACCGACGGTTTTATTCACGGCACCTCTGGGCGCAGTGGCTCCTACTACGGAGGTCTTACCTGGCTGGCATCGGATGGTTTCGTGCTCCGCTATAAGAACATCGGTAACTTCGAGCGCACAGGGCAGGCCTGGAACGGTGTCACCGCAGGCGACAATGATATGAGTCTGATGGATGGTACCTATGGCATCAACACAGGCATCAAGACCTACGAGGATATGTGGAACGTGGGTCTGGGCAAGTTTAACTCGCTCTATGAGTATCTGACCTACGATGCGGAGGGAAACTTCGCCAAGGATGCCAACGGCAACTATGTCACGGCTCGCTATCAGATGGCTGACGGCTCCTTCTGGGAAAAGACCGACGACAACTTCTGGCAGAATCATAACATCCTTTCTGCCTCGTGGAATATCAACGACAAGTGGAGCACATCTGCCTCGCTGCACTATACCTACGGCTATGGCTATTACGAGGAGTTCCGCCCCAACAACAAATTGTCGAAGTTCGGACTGGCCGTCAACGATGATGAAGGCAACTTCATCAAGCGTTCTGATTTCGTTCGCAAGAAGGGACTCACACAGCACACCTATGGTCTGGTGTGGAATACCAACTACAAGGATGACTCTTGGGACATCATCGGCGGTTTTGCTCTCCAGAACTTCGACGGTAACCATTTCGGCTATCTTAACTATGTTAGCAACGAAATCGTGCGCGAATATCTGATATGGCTGGAGGAAGACAACACAGGAAACAAAGTCAAAGACGTTAATTTTAAGTATTACGACTCTGATGCCCACAAACTAGACGGTAACGTGTTCTTGAAGGCTGCCTATCACATCAACAACCAGTGGGCCGTATTCGGCGACATCCAGTACCGCCACGTGGGTTACAAGACTGACGGCTACAACGACAAATACTACCAGGAAGGTAACAGGTATCACAATCATTTGCTTGACATCGACCAAAAATACGACTTCTTCAATCCCAAGGCTGGTTTCTCGTGGAGCCTCAGCGGACATCGCGTCTATGGCTCCGTGGCCTTAAGTCATCGCGAACCGGAACGTAATAATTTCACGGATAATGGTTCCTATCCCGCCCCGAAGGCTGAACAACTGCTCGACTTCGAACTGGGCTACACCTATACTAATGATATCTGGCAGGTGGGTGTCAACGGCTATTATATGAAGTACAACGACCAGTTTGTGCAGACGGGTGAACTGAGTGACATCGGTGAGAACCTCACCACGAACATCAAGGACTCGTATCGTCTCGGTGTCGAACTGCAGGCTGGTGTCAACATCACTCCGTGGCTCTCCCTCGAAGGCAACGCCGCCCTGAGTAGTAATAAGATTAAGGACTTCGACGAGGTGGTGGAGGACTGGGACAACGGTTCACAGACGATCCACTATGACAACTCCACGCTGGCCTTCTCACCGTCTGCCATCCTCAACGGTTTCGTCAATTTCCACTACAAGGGTGTTCAGGCTGTCTGGCACATGAACCATGTGTCGCGCCAATATCTCGACAACACGGAGTGCAAGGATCGCTCACTGCCGGCATATACCGTTGCCAATGCCTCACTCAGTTATACTTGGAAGCCAAAGAAGGTGTTGAAGGAAGCCATCTTCGGCCTTAACTTCAACAATATCTTCAACCAGCGTTATGCCGCCAGCGGATGGGTCTATTCCGCCATCTATGCCAGTGGAGGTCATCCCAACGACAACCGCTACTACCAGATTGGCTTCATCCCGATGGCGGGCTTCACCATGCAGGGGAGTTTGACGCTACGCTTTTAATGAATCTGTGGTAAAAAAAAGAAGAAAATGCTAGAGTTCTTTTCTGCTCATTGGTTGGATATTGTTACGACGGTCTTGGGGCTGGCGTATATCCTGTTGGAGTATAAGGCCAGCGTCTGGATGTGGCTTGTGGGATTCCTCATGCAGGCCCTTGGTATCGTACTCTATTATCAGAAAGGACTCTATGCCGACTGCGGTATGGAGTTCTATTATCTGGCGATGACGGTCTATGGCTATTGGCGGTGGGTGCATGGCTCCGCAGAGAAGCAGAGCCTGCCCATCCGCCATTTCCCACGTCGTCTCGTACTCCCTTGGCTCGCTGTCATCGCTGCCGTCTGGGCTTTCATCTATTGGCTCCTCGTGACGTTCACCAACTCGAATGTTCCCCTGGCTGACAGTTTCACCACCGCCCTGAGCATCGTAGGCATCTGGGCCTTGGCACACAAATACCTCGAACAGTGGTTCATCTGGATTGCCGTCGATGTGGTGACGTGCGCACTCTATTTCTACAAGGACATCCCCTTCAAGGCGTCGCTTTATGCTCTTTACGTCGTTATTGCTGTCTTCGGCTATATAAAGTGGCGGCGTATGATGCAAGCATCGACAGAACCAACACCCCAAAGATAATTAGAAGTGAAGTAGTGGTGGGTACCTTGATGCCCCAAAGCACTTCCAACAGCATTTTCACTCCCACGAAACTCAGGATGATACCCAGACCGTAGTTCAGGTATTGGAAATATTTTGCGATGGCAGCTAGTGCGAAGTAGAGTGCCCGCAGTCCGAGAATGGCGAAGATGTTTGACGTTAGCACGATAAACGGGTCGCGGCTCACGGAGAATACGGCTGGTATCGAATCTACGGCAAAAGCCACATCCGTCGTCTCAATCACAAGCAGGGCGATGAATACTGGTGTTGCCAATCGCTTGCCGTTCTCCTTGATGAAAAACTTATCCTCATGCATCTGGTCTGTCACGGGGAAGAACCGCTTGAACAGTTTCACGATGATGTTCCCCGAAGGATCGACCTCCTCGTCGCCCTTGTGGCTGAACATTTTGAAACCCGTATAAACGAGGAAGATGCCGAACAGTCCCAGTATCCACTCAAAGCGCTGCACCATCGCTGCGCCTGCGAAGATAAAGATGCTGCGTAGCACCAATGCACCGAAGATGCCCCAGAAAAGTACCTCGTGCTGGTATTTCCGTTGGATGCCGAAGAACGAAAAGAGCATCAGGAACACGAAGAGGTTATCCATCGAGAGCGACTTCTCTATCAGGTAGCCCGCCAGGAATTCCATTCCTTTGCCGCTTCCCTCGTAATACCAGATGCCGGCGCAGAAGATCAGTGACACACCAATCCAGACGGCCGTCATCTTCAATGCTTCACCCACGCTCACCTCATGCTGTCCCTTCCGTCCGAACATCTTCAGGTCGGCCAACAGCATCAGGATGACCAGCACATAAAACAATATCCACGCCCACAAGGGCATACTGATTACTTCCATATCTAAGTTTTTCGGGTGCAAAATTACAAAAATAATTTCAATTATACGGTTGTTTGAGAAATTCTTTGTAACTTTGCAGCATTAAATTTGATAGATATGAAGAACATCCAGATCGAAGAAGTTCCGTTGATGAAGATTGCCGTCAGTCTGATGGGAGGCATCGTTGTGGGACAGTTTGTGGCGGTGAACGTGCTGTGGCTATTGGCTGGACTGATAGTTCTATTGGTGCTGGCCCTGTTGCTGTGGCGATGGGCCCAGTGGCAGTCGGCGGCCATCGCACTGTGCTTTGTGTGTCTCGGCTGGTTGTTGATGCAGCGACAGAAAGAAAATCTGTGCGTGGCATGGCCTAAGGGCGAGGTCTGTTATGAGGCGGTGGTTATCTCGGAGCCGATAGAAAAGCCTAAGACGATGGCGGTGGATATTCTGTTGCCAGAAAACGGGCGGAAATTGAAAGCCTATCTTTATAAAGACCAGCGGAGCCGCAGTTTGCAGATCGGTGACGGCTTGCGTATCCAGTCGCGCATCCAACCCAACGACGACTGGCAACGAGGCACTTTTGACTACCGCCGCTATTTGGAGACGCACGGCTTTACAGGACGCACCTTCATCGCCAGTTGGAAATGGCAGAAGGCAGAAATCTCCCTGAAGGGTCTCTCCCGTTTGGAACGCACCCGCCTTTTCTTTCTCCGCTTGCGCCACCGCCTCTTGGCTCGACTGAATAGTATGGAGGCAGAGAGGGATGCTCAGAGCGTTGTGGCAGCGATGGCTCTCGGCGACAAATCCGCCCTCACGCAAGACCTCAAGGAAACCTACGCCATCACAGGTGCCTCGCATGTCCTCGCCCTGAGTGGTCTTCACCTTGGCATCATCTATAGTCTGTTGATGCTCCTTTTCGGTGGTCGAAAACTTATCACTCATCACTTATCACTTATCACTATACTTGGCGTTTGGGCTTTCGTCTTTCTCGTGGGGATGCCTGTGAGTGTCGTACGAGCCGCTATGATGCTGAGCGTCTATGCCCTGCTGTCACTCGGCCATCGTGATAAGATGTCTGTCAACACCCTGGCATTTACCGCGTTGGTACTGCTGATGCTCCATCCCTTGTCACTCTTCGATGTCGGTTTTCAGATGTCGTTCATGGCAGTGTTCTCCATCCTTGTGTGGGTGCCGTTGCTGATGAGTGCCTTTCCGTCTGATTATCTCCAATCGCACCGTGTGGTGCGCTGGTTCTGGGCAATGGTTGCTGTCTCCGTTGCCGCCCAGATGGGTGTCGCTCCACTGATCGCCTATTACTTCGGACGTTTATCCTCTTTCTTCCTTCTAACGAACTTCATCGTCGTGCCTGCTGCCACACTGATTCTCTGGCTTGCACCCTTCGCCTTGCTTTTCCCGTCTTTCGCGTACATTTTATTATATATTGTGGCGAGTCTCAATGCCGCCCTCACAAAAATTGCCGCCATCCCTGGAGCCAGTATCGAGGGCCTACACCCCTCGATACTACAGGTGACGATGATCTACGTCATCATCGCAGCAGTCTATCTGCTGATTCTTCGCCTTAGAAGAACAGCATCACCAAGGCGGGAATGGTGAGCATGGAGAGGAGGGTGGTGATAAAGGTAACCTCGGTGATGAAGGTGGTATCCTTGCCGTGGCGCAGGCAGAGGATGGTGCCGTAGGTGGCAACAGGCATGGCGATGACGATGGTGTTGATGTTCACCACAAACTCGGAGAAGCCAAGGGCGCGACAGAGATAATAGATGGCTATTGGGAGAATAGCCAGGCGGAAGAGGGAGGTGGCATAGACGGTGCCGTTTCCAAGCATGGCACGAGGAGAGAGGTGTGACATTGAGGAGCCGACAATGAGTAGGGCAGCAGGGACGGTGATGTTGCCTATCATCGTCAATGGCTGACTGATGAAGGCGGGAATGTTGTCGATACGGAGGGCCACGATCGCCATCGTCACGTAGGCGGCGAGCATCGGGGTGGAGTAGAGCACCTTTTTCTGAAATTTATGGCCTTCCACCTCGCTCTTTCCTGTAATCAGCATGGTGCCGATGGTGAAGACGGCAAAGGTATTGACCACGTTAAGCACGGCGGCATAGAAGATGGCTTCGTGTCCGAAGATGGAGGCTACCACGGGATAACCCATGAACCCTACGTTGCCAAACATCAGGGCAAAGCCAATGGGGCCTTCGTCTTCTGTCCGTTTCGTCAGATAGCGGGGCAGGAGATAGGCGATGCCTGTCAGCACAACGTAGGTGATGACGCTGATAAGCAATAAGGGAAGGATAAACGCCCTGTCAGGCAGTTCGCCCGTCATCGCTGACGAGAGGATCAGTGCCGGACAAGTGATGTCGATGACTACCTTTGACAGCCGTTTGTCGAACGTGCCACCCAGATAGCCCAGTTTGCCAGCCGCGTATCCCACGACGACAATGGCAAACAAGGTTATCATCACGGTAGCCATCAATTATACATCATAAATTGTGCATTGTGCATTATGAATTGTGCATTACATATACCCCAGCCAGCGCAGGATGTCGTTGAGGTTCGCCACCACCATCAACAGGATGAGGATGCCGAAGCCGACATACTCGGCGCGGATCATGAACTTCTCAGAGGGTTTGCGGCGGGTGATCATCTCGTAGAGCAGGAACAACACGTGACCACCGTCAAGGGCGGGGATAGGCAGGATGTTCATGAAGGCGAGGATGATGCTGAGGAAGGCGGTCATCTTCCAGAAGAGATACCAGTCCCACATGGGCGGGAAGAGGCTGCCGATGGCACCGAAGCCACCCAGCGACTTGGCACCGTCGGCGGTGAACACGTATTTCATGTCGCCCACATAGCCTGCCAGCACGTTCCAGCCGTATTTGATGCCGGCGGGGAAACTCTCGAAGAAGCCGTACTCACGGGTGTAGGGCTCGTAGAGACCAGCGATGGCCTTGACGACAAAGCCTACCTTCAAGTCGGAGGTGAGGATCAGGGCAACGGTATCTCGGACGGTAGTTGCCGCTGCGGTTTGTTCACCGTCGGGTGACATTGCCAATCCTTCACGCTCCACAACGAGGGTTGCGGTGCGGATCTTCAAACTGTCTTCGTGGGTCTTGGCGGCAGTCATAATGTCTTCGAGGACACCGATCTGGTCGGTAAACTCATTATAGGAATCGACGGGCTTGTCGTTGATGGCCACAATGCGGTCGCCCTTCTGCAAGCCGATGGTGGCGGCAGGGGTGTCGGCCATCACACTGTCGATCTCGCAAGGGATGAGAGGCCGTACAAACGAGGGCACGGATTTCAGCATACCCAACAGGTTGAGGTCACCCGGGAGGTTCAACGACATTTCCTTGCCATCGCGGATGATATCAACACGGGTGGCTTCGGAGAGGTCGCGGTAGAGGTCGGCGGAAAAGTCCTTGAAAGCACCTTTCTCTGTGCCGACGAGGATATCGCCGTCCTGGAAGCCGAGGGCCTTCGCCTCAGTGTTGAATTTCATACCGAGCGTCATATCCTTCACGGGGATGTAGGTGTCGCCCCAGTGGTAGAGGATCATGGAGTAAATGAACAGGGCGAGGAGGAAATTAACGAGCACACCACCGATCATTATCAGCAGACGCTGCCAGACGGGTTTCACACGGAACTCCCAGGGGTGGGTCTCTTCCGACAACTTCTGGTTGGTCTCGTCGATCATACCGTCGATGGCACAGTAGCCGCCGAGGGGCAACCAACCCAGACCGTACTCGGTGCCAACGTATTCTTTCACCGTCGTCTTTGTGGTCTCACCCTTGTCGTCTTTTTCTTCCACCTCCTTGGTGGGAACCTCCTCAGGCGTCAGTTTCAGCAGTCGGCGCACCCAGGTGTCGTAAGTACTGAGGATGTGGAACTTGGGGTTGAAGAACAGATAGAACTTGGTGACACGCACCTTAAAAAGTTTTGCAAACGTAAAGTGCCCCAGTTCGTGGAGCAGTACCAGCAATGATATTGCCAGTAGAAACTGAAAAAGTCTTATAAAAAAAATATCCATTGTCGTTTATTTGTTCATTAATTCTGTGGCGATGCGGCGCGCTTCGGCGTCGGTCGCGATGTATGTTTCGTAGGAGGGGTTCTTGTCGAAGGTGACGCGAGCCATCGTCTCGGCGATGATGTCGCCCATCTGTAAGAAGCCACACTTGTCTTCAAGGAAACCACGGTTGACGATCTCGTTGGCGGCGTTGACGATACAGGGCATGTTACCGCCCTTGTCGATGGCCTCGAAGGCGAGAGCCAGGCAACGGAACTTCTTCAAGTCAGGCTCGAAGAAATCCAGATGCTGTGCTGCAAACAGGTCGAGGCGTTCGCCGCTGAGGTGTAGGCGCTGGGGGAACGAAAAGGCGTACTGTATCGGCAGACGCATGTCGGGCACACCGAGTTGGGCCTTTACGGAGCCGTCCTGGAACTGCACGGCACTATGGACAATGCTCTGGGGATGCACCAATACCTGTATCTGTTTGGCATCGACACCAAACAGCCACTTGGCCTCGATAACCTCGAAGCCTTTGTTCATCATTGAGGCAGAGTCGATGGTGATCTTGGCCCCCATGTCCCATGTGGGGTGGCGCAGGGCGTCGGCCTTCGTCACGTGGGCGATCTCCTCCATTGTCTTCAAACGGAACGGACCACCTGAGGCTGTCAACAGGATCTTTTCTATTGGGTTCTGATCCTCGCCGACGAGACTCTGGAAGATGGCGGAGTGCTCACTGTCAACGGGTAGGATGGGGGTGTGGTACTGTTGGGCGAGTTGGAGGATGAGTTCTCCTGCCACTACCAGCGTTTCTTTGTTGGCGAGACAGATGGTCTTGCCTGCCTTGATGGCGTGGATGGTGGGATTGAGGCCTGCAAAGCCTACCATCGCTGTAAGTACCATGTGGATGGGTCCTGCCTCCACAATCTCGTTGAGAGCCTGTGCGCCTGCATACACCTTCACGTCGGGCAGGTCGCTCATCAGCGATTTCAGTTCGTCGTATCTCGCTTCATTGGCGATGACGATAGCGGCAGGCTTGAATTGATGGGCTTGCTCTGCCAACAGTTCCACCTTATTATTCGCAGTCAGGCAATAGACCTCATAGAGGTCGCTGTGTTCCTCGATGACTTCGAGGGCCTGGGTTCCTATCGACCCCGTGGAGCCGAGAATGGCGATTTGTCTTTTCATAAGTCGAGTAATCCTTCGGGGATGTTTATCGTAATTGTTCTGTTTCCTTTGTCGATGCTGGTGATGAGGTCTTCGGAGGCGGGGATGAGCCGTCCGTCTTCGAGACAGAAGAGGATATTAAGGGTCGTGTCATCGACGGAGGCGATGCGGCCTACCGGCTTGCCGCTGTTGGCATCAATGATATCGAAGCCCACGATAGCGGCCCAGGTGATGGTATTATCGTCGCTGTCGGCGAGGGCACGGGGAAACCAGACATCGCAGCCTGTCAGTTCTCGAACCCGCTCCTGGGTGTCGATGTCGCAGAACTTCACAATGGCGGTGGTATCACTGCGGAAACGGTATTCCTCCATGAAGAAAGGCACGAGGATGCCGTCTATCATCAGCACGAGATAGTCGGCATCGACACGGTCAAAGACATCATCGTCGAAGAGAAAGGATATCTCCCCCTTCACGCCGTGGGTCTTGCCCAGTTTACCAATCTTATAGACTTCTTCTTCCTTAATCATGCTCTTGTAATCTTAGCACCGAGGGCGTTGAGGCGGGCCTCGATATTCTCGTAGCCGCGGTCTATCTGCTCGATGTTGTCGATGCGGCTGGTGCCATTGGCGCTCATGGCGGCAATCAGCAGGGCGATACCGGCGCGGATATCAGGGCTCGACATGCGACCTCCCCGCAGGGTGATCTTCCTGTCGTGACCCACCACCACGGCGCGGTGCGGATCGCAGAGGATGATCTGGGCACCCATATCGATGAGTTTGTCCACGAAAAACAAACGGCTCTCAAACATCTTCTGATGGAAGAGCACGCTGCCTCGGGCCTGTGTCGCTACGACGATAAGTACGGAGAGCAGGTCGGGGGTGAGCCCGGGCCAGGGGGCATCAGCGAGTGTCATGATGGTGCCGTCGATGAACGACTGTATTTCATAATGGCGCTGTTTTGGGATGACGAGATCGTCGCCTTCTGCCTTGACCCTTACACCGAGACGACGGAAGGTGTCGGGGATGATGCCGAGGTCCTTGATGCTGACATTCTTGATGCGGATGCCGTCGCCGCACATCGCTGCCATACCGATGAAGGAGCCTACCTCGATCATATCGGGCAGGATGCGGTGCTCGGCACCGTGCAATTGCTCCACGCCCTCGATGGTAAGGAGATTGGAGGCTATGCCACTGATCTTTGCACCCATGTGGTTCAGCAGATGACAGAGTTGCTGGACGTAGGGTTCGCAGGCGGCATTATAGATGGTGGTGGTGCCTTTGGCCAGGACGGCTGCCATGATGATGTTGGCAGTACCTGTCACCGAGGCTTCGTCGAGGAGCATACGGGTGCCTTTCAGTTGCTTGGCGGAGATCTCGAAGACATCGCGTTCGGCGATGCGGTTGAAGGTGGCACCGAGTTTTTCGAAGCCGAGGAAATGGGTGTCGAGACGGCGGCGCCCTATCTTGTCACCACCGGGTTTGGCGATGACGGCCTTACCCATCCGCGCCAATAGCGGTCCGATCATCAGGACACTGCCACGGAGTTCGGCGCACTTGTGTACGAACTCGTCGCTTTGCAGGTAGTCGAGGTTCAGGGCATCGGCCTGGAAGGAATAAGTATTCTCCTGACTCCTGTCTCCTGACTCCTTTTTAGAGACCTTTACCCCGATATCCCTCAGCAACTGTATCAGGTTGTTCACATCGCGGATGTCGGGGATATTTTGAATGGTCACCTCCTCGCTGGTCAGCAGCGTGGCACAGATCACTTGCAGGGCCTCGTTCTTGGCTCCCTGCGGGGTGATTTCGCCGCTCAGCAGATGTCCGCCTTCTATGATAAATGATGACATAGACTTATTTCTTCTTTTTGCCGGTGGACTTGCTGACGGTTGGACTGACTTTCTCGAAAGTGAAGTTGTTCAGGTCGAGTTGGATCTTACCGTCGGTATAGCGTGCCAGGTCACTGGCGATACGTTCATCGTCGGCAGAGCCGTGTCCCCAGGTCACGAGGTCGCGCTTCATCTGGTTGGCAGTCTTTTTCACTAGGGCATCGCGCTCCTCACCCTCTGGCATGGTCTTCAACTGCTCGAAGAGTTCCTCCACCAAATGGCCGTAGTGGCGCAGACGGATGTTGCCGTTGGGCAATTTCATCGGCTCGGGCTTGGAGAGAATCTTGTCTGCCTCCGACACGTCGAAGGGCCAGTCGATGTCGAGTTCTCGGTGACTCATCAGGTAGAGATGATCCCAGAGCGTCTGCTCGTAGTCGGCATTGTCTCGCAGTTGGGGGTTCTTGTTCTCCATCTGTCGGATGATGGTCTTGGCGCATTTCAGGCGCTCCTCCTTCGTGGGGAGTTCACAGGCGTATTCCACCATCCGCTGTATCTCGCGTCCATATTCCGACATAATCAGTTTGGAGCGCTGCGTGTTGTAGTCTAATCCTTTGATATCCATATCTTATATAAGTTTTTTGGGCATTTTAGCCACGAAGTCTTTCAAATAGTAGGGCACGAAGTAGGCCACATCCTCTGTCTGTCCGTTCAGCAGCCGGCGTTCTGCTAATGGCTGCATCCATTTGGCCAATGGTTCTATCCCTTCTATCAGATGGGCATTCGGGTGATTGATAGTCTCCATGCATTTCTTCGCACCGTTGCCGAAGAAATACACGGGGTGAGTGTCGAGGTATTCCTTGTAGGTCTCGGCAGTCACCACATCGGCTCCGATTTCCCTGACGGGTTTCAGGGCACGGGTGTAGATGCCAGCATATACTTCCATCCGCCGTGCGTCGAGCATCGGACAGAGCAGGGCGTCATCCTCAGGGATTTCCCGTAATAGTACAGGCACACACAAAAGTTCGAGTGTCGGCACGGCAATCAATTTCAAGTCTCTGCCGTAGCAGATACCCTTTGCCATCGATACGCCGATGCGGAGTCCCGTGTAAGAGCCTGGTCCGCAACTGACGGCAACGGCATCAAAAGGAATGGCGTGGTTGTCGGTAAACGACAGGGCTTCATCCACCATTGTTCCCAGTCTCTCTGCGTGGTTCGGTCCGCTGTGGTCGTCCTGCTGGAAGATCACCTGCGAGTCCTCCGATACGGCTACGGAGCACACTTCCGTACTGGTCTCTATATGTAGAATTGTTGACATTCTGTCTCTATTGCTTCTGTTATTAAGGTGCAAAGGTACGAACTTTTCCGCCAATATCTTTCTTTTTATCAGAAATTAACGTCTTTATCCTCTCCCGTACGACATCTTCCGCATTCCTCCTCTCCCTGCTTTTTATATAAAACTCTTCCCATCTTTTATATATATATATATAATAAGGTGTAGTCTATCTTTTGGCTTGATATTTGTCAAGAGTGGATAATATTTTGCATGTAAAGCGAAAATTTTCCCGAAAAAGTTTTGCAGGTTCGGAAAAAAGCAGTACCTTTGCACCCGCTTTCGCGCAAAAAACGAGTGCGGAGGCGGAAAGAGAGAGTTCTTTGAAAGATTTACATAGACAGAAGTAGTACAAGAA
>JAGCRH010000111.1 GCA_017964785.1 Prevotella sp.
CTTAACGATGTTCGAACTTGGCTCTATCCTTTCATAACCCTCCCCAAGATTGATTGAACACGACGATGCTGAGAGCAGCACGGCAAACAATGCCAATAACAGATTTGTCTTCATATTCCTTCGCTTTTTTGTTTCACTTTGTCTGTTTGACGTTGCAAATTTACAAAAAGTTGCAAAGATAGACATAATTATTCACTATTCACATTTCACTATTCACTTTTTTTCGTAGCTTTGCACCCAAATATAAACGTTTATAGAAGAAAATGGCATTAAAATGTGGTATTGTGGGACTGCCGAATGTGGGCAAGTCCACCTTATTTAATTGTTTGTCGAGTGCGAAGGCACAGGCAGCAAACTTCCCCTTTTGTACGATTGAGCCCAATGTGGGTGTCATCACCGTTCCTGATGAACGACTCACGAAACTCGCTGAGTTAGTGCATCCGGGTCGTATCGTGCCTGCCACCTGTGAGATCGTAGATATCGCAGGTCTGGTGAAGGGTGCCTCGAAGGGTGAAGGACTCGGCAATAAGTTCTTGGGGAATATCCGTGAGACGGATGCAATCATCCATGTGCTCCGTTGTTTCGAGGATGAGAATATCACCCACGTGGATGGCACCATCGATCCCATCCGCGACAAGGAGATCATCGATACAGAATTGCAACTCAAAGACCTCGAAACCATCGAGAGTCGTCTTGCCAAGACGGAGAAAGCCGCTGCGGCTGGCAATAAGGATGCGAAGATTGAGGTCACGGTCTTGAAGGCGTATAAAGAAGTGTTGGAACAGGGCAAGAATGCCCGTATTGTGGAGTTCGAGACAAAGGACGAACAGGACTGTGCCCGTAATCTCTTTCTGCTCACTTCGAAGCCTGTGCTCTATGTCTGCAATGTCGGCGAGGCTGATGCCAAGAGTGGCAACGACTTTACGAAGAGGGTAGGGGAGTTGGCCCAGGAAGAGGGTGCTGAGATGATGATCATCGCTGCCAAGACGGAAGAGGATATCGCCGAACTTGAAAGTTACGAGGACAAGCAGATGTTCCTGGAAGAACTAGGCTTGGAGGAGAGCGGCGTAAACCGCCTCATCAAGAAGGCCTACGCCCTGTTGAACCTCGAGACCTTCATTACCGCAGGTGAGATGGAGGTGAAGGCCTGGACCTATAAAAAAGGTTGGAAGGCACCACAGTGCGCTGGTGTCATCCACACCGACTTCGAAAAGGGTTTTATCCGCGCTGAGGTCATCAAGTACGACGACTATATCCAGTATGGCTCCGAGGCTGCTGTCCGTGAGGCAGGCAAACTGGCTGTCGAGGGTAAGGACTACATCGTGCAGGACGGCGATA
The DNA here is from genome assembly GCA_017964785.1 of Prevotella sp. Classification (GTDB taxonomy): domain Bacteria; phylum Bacteroidota; class Bacteroidia; order Bacteroidales; family Bacteroidaceae; genus Prevotella. Next base: position 1,339 of record JAGCRH010000111.1, read on the forward strand.
TTATGCATTTCCGCTTTAATGTATAAATTATGATGAACCTGCTGAACTATATCGTTTGGAATCCGGACTTGGAGGCCTTTCACTTAGGCCCCTTGACGGTGCGCTGGTACGGACTGATGTGGATCATCGGACTGGCACTGGCCTATCTCGTCGTGAAGCGGCTCTACAAGGAGCAGAAGATCAAGGATGAACTCTTCGATCCCCTCTTTATCTACTGCTTCTTCGGTATCCTGATTGGTGCCCGCTTAGGCCACTGTATCTTCTACCAGCCGCAGGACTTCCTGACTTCGTGGAAGGGTTTTGTGGAGATGCTGTTGCCTATTCACTTCATGGCGGATGGAGGCTGGAAACTGACAGGCTATGCAGGCCTGGCCTCGCACGGAGGTACCTTAGGTTTGATGATCGCCCTCTGGCTCTATGTCCGCAAGACCAAACTCAGCATCTGGACAGTACTCGACAATATCGCCATCGCCACAGGCACCACGGCCTGTTTTATCCGCCTTGGCAACCTGATGAACTCCGAGATTATCGGTAAGATCACAGACGTGCCCTGGGCCTTTATCTTCGAGAAAGTGGATGCTGTGCCTCGCCATCCCGGACAACTCTACGAGGCCATCGCCTACGTCATCCTTTTCTTCATCATGTGGTTTCTCCACAAGCGTATGCCAGAGAAAATCGGCACCGGCTGGTATTTTGGCTTCTGTCTGACGTATATCTTCACCTTCCGCTTCTTCATAGAGTACACCAAGGAGATCCAGGAAGCCTTCGAAGCCTCCCTCCCTATCGACATGGGGCAGATTCTCTCCATCCCCTTCATTATCCTCGGTGTCTATTGCATGCTTAGGGCTAAGAAGAAGGTATCCGCGTGAAAAAAGGAAGCATTCTTTTGATCCTACTGGGTTGGATGACAACTGCCACAGCCCAATTCCTGCACGAAGGCGATACGATAGCCATCATCTCACCTTCGAGTGCAACGGATACGGCTACCATCAATGGCGGCATCAGGACACTCGAGCGATGGGGCTATCATTGCGTGGTGGGAAAGAACGCACTCAACGACTATCATGGTTTTGCTGGCACCATTGAGGAACGGCTCTCTGACCTGCTTTGGGCTTTGCGTGAACCATCTGTGAAGGCCATCATGTGTTCCCGTGGTGGCGACGGTGCTGCCCATCTGCTTAGCCGTCTGTCGCTTGATACCTTTCGCCAATATCCTAAACTGATCATTGGTTTCAGCGATATCACAGCCTTGCTCTGTGCCCAGGCGAGGGCAGGAGTGAAAGGCATTCACGGTTCCATGTGCTATGCCCTGAATACATACGAAGGCAATGATACCGTCAGCCAATGCCTGCGCCGTATGCTGCAAGGCGACCTGCCGGAATATCATGTAGCGCCTCATCCGCTGAATATGGAGGGTAGGGGAGAGGGCATTGTCGTTGGAGGCAACCTCTCCGTCTTCAACGATCTCGCAGGTTCTGACTTCGATCCGCTCATGCTCCAAGGCATCATCCTGTTTATGGAAGATACTGGCGAGGGAATGAGCAAGGTGGACCGTATGCTCCACAATATGGAGATGCGAGGTCTGCTTAAAAACATCCGAGGCATCATCGTAGGCCAGTTCAACAAATACAAACATCCTGAGAACGGCTTCGATGATATGTATGCGATGCTCCACGAGTACCTCCAGCATTACGGCATCCCCGTCTGCTATGACTTTCCTGTAGGCCACGCCCATCTCCGCAACTTCCCTCTCCTCACTGGCATCCAGGCCACCCTCGAAGTCACCCTAGAAGGGGCTGTACTTCGTTATTAATCCACTTTTTCTATCTAAAACTTGTTTATTTCAGAAATAATACTTATCTTTGCCCCAGACAAATGAAGGTAAACAATGTTGGTACTTCAAGATTGCATTGAAAAACTGTCTGCATTCAAGCAAACGTTTGGCAGGCAATTTGGTATTACAAAACTCGGTATTTTCGGCTCTGTAGCCAGACAAGAAAATACTGAGGATAGCGATATTGACATTGTTGTGGAGGTTGAGAAACCTACATTATCCCTGATGTATGAACTAAGAGAAAAACTAAAAGCATTATTCAATTGTAATGTAGATTTAGTAAGATTCCGTTCTACCCTTCGCCCGCTATTTAAGTCGAACATTCTAAACGATGTGGTTTATGTCTAAAGAAGAATTAACCATACGAGACCGATTAGAAGACATTCTTGAATCTATTGAACTGATTCAGGAATGGAGCAAAGGAATGACAGAATTAAAAGATTTCATGACCTCTCCAAATCGTGTGATGGCATTCAATGCCTGTGTTATGAGGCTACAGGTTATCGGCGAACATGTTGGAAAGTTGCTAAAAGAAAAAAGCAAGCCACTTGATGCTTACTCAGACATTCCTTGGCATGCTATCTATGGAATGCGCAATCTCATTTCTCATGAATATGGTAACATCGATGAGGTTATTGTTGTTTCAACAATCAACGACGATTTACCGAAACTTAAGGCAGTAATAGAGGAAATGCTTTGTAAGCCTAATAATAATGTTTAACTCTCAAACAAACCGCGTATGGTGACATAGCAAAAGAAATAACAGAAATATTGTGAATAAAAACAAGAACAATAATTATTATCAATAACTAGATGATGAAGAAGCAACTACTTAAAACAAATACAAGAAACGTGATGAAAAGACTATTGCCATTAATGCTACTTTGCCTTCTGCCCTTGGGGCTGATTGCTGGCTCCGGCGATGTAAACAAAGACGGTAAACTTGATGCTACCGATATAACTGAAATGGTGAAATACATTATGGGCATGTGTTCAGACGGTTTTCATGAAGAAGAAGCCGATGTCAATAATGATGGTCAGGTGAATACCGCTGATATCGTCCAAGTAGTTAATAATATTCTGACGGGGGATGTTGAAGTGCCTTATATTAAAGCAATCAAGAAGGAGTATCATATAGTTAATCAAGGTTATCGTCTTTTATATATCCAAGTGGACTCTAATATAGACGATTTGTTGACTGGAGGTTATACCTATGAAATAATTGATTGCGAAGACAATTGGTTAAAATATCAATACGGAGAATTCCAATACGATAACAATTGGACGGGTAAGGACCGTGAGGCTAAAATTGTGATTAGTACCGTTAATTATCCAGAACTCACAGATATAGTTAAAGTAATACAACATCCTGTTACAATAGGAAATGGAGCATCAATGCATACGACAACATGTCAGCCTAATGGTGGCATACTTGAGATTCCTATTTTTGGTATAACCGCTTATCCTTCACTAGATGTTGAAGTGTCCACTATTCCGTTTTTTATGCAGAGGTTAGATGATGAAATACGGGATAGTAACCGTATTCTTCGTTTTAGTATTGATGCAAATGATACAGATGAAGACTTTATTTTTTTTGACGGAGGACTCAAAATAAGAGTTGGCGATAGTGTAGAAGAATATTGCTTTTGGCAATTAGGGAAAAATGCTTCTTCCTTTGAGGAACAGAAAAAGGGATTAAAGGCACTCTATGATTTAACTGATGGCGCAAATTGGAAAAACTCTAATAACTGGTTGACAGACAAACCTGTCAATCAGTGGCATGGTGTAAATAATGACCAGTGGGGAAATGATACTATTATAGGGGATTATGTTATACGACTCAATCTTGGAGAAAATTTAATAAAAGGTCATATCCCAGAACAATTGGCAGACCTCATGTGGATATCTTCCTTGGATTTGTCAGGAAATGCATTATATGGAAAAATACCTGATGCAGTTATTAACCATCCAAATTGGACAAAATGGGGATGGAATATTATTATGCAGAATTTATGGCTTTCTGATGGACGGTTATTGGAAGCAGATGACCTGAAACTAATGTTAGACAATTATGATATAGATCATGTTAATGGAGTATTTACAAAGTCAAATGATCTTTTCGCGAAATACAAGGTGTCGGTAGTTATGATAGGTGCACCAAGTGATGAAATGGTAAATCTCCATATGTCATATCAAAATAAAGGGTATGGTACCATTGTGTCTTCGTATGATTGGCTTGGAGGAAAAAGAGAAGAATTGGTGGAGATGATAAATAAAGCACCAATAGAAATTGAAGGTATCTGGAAATGCGATTGGGCGAGCAGACAATTGTCAGGACTTGGAACTTTGGGAACTTGGTATGTGTTTGATGATAAGGCAAATCTTCTTGCCTGTCTTCCTCGTGATTGGGATGTTCCCGAAAAATGGTATATGCAGAAGGTTGATTCAATATGCAAGGCAAGACTTGGTGAACCAGAAGAACATGAGCCGTATATCAGTTCCTACTATGTATCGGAAGATTACTCTAAGGATGGCGAAGTAATGGTTTTACAGCAGGCAACTGAAGGAAAGGGCGTAGACCTAGTTTTTATGGGAGATGCATATGTTGATAGAGATATGGACCTTGAGGGTAAGTATGAAACTGATATGCGGAAAGGCATGGAGGAATTCTTTGCAGTCGAGCCATATAGGAGTTTCCGAAATCGATTCAACGTATATGCCATCAAGGTTGTTTCATCCAGCGATCATTTCGGGGAAGGGTATGAACAGAGGTTGAACTTCGACGATGCGATATGTTTCGAATATGCTCAGAAGATAGAAGGTGTAGATATGGATCATGTTACCATAGTAAACATCGTTAACAAACCTGATTATTGGTGGGTAGGAGGCCATACGAACATGTACGATAACGGAAGTTCTGTTGCACATATCGAGAAAGGCGGACCATCTAACATCATTGTCCATGAGGCTGGCGGTCATGGCTTTGCCAAACTGCTTGATGAATATATTTATGCTGGTTATGAAAAAAACCACTCGCAAGAGGGGGCTAATGCAGACTTCCAAAACTGGATTAAGGAAGCATATCACGATAAAGGGTGGGGTATGAATATCTCTACTACAGATAATCCAGAGGAAGTTCCTTGGACTCATTTCTTGAAAGATGAACGTTATAAAGATGAGGTTGGCATTTTCAAAGGTGCATGGATGTGGCCGGAGGAATTGTGGCGTTCCAGTAAGAACAGTGTTATGAACACAGATTACTCTTGGTTTAACGCTCCGAGCCGTGAGGCCATCTATAAGCGGGTGATGAAACTCTCGGAAGGTGATGGTTGGACTTACGACTACGAGACTTTCGTGGAGTTTGATACACCAGCCCGTGAGGCTTATAAGCAGGCAAGGTCTAAGGCTCGTTCTAAAGGTGACCATCAGAAACAGCGTCGCATAGAGTCGCGTCCGCCGACAATCTATAAAGGTACATGGCGCGATGCAGGAAAGTGTGAGAAGGTAGAGTATTAAAAAACATTGAAAGATGGCTCGGTTGCTTGCAATCGAGTCATTTTTGTTGTTCCCTTGCATGACCATCCTCTCCTTTTGTCAAGAAAATATGCCTAAAAAAGTGACTCTGCGGTTGAGAGTTCTGGATGAAAAGAATGGCACAAAAGGTGGAGGATTCTGAATAGAGGCAGAAAAGAGGTTGAATAGATGGTCTATTCACGCTGTTTAGATGGTCTATTTAGGCTGTTTAGATAGTCTAAACGACTCGTTCCGATAATCCCTATGGGGGTATAGAGATTATTCGAACGAGTCGAAAGTGCCATTTGAAAGAGTGAAAGGCCCTATTTGGACGACTCAAAGGTGACCCCTGCTGTGTCGGAAAGCGGCAATCTGTATAACAGCCATATTATCAAAGAATTAACAAAACGCCCCATATTTCTCGTATTTGCGGACTGGTTTCCGTTTGCTGACTGCTACGCGAAATATGAGAGGCGATTTGTAAAAGATTATTTGAAATATCTCACTTACCGGAGACGATCTTCTTGATGTCGTTGAGTTTGTTGAGGGCTTCGAGGGGGGTGAGGTTATTGACATCGAGACCCAGGATTTCATCGCGCACTTGGCAGAGCACGGGATCATCGAGTTGGAAGAAGGAGAGTTGCATGCCTTCGCGGGAGGCAGCGATCTCGGCGGTGGGTTTGCCAACGGAGCCGACAGAAGCATTCTCGGCTTCGAGTTGTTTTAAAATCACGTTGGCACGCTTCACGATGCTGCGAGGCATACCCGCAATCTCTGCCACATGGATACCAAAGGAGTGCTCAGAACCGCCCTTTTCGAGTTTGCGCAGGAAGATCACCTTGCCATCGACTTCCTTCACACTGACATTGTAATTTTTGATGCGGGAGAAGTTCTTCTCCATCTCATTGAGTTCGTGATAGTGCGTAGCAAAGAGGGTCCGCGGATGACCTTTGGCATTCTCGTGCAGATACTCCACAATCGCCCAAGCGATGGAGATACCATCGTAGGTGCTGGTGCCTCGACCTAACTCATCGAAGAGCACAAACGAACGAGACGACACATTATTTAATATATTAGACGCCTCCGTCATCTCCACCATAAACGTGGATTCACCAAGGGAGATGTTATCCGAGGCTCCTACACGTGTGAAGATCTTATCCACCAGACCGATTTTCACAGCCTCTGCTGGCACAAAGCAACCTATCTGGGCGAGTAGTACTATCAGAGCCGTCTGGCGCAACAGCGCGGATTTACCAGCCATATTCGGACCCGTAATGATGATGATCTGCTGACGCTCATTGTCGAGCAGGATATCATTCGGCACATAGCGTTCACCAAGCGGCAGTTCCTGTTCAATAACAGGGTGGCGACCCTGTTTGATGTCAATCACCTCCGTTGCGTCAATCACAGGCCGCACGTATTTGTTCTCTTCAGCAGCCTTCGCAAAACTCAGCAGACAGTCAAGGCGGGCCACGATATTGGCATTGATCTGAATCTGCGGGATAAACTCCTGCATACCCAATATCAGGTCGTTGAAGAGTTTGGCCTCAAGGCTCAGAATCTTATCCTCGGCACCAAGGATCTTCTCTTCGTACTCCTTCAGTTCCTGCGTGATATAACGCTCTGCCTGAGCCAACGTCTGCTTGCGCACCCACTCCTGCGGCACCAATTCCTTATAGGTGTTACGCACTTCGAGGTAGTAGCCGAAGACATTGTTATAACCGATTTTCAGCGAAGAGATACCAGTTTCCTGAGCCTCACGCTCCTGAATCTTTAAGAGATAGTCCTTGCCGCTATAGGCAATGCTACGGAGTTCGTCGAGTTCGGCATTCACACCATTGCGAATCACTCCACCCTTTGCTACCAACTGTGGCGGATCATTCTGGATTTCCTTCTCGATCCTGTCGCGCAACGACTCACAGAGATTTAACTGCTCGCCTACGCGCTTCAAGGCTTCATTATCGGCATAGAGACAGGCCGTCTTGATGGGTTGGATGGCTTGCAGGGCCGTCTTGAGTTGCACCACCTCACGAGGCGATACGCGTCCTACGGCAACCTTAGAGATGATACGCTCCAAGTCGCCGATGCGATGGATCTGATCGTCGATGCACTGCCGGAACTCTGGTTCGCGGTAGTAATACTCCACGATGTCAAGGCGTTCGTTGATAGGCTTCTCGTCCTTCAACGGGAACACCAACCAGCGGCGCAGCAGACGGCCACCCATCGGACTCACCGTCTTGTCGATAACATCCAACAGCGACTTGCCGTCGTCCTGCATCGGATGGATCAGTTCAAGGCTGCGGATGGTGAACTTATCCAGTCGTACATACCTATCCTCCTCGATACGGGAAATAGAGGTGATATGGCCTATCTGTGTGTGCTGCGTCTGTTCGAGGTATTGCAGGATGGCCCCAGCGGCAACGATACCGTTCTGCAAGTGATCTACGCCAAAGCCTTTCAGGTTTTTTACGCGAAAGTGCTTCAACAGTTTCTGGCGCGAGGTCTGGTCTGTAAACACCCAGTCGTCGAGTTCGAAGGTAAAGAACTTATTACCAAACCGCTGTTCGAACTGCTGTTTCTTGCCCCGTTCAAAGAGCACCTCCTTGGGCGAGAAATTACCTAATAGTTTCTCCACATAATCCTGTGTGCCCTCGCCAGTCAGGAATTCACCCGTCGAGATATCCAAGAACGCCACGCCATAGGCCACCTTGCCGAAATGCACAGAAGCGAGAAAATTGTTCTCCTTATAGTTCAGCACATTATCGGAAAGGGCCACACCAGGTGTCACGAGTTCCGTGATACCACGCTTGACGAGTTTCTTGGTGAGTTTGGGATCTTCGAGTTGATCGCAGATGGCCACCCGTTTGCCAGCCCGGATGAGTTTGGGCAGATAGGTGTCGAGGGCATGATGGGGAAAACCTGCCATCTCGTCACCCTTGTTGTAACCGTTGTTACGGTGGGTCAGGGTGATACCCAGTATCTTAGCAGCCGTTACGGCATCTTCACAATAAGTCTCGTAGAAGTCACCACAACGAAACAGCAGCACCGCATCGGGATGCTTTGCCTTCAAATCGAAGAACTGTTTCATCATCGGGGTGAGTTCCCCATCTTTCTTTGCCATAATTGCCGCTTTATACTTTATCATAAAGAGGGTGCGCCTATTCGACGCACCCTCCATCTATTGATGGAATAAACCTTATGCGAAAGGATTCTCGGTGGGGTAGTAGTCACCCTTCGGGAAGTTGTAGTCGATCTCATCCACGGGGATACCCATGTACTTGAGAACCTCCCAGAGATACTTACCCTGGTGGCCGAACATAACGGCGCAGTGGTGTGGATAGTGCTTCTCGATGAGGACGTGACGATAGAAGCGGCTCATGTTCTTGATACCAAAGATACCGATAGAACCGAATGAGCGTGTAGCCACAGGAATAACCTCGCCCTGAGCGATGTAAGCGCGCAGTTTGGTGTCAGCAGTAGACTGCAGGCGATAGACAGTAGCCAA
>JAGCRH010000112.1 GCA_017964785.1 Prevotella sp.
CATCTGCCAGCCGGCAGGAACTACACTACTTTCAAAGGTCACAGCCAACTCAGCAGTCTCACCTGCCTTGATGGTAACGTCGCTGAACGACATAGAGACCTGTGCAAATGCGCTGCTGGCCAGTGCCAACAAACCGCAAACTAATAATGATTTTATCGTTTTCATAATGATAATCTTTTTAAATTTGTTGTTATTACTATTTTAATGAATGACAATGAATGACTATTGATTTTCTTCATTACCTGCTCCAGCCATAATGTTGCTAATGGTGATCAGGTCGCCTACACCAACCTCTTCGTCCTCGTTGACATTAGCAGCCTCAAATGTGTAACCGCTTTCCTCACCTTCAGCCATGTAGTTGCTGACAGCAATCAGGTCACCTACACCAACCTCGTTGTCGTGGTTGACGTCACCCTTTGGATACTCAGGCTCAACATAGGGCTCTGGCTCTGCTGGATACTGGTAGGCACCACCACGACCAATCTTACGCCAAGCGAATGTACCCTCGTCCTCAGGATCTACAAGATACTCAGATCTGTCATTCAACATAAAGACAACATTCTCGATGGTATAGTTAACAGGTGCTTCAACTTTAGCCATGTTGAAGCAGATTGACCTCATGTTCTTACAGTTAGCGTCAACAGTGAATACCTTTGAGTAGTGCTGCACTTCAGTTGTGAAGGTCGGACCAGGAACACCATCGATACCCCAATACTGGTAGTTTGTAGGATTACCGTCTGCACCTACATTATGAGCCTGAATATCAGTTGCTGCCTCGTCAACTTCATCAGATTCCATGTAGTAGTCAAATTCGATAAGAATTTCCTCACCTTGTGCCAAGTCGCGGTTAGCAGCAATCCAGAACTGGTTGTCCCAATCCTGTTCGACTCTTGCCGTACCTGCCAGCGTAATAGATGTCGGGTTAGGAATGATCTCAAGAAGTGGCTTATCTTCCTCACCAACGATTTTCTCGAAACTAATCAGAGAAGAACCTTCATCAATATAAATCGTCCACTGACCACGTACTGGGAGGTCAATCACAGTCTTGCCCTTTGCTTCAAAGCCGTGGAAGTCCACAGGATCGTTTTGAATAGGACCTTCAGAGGTGTCCACCTTGATGGTAGCGCCCTTGAATCCCTTGTCATTACCCTTAGCGGTAGAGATCATTATCTGGTTAACCCATTCGTCATCGGTTGCACCACCAACTGTAGCAGCAATCAGGCCGTCGCCAGCATCTTCAAATGAAATAGCATTGTCGAAGTCATATGCGGGATCACCATCTTCTGTGTCTGTTGAAGCCACGAACCAGCCTTCCTCAAGTTCCATATATTCCAACTTGATATTGTCAAAGTAGAAGGTAATCTCTTTTTCGAACTGGCCATTACCACCTAAGTTGAAGGCAATTGAGTGGCAATCAGCAGTTGCATCGAATTCCTTAGTATAAGTCTGCCATTCTGTGGTGAAGTCAATAGTACCAGGACCCCAACCACCAAGATAATCGCCAGGAGCCCTGTGACCCTGACCTGCGCCTTGTGCAGCCTCTGAAGCCTTATAATCAAATGAGAGTCTGAGGTGTTCGCCATCCTTCAAGGCTCTTGGGAAGTTGATCCAGAACTGGTTCTGCCATTCCTCGGCAGCACCATCCATATCCTCACAAGGCTGGGTCGTGGTATAGAACGCACCATCCTCAATAAACGCAGCGTGAGGATTGTTCTCGTTATAACCATACTCCTTAGAATAAGCACAGACGGTCTCTGCACCATCACCCTCATAAGCATTAGCAACTACCTGTGCGTCAGGATTAGCCCATGCAGCCGAAGCATCACCATTCTCGATGATATTAATCCAATTAACAGGTGCCTGCTCTTTCTCATCGTGAGTGATCTTGACAGATTTAATCCAGAAGTCGCCTACCCAACTACCACACTGCATGAGGAAAGAACCGCTATTTGCAAAGTACTGTGCGTCAGGATTGTTGACGTTATCTGTAAAGGTCACTGTTTGAAAGTCTGATGTGACATCAACCCAACCAGGAGTCTCAGAACCAGAGAATGCGAACCAGATCTGGCTCTGCTCACCAGTAGCAACGCCCCTAAGTGTGAGCGTAATGGTGTACGAAGCATCCAAATCATCTACACCAGGGAATGGCTGAAGTTGGATGTCATAGTTGTTTGCCGTAGCTTCATCACTGTGGAAATGGAGGCAACCATCGTCAAGATCGAAATAATCCCAAGAATTATCCGATCCCCAACCATGTTTCCATTCGGAAATGTCCGTGAGAGTAGAGAAGTCAATGTCGACATCTACTTTCTCAATCGCGTTTGCTCCCAAGAAGCATGTCAAGAGAGCAAGAAGAGTAAATAATTTCTTCATAATTGAAACATTTTAAATTAATAATTAAGTGAATAAAAAAAACTGTTAAAAGAGTTTAGAATAATTAAACAATAAATACATTACTTACCACTGAGCGCATCGCAGAAAGCCTTGTAGGTTGCTGTGCGCACCCAGTCTTTGCTTTTCGTATCAACAGACCAGAGACCCACTGGGTCTGACGTATCGGCGAGGTTGCCCTTGCAGATGCCGGCCTGCTTTTCGTGAGGAATCTTAGCCATATAACTCCTAATGACGTAGCCATAGTAGTCGGCGAGTTGCTGACGCTGGTCTTCCGTGATGTTCTTTGCAGCCACGTTGGCACCATTGGCATCTTGATACTTGATGTCGAAGTTAGAGAGGCGGATGAGTTTACCGGTCGTAGCCAGATTCGTCAGCAAATTGTCGAGGGATGCCTTGTTGGCTTCCTGCTTTTCAGCATCCTCGCTATAAATGAGATTCATTTGGGCATTGATACCGTCGATCTTTGCGCCTTTAGCGTCCCAGATGCCAATCCAATATTTGAGACTCTCAAATTTTGTCTCGTCATCAAGGCCAGACTCACTGATGAAGAAGCGCAACTCTGCCGGGTCGCCCTCATATTTTTCAAATGCAGCGCTTGCCACCCTTGATACGGCAGGCGCATAGTTCTCACTGCCTAATACATCCTGCCAGAAAAACTTGTCGGTAGAGTGCTTGAGGTCGAGCATGCCATTTTCCAGTTCCGTCGTGCCAATAGCCCCTTCGATGAGGTCAAACGACGTGATACGGCCTGCATTGATCTTCATCAGACCATCACACCATGCGTTAAGGGCATAATTGATTGTATCTGTCTTCTCCTGTTCCGTCTGCGGACGGTGGTTGTCAGGATAGTAGCCTATCTGCACCTTTTGGATATAGAGGGCAGCAGCACGCGTATTGACAATCTGCAAGTAACCCTCTGTCGCGTCTGATGCACTCTGGCACTCGATTACAATCTTTTTCCAGTTTTCACCACCACTTACCGCAAACCTACCATTTGCAGCACCTCCGTCAATTTGATCGTTGCCAGAAAAGACCACATTAAAATTGGCAGTCTTGTCAGACTTTGCCCAGAATGTGATGGTATAAATCGCACTGGGATCCACGTCGAAGCCTTCCACGACGTTAACAGTGGCAGAAGCAGCCACCTTCAGTGCGTTCGCACCATCATATTTCTCGATGGTACCTGGTGTCTTTTCATACGTTCCTTCGTACTCACCAGCCTCCATGGTGGTAAAATCAACCGTTTTTCCTTCTACATAGTCAACGATGATTTCAATCGGAGCCGTAAGGGTGCTCAGCCAATCGTCAGCCTGGTTTTCGTTTGCCACAATCGGACTACCGAACACCTCACCACCAATTTCCTCCACGTGGTCGAGAAGGTCCTTCATGTCAAGGAAGTTCATCACCCCCTTGGCATTGACGATGGCACCGGACATCAGGGAGGCTCCGAAAGCGAGATTGTCGAAATTGGTGACAGCGGCTGCGTGGGCCAGTTCCTGCTTGTTGAAATCAGACACATTGAGCATGGCCCCGAGCGTCAAATTCGGATATTGTTCTCTATTGATGTATGACTTGACCGGATCCAAGTCCTTGTAGGGCTCTACGATTTCCGCCTTAGGAGCGTTGTAATCGTCTGTCACGTTATAGTCGGCACAGGAAACTACCAGTGCTCCCACTGCCAACATCAAGAGACCGTTTCTAACTATTTTCTTCATATTCCAAGCCTCCTATTATTGTTTTACATAAATGGGTGAGAAGAATACTTTCTGGTTGGACTCACGCGTCTGAACGACCAGCGTATCAGCAGTTGAGACCTGAATGTTATTCTTGGTGAAATTAACGTCGTATGCCAGACGGAGGATGTCACGCTGCACAGGCTGTCCGTTCAGGCTACCCCACTGATAGTCCTTGTACTCCTGCCGCTCTGTACCCTTTTCGATGAATTCACCGGAGCCGGTGGCTGTCACATCGGCATCGTCAGTGGAGACGGTACACTGATTGCCATTGAACGTGAGGATGAGGTTGCAGGAGATGGAAGCACCCGAAGTCTTGAAGGAGACATTGTAGATGGCCTGCGTCATGTTCTTGGTGGTGATGCCGCAGATCTCGTCGTTCTGGTTCACAGGGTTCTCCGTATAATGCTCAAGGTCAGTGTTCACCAGTGTCGTATCCTTACGTACAATGGTCTTGACCTGTCCTTTCTCCGTCACCTTGTCCACACCACGGCGGATATATTTTCCCTGCCAGGGGTTCATATACTTCACCAGGTACAGTACATAATCCTTGGGCAGGATTTCCCAATCCCCTGAATTGGTACGAGCCGGTGAGAGACCCTCACGTGGCTTACCGACGAGGATGGAGTCGATGCCTGTTACCTTCGTCATCCTCAGGGGAATGACATAGGTATTTTCGATGGCCTGGGGATCGTTGAAGAAAGCATCTGTGAACTGCACCTCCACATAGCCGCGAGGCTCACCATTGTAAGGAATGGCATTGGACAAAAGTTGATAATAGTCTTTTGGCATAGGCAGCACACGAGCCGCTGCATTACCACCATCGTCGGTGAAATAGAGATCGTTGCAAAGTGTCTCGTCAATGACAACATCTACGGTTGCATCACGCCCGCCATAGGCGCCGCCCATCGTAGACCAAATCCGACACTTGTGCTCATTGTCGATCGTGTTGTCGTAGATATCGTTACCAAGTATGAGCGTACGTACCGGGTACTGATAGGCGAAGTAGGCTGTTGTTCCTCCTTCATAGTCGGGGAATTCCTTGTCTGCATTGTAGCAAGCAGCAAATGTGAGAGAAATCGCTCCCACTGCTACTCCAAATATGTATTTCTTAAGTCTCATCATTGTTATTCAATTTTTCAACTTTTCAATTTTTCAACTTTTATTACCAACCCTTGTTTTGCAGGAGGCTGCTCCATTTGAGCACTTCACCCTTTGGAAGAGGTCCATACAACTGATAAGAGTTGTCGTATTTGCGATCCTCCACTTCAATAATGGTATATTTCAGCGGACTGTCTTCCTTATCCGGGTCGACCTTCTGGATCTTCATGCCTTTGACACCCTCATCCAGAGGCATTTGCCAGCGACGGAGATCCCAGAAGCGCTTGTTCTCAAAGCAGAGTTCAATACGACGCTCATTGCGGATAAGGTCTGTCATCTTTGCCTTGTCTGCCTTACATTCCTCAAGATAAGCATCGCCTTCAGGAAGGGCGGCACCAATCTCATCCTTTGCAATTCCAGCACGATTGCGGATGGCCTTGATGACATCGTAAGCGGTGAAACCTACACCCGTCGGGTCTGCATCAGGCCCCCATGCATCGTTGGCCGCTTCAGCGTATGCCAAGAATATCTCTGTATAGCGGATACGCGGATAGATATGATGCTGAGAAGAATTAGAAGACGGACTCACATTGACATCTTCACGAAGAAGTTTCCTCAGATAGTAACCCGAACGTGTTGACGAGCCTCTCTGATTGTCAAGATTGTCAAGCGTCTCACCATCTTCATTGGGTATTTCAAAACCTGTTGAAATAACCGTCTTATGGAAAGTCGCACCATGATAGATGATATATTCTGAAAGACGTGGATCACGGTTGGCATACGGATTCTCCGGATCATATCCCGATTGAGAGTCTGTGATAGGACGGCCATTCACCATGGGGAATGCATCCACGAGGTTCTGGGATGGGTTGACACGACCATTCCCGTAAAGCGTCGGGGGGAAGTTTTCCTTTTCCTGGCTATTATCCTGACTCCGATCTTCACGCCAGATCATCTCCGGAATTTCCGTTGTGGTACTATTATCGATTTTGGTCTTGTTCTTGTACCAGGTATGACCGTTATTGTCCAACCCCGACACGCCATCGATACGCTTAAGCACATTGGCACATAGTGTTGCGGCCTCGGCAGAAGTCACACCGCTCTGATCGCGGAAGGCAGGACTTGCTGCGAGGAGGGCGATCTGTGCCTTCACAGCCTCCGCAGCCTGACCAGACATCAGATTCTTGGCTTTTTTTCCGAATACGAGGTTGTAACCCGAAGCATTCGCACCAAGTGCCCGGTACTTTGCAGGGATTTCATCTTCAGAATTGATGTCTTCATAATGATCAGGGAGGAGAGCGATGGCACTATCGCAGTCGGCAAAGCACTGCTTGACGCAGTCAGCAAATGTAGCACGTGGCTGATTGAAGTCAGAACTACCGTCCTCAGCGGCTGTGAGCAAAGGTACGCCATAGAGTTGGCCATCGTCTGCATAACCGCCATGAGCCTGTAGCAGGAAGTAATAGAAGACGGCTCGAAGGCCGAAAGCCTCACCTTTCATGCGATCGATAAACATCTGCTGCTTAGATACGGCACTTGGAGCCCACTTCACTTTTTCTACGATAGAAAGGAAGAGGTTGGCATACTGGATGCCATGCTTACAATTGTCCCATTGAGTCATCGGGTTATTGTCTGATGCCCACGTACCTGTTGCCATATTCAGGAAATTGCTGCTATAATCATTGGTAACAGCATCATCTGTGGCAACATCCGACTGAGTGGTCCTCACATAAGGAAGACGCTCGTAAGCAAAAATCAGCAGACCATGTGCATACGCGGATTCCTCGGTCAAATCCTCCAGTTGTCGCTTGTTCTCTTCCGCCGGACTAAACATGTCATCGCATGAACAGAACAGCACTGCGCAAACTAATAACTGACAAATGATAAATGATAAACTTATCAGAGGTCTTTTATATTGTTTTGTACTCATAATTTTCTATCTTCAATTATCAATTTTCAATTATCTTATAGAGTTACTTTCACACCGAGATTATAGAAACGCGTCTGTGGTGCGAAGCCAACGCTCGTCTCCATCAATTTACGGTTCTTGGCAATCGTAAGGAGATCATTTCCATTCAGATAAATAGAGAGTGCCTTCACCCACTTACCATCAAACATTTCCTTGGGGAAGTCGTAGGTGAGTTGTACCTTTCTGAGGTTGAAGCGGTCGGTGCTGTAGATCCAGAAGGTAGATGCCTCACCATTGGATGTGGCCACGGTTGTCAGACGGGGGTGCGTAGCGGTAGCAGCCGACGCATCACTCGTCCATCGTCCGCGTGCATTGACAGAGTACTTGTCATTTCCACTCATAAAGTAGTAAGCATTGTTCTTCAAGCCATAAGCACCGAACTGACCATTGCCCAGCATAAAGAGTGTCCAGTTCTTGTATTTGAGCGTGAGGTTGACGCCAAGGGTGAAAGGAGACCCGTATGTACCTGATTTACCAAGATCGACCTGGTCTTTGCTGTCGATGATGTTATCACCATTGACATCTTCATACTTCAAGTCACCCGGCTGGAGATTGGCACTACCACTAAGTCTTGAAGATGGGAGACCAGCCTTCAAAGTGTACTTGCCAGTCTCTGCATTGAAATCAAAGTCGTTAGTCGAATAGAAACCTATGCATTTATAACCTGAGATGGCATCAAGGGCATTGCCCTCATGAATAAGTTCTCCAAGTGAATTTCGCCAAGTTGCTGATGGATCGACGGTTTCATCATACTTCTTCCATTTCGTCGTAAGATAGGTACCTACAACACCGAGTTGAGCAAAGACCTGCCCAAACTGTTTCTGGGCTGTGATACTAAAGTCAAGACCCTTGCGGTTCTGTATGTTGTTGTTAAGAGCGGGCTTGAATGAACTGCCACTACCTTGCAGATGTGAGGGGAATGATGACGGGTTCTGGACAACAAAACCATCCATATCTGTATTGAAGAAGGTAAGGTCAGTGCTTATCAACTTATTGAAGAACGAGCCGCGCAGACTGACAGACCATTCCTTGCGGTGAATGTAATCGAGGGCCGGGTTGGCACCCGTGGAGGAAACGGTATGGTCGGCTGTTGTACCTTCATTCCATGAAAAACCAGAACTACTCGAATTTGACCACGTCGCATCGTAGATGAAATACTCATTACTTCCCAAATAGACATCCATATCCTCCCGCAGGTCACTGTATGAGGCACTGAGCATCAGGTCGTCTACAAAAGTATCTTTCAGTAAACTCTCCTTGGCGATGTTCCAACCAACCGTGAATGAGGGTGAGATGGCTTCACGATGACCTTCGGCCAGACGGGCTGAATGGACACCGGCCAAGCCAACCTCGGCAAAGTAACGGCTCATATAGTCGTAACCGGCCTGAAGTCCTAAGTTCGCATTGGCATAACGATGGTACGTTCCACTGGCTGTAGTGGTGTACATATTGGCGAGCAATATACCTGTGACATGATGTTTGTTGGCAAAGGTGTGCTCGTAGTCGAAATGACCATTCCAACTGATGGTCTGGCGATATTTCGTATTTGACATGGTCATACGACCTGTCACGATCTCATCACCCTGCTGGGTCAGGCCTACAATGGCATCGCTTCCATTATAGTTACTCCATGTGGGAATAAACACAGCGTATGTGTTGTCGTAAGAAAGGCTGTAGTTAGCAGCATAGTCGATAGAGAACATCGTCGTGAATGACAAGCCATTCACAAACTTGTTCATATCATACGTGAAACCCGCATCGAACTGGAACTGACGGCTGACAAGTGTTGTCTTACCACCGAAATAACAGTCAGCAATCACATTTGACTGGGTGGTCTTTGTACCTCCAGGGAAATACCTGCCGTCAAGCAGGTTGAGCGACTTGCCAAGCATCGCAAGTGCCTTGCTGGCATTCGGGTCAACTGTATTTATATCAATCAGGGGCGCAGCATTCTCTGGGAAGTTCGGACGCATGGTGGCAGCCTGGGCCCAGAAGTCGCCCTTATTCTTATTCTCATTGTAGAAGGTAGCAGTGGCATTGGCAAAACCCTTGATTACCTTGTTGATGACGAGGTCAACATTACCACGTACGCTGAAACGATCGGTATAGTTATCTTTTGCCGGACCGAAATTGATGAGGTCTTCTGCGCGATAGTAGTTGATGTTCGTGTAGAAGTGGGCACGCTGACCACCACCTTGAATCTCCAAGGTTCCCTCAGAGCGGTTATATATCTTTCGGATATACTCGTCAGAATAATAGTTGACGTTGGGATAACGGTAAGGGTTCACACCCGAAGCATGATTGTAGATATCGACATCGGAGTACTTTTTACCGGATGACAAGTTATCGTTAATGCATGCTTCGTTGTAAAGATTCATGTACTCGGCCGAACCAAGATACTCCGGGAATTCCTTGGCTACGTGGAAACCTGTGTTGGCATTGGCTTTGATCTGCAGGCCATCCACCTTGCCACGCTTGGTGGTAATCAGAATGGCACCCTTGGCACCCTTGGCACCATAGAGCACAACAGCCTGAGCCCCCTTCAGGAAAGTAATCTGCTCGATTTCGGAGGGAAGCACATTGTTAGACGGACGCTTCACGCCGTCAATGATGACGAGCGGCAAATTGTTGTTGTCGTTATTGTCAAGACGGTCGTTGTCCATACCCCAGAGGTTGTTGCCATTCCATCCGCCGACAAGCGCATACATATCTTCAAGGCTGCTCTGTGTATAATCCTTCTTCGACAGTTCCTCCATATCGACGTATGAAACACCTCCTAGAAGATGGTCGGCATCCACATCACGGAAAGCAACATGGACTTTCTGTTTTACCACCGTAGAGTCTGCGTCGTCAGCCGTCTGGGCATTGACCGTCAGCGGCGATACAGCCAACATGGCAAAGAGAAATATGTTTATCCTTTTACTTTTCATATCTTCATTATTTCACTATTCACTATTCACTATTCACTTCTATCTTACCATCCAGGGTTCTGGGGGAATCCTTCATAAAGATAAGTATCCTTGTCAGGAAGCGGGAACCAGTAGTGCTTCGATTCCAGACGACGGGTTATCAACTCTTCCTTGCGGAAATTGCCCACCTGTGCATCCTTTGGATTATGGGTCTTAAACCACGTATCTTTTTCCAGACGCTCGAACTCATGAGAATATTTCATGGTGTAAGGAGGCTCGGTCAGGAGGAGCCAGCGCTGAAGGTCATTCCAGCGGAAGCCTTCAAAGGCAAGTTCTACGGCACGCTCACGACGCACCTCATCAATGAAATGTTCCCTGGTGTCCATGAGATTAGCTTGTACATGTTCCATCGGGTAGTCGTCTGAATTGACACGGTCACGGAGTTTATCGATGGCATCAACAGCAGAAAGTGAAGGACAGTATTCCGGCTTTTCCTTCAGGCCTGCTACACTTGTTGCGATAGCAGCCCGTGCCTCAGCATACATCAGATAGACATCGGCCAGACGCATATAAGGGAGATATGCTTCAAAAGCATAATCCCATTCATACCATTTGTCGCCTTCATTACACTGATGAGGTGTCAACTTCTGGATGAAATAGCCCGAACTACTGCCGTCGGCAACGCCACGCATGGCACCGCCCGTGTAAAGGGTACAGTATTCATGCTTTTTCTGTTCTGATGTTAAGGCATCCGTGCTGAGCACATAGTGGAAGCCATCAAACACGATATCGTGATAGAATCGCGGGTCACGGTCTTTATAAGGATGCTCGGGATCCCAGCCCGACTCAGGATTCAGTACATATACACCATTCCTAACAAGGTAGATGGGCTGTCCGTTAGCCATACCGTACTGGTCAATGAGGTTGGCAGTAGGATGATGGATGATTTTATCATGCGCCACGAGACCAGCCACCTTAGGACCGAAGATCTTTGCGTGGTTCCAGTTGGCTGTATTCAGACCAGAACAAATACCGCGGAAGATGGCTTCTGTAGAACCTGGCACCCTCCAACTCTGCTTGACGGTATAGAAAATGTCTGAGTAGCAAGTCTCAGCATCCTCATCTTTCTCATGGTCATAGATATTGGTGTATCTGAAATCAGCCAATTTGTAACTGACAGTTCTTCTATTTACCATAGTGAGTGCCTTGCCAAGTGCCTCAGCGGCCTTCTGGCAGTAGGCAACATCATAGTCGTAGGTCTTGCCATTAGAACTGGCACCTAACAGTTGGGCGACACCACCGTTCTTGGTTTTCTCAAACTCCTTCATGAGCGGAGAACCTGCCCAGAGATAGCACTTGCCGAGATAGCAGAGCGCCATGAACTTGTTGATACGCAGGTCATTCTTTCCGGCCGTCTGCATACCTGCCAATGTTTCGTCCCAAGCCTGAGGATCGGCAGGAAGAAGATCGTATGCCCGTTGGAAGTCTTCAGCACAGCGGTCAGCACATTCCTGGAAAGAAAGACGGGGAAGTTCAGGAATGGCCGCAGCCTCGTATGCTTCATCAATATAGGGAAGACCACCGAAGAAGCACATCAGTTCGAAATGCCACCATGCACGGAAGAAATACATCTGTCCGAGCAAGAGGTCGCGCTCCTCGTCTGTACCCACCATAGACTTGATGTTCGCAATACCCATATTACACTTACGGATACAATACCATGAACTTTTCCAGAGCGAAAATCTGTCACCATTCAGCCAGAACTGGGAGTTGGTTAACCAATCCCGATAGTTGCCAAGATCTGCCTGATGATCGATGTGCGCATAGCCTTCTGTATTGTGAAGAGCATCGTCACCTAAGTTCCATCCGCTACAATAGTTCACCTTCTCCTTGTCGGGAACCAAACTATAGATTTCCTCAATATACCCCTGGAAGTTACGATAGTTCTTAAACGCCTCATCTTCTGCCACAATAGACTCAGGATCCTTATCGAGCCAGTCTTTGCAAGAAGTGAGGGAAGCACTGACAGCCATCAGGAGCAGCGTACCGCACAAGAGGGATTTTATGTTATTATAATATTTCATATCACTTAAACCTATTAAACCCATTCTACCTATTTAAATATATAACTTAAATCCGAGGTTATAACGTCTGACTGTGGGGTAAGCACCGCCACCGCCACTCCAACCATAGTTACTCTCACGGTCATCAGGCATCTTTGTGATGAGGAAGAGGTTATTGCCGTTCAGATAAATCTTCAGGCTTGTGAAACCAAGTTTCTTGATCCAGCCCTTCGTCCAAGTGTAAGCCACTTCCACATTCTTCAGTCGGAAATAGGAGCCATCGAAGAAATACTGTGTACCGTTGTTGCCACCGGTAGCCTGAGTGTTGAAACGCGGCATGACTACTTCTCCGCCTTTTGCTGCAGAACTCCACCAAGTACCCGTATCATATACAGTAAGCAACTGATCCGGGAAAGATGTAAGGGTGACATCACGTGTGACACCTGTGACACCATATAACTGGGCGAAGCAGGAGAAACCTTTCCACTCCCAACCGATTGTGGCATTATAGGTGTGCTCTGGGGTTCCCGTGTAGCCGTATGGAGCCTGATCATTAGTCTGATCAACAACGCCATCACCATTGAAGTCAACGATATAATGGTCACCGATGAGAACCTGCGCATCATTACTCTGATGTTCCGGTGTACTATAGAGTTCGTCGTAGGTATTGATAAAACCGTTATCGATGTATGACACATACTGTCCCTGTGAATAGCCTTGCGCCTTACGGTAAGCAGGTATCAGTTCGGGGTCATCCTTCAGTTTAATCTCATTGTGCGCATAGGTGTAGTTGGCATTGACCCAGAAACGCATGCTATTATTCAACACCTTATTGAAGCGTACTTCTAATTCGAAACCGGAGTTCTTGATCTTACCCTTGTTGACGTCAGGGGTCTTGGCTGCACCATAATAGGAAGGCACAGAACGGTCAGTTCCGTAGATAAAGATGTCGTAACGATCGTCACGGAACCAGTCGAAACTACCGGCAAACATACCACCTAAGAAAGCATAGTCAAAACCGATATTCATCTTCTTGACCGTAGCCCAGCGGAGGTCAGGGTTGGCAATAGTGGCTTCCTTGTAGCCAGTGAACGGGCTGTCGGTACGATCCAGTCCCATCTGGAATTTACTCATTGCTTCCCAACCTGTCAGGTAGGCCCAACGGTCGCCCGCACTGTCATCACCGATCTCACCATAGGAACCACGGATCTTGAACATATCGATAATCTTCTTATCTCTCAGCACTTTCATGAATTTCTCGTCGGAGACCATCCAGCCAAGCGCTCCCGAAGCGAAGAATGCGAAACGGTTGTCCGGGGAGAACTTCTGCGAGCCGTTATAGGCGCCATTGACTTCGGCGAAATACCTGCTCTTATAGTCGTATGTGGTACGGAACACCCAGTCTTCACGACGATTCTCGAGTTCTGAATTATAGGCATTATTACGCCGCTTCCAGTTACCCATCAGAGTCACGTTATGGTCGCCGAACTGCCGTCCCCAGAAGAGTTGGAGCGACATTTCCGTAGCACGACTTGTACGACTGACGCTACCTGCCTGAGTAGACCAATCTCGCTTTTCATAATAATCGAAACCTGTGTTACTGAATATCTCATTCTCAAAAAGTAACTCACCATCCTCAGGGAGTATGTATGCCGTATTGTTCACATGACCACCTCCGGCGGCATTAATACCTCGATCAGCCTCATTAAACTGATTGTCCCAAGAAATCGTACCGCGTGCCACAAGTCCTTTTGTGATAAAATCGAGGTTCTGCTCAAGCGCAAAGTCTGTGAATACACGCGTAATGGTACCCAATTCATAACCGGCCGTTGCAACGTTCATAGGAGAGTTTGCCATGTTAGAGGCAGCCAGTCTGGAATAACCCCAAGCACCATTCGAGAACTTGACCGGGTACACGTTTGGCGGCATACGATAAGCACCTGCCCAGTTCTGCTGCTGGAAGAACTCACCGCTATTACCATAATAATAACGTGGATTCTTCTGCTGTGCATTGGAACCTGCCAGATTCACCTTGAACTGGGTGGTCTTGGTGATCTGGAAGTCAAGATTTGAACGAACATTCAGACGATTGTATGAATAACCACCTTCATAACCCTGATTGTTTTCCCAAATCTTTGTCATATCACCTTCATTCTGGAAGTCGAAGGCCACGAAATATTTAACAGCCTTTGTACCGCCAGAGAAATTGATGTTTGTATTATACGACAAGGCCGTTTTCCTGAACATCTCCTCCTGCCAGTCAATATTTGGATAGCGCTCAGCCTGACTATAGTCGCCAAGATAAGCACCCTGAGCATTATAGTGAGGCTTGACAGTATAATCCTGATTGCGGAAATTGTTGATGAACGTCTGTGGACGATAGTACGCCCAAGAGGCGTCACCACTGAGGGCAAGTTCATGCTCAATGACCTGATTGCGGAGCATATAGCCGTCGTAAGAATCGTATTTACGCGGGAGTTTTGACACAGCCTTTAATGTTGCATTGAAACCGATATCGATTCTGGCCTTGCCTTCCACACCACGCTTGGTGGTGATCAGAATAACGCCGTTAGCGCCTTCCACGCCATAAACGGCTGTGGCAGAGGCATCTTTCAACACAGAGACTGTTGCTACGGATGTAACATCCACAGACTTGATCTCACGCTTGACACCATCGACGAGGATCAGAGGCTGAGCATCCTGGTTCCAGGCGGCTGCACCACGGATATAAATACGTGGGTCTTCTTCACCCGGCTGACCGGTAGAAGCAATGGTTGCAACACCTGGAAGGTTACCAGTAAGAGCCGCACTGACACTACCGATACCTGCTGCACGCTCAAGGACTTCACCCGTTGTCTGGGTGATGGCACCCACCACTGAGGCTTTCTTCTGCTGGCCGAAACCGACGACCACCACTTCTTCCAATTCAGTATTGTCGGTCAGGGTCACTTTAAAGTCGCGCTGCTTACCAACTTTCATTTCCTTGGTATTCATTCCTACATAGGAAACAACGATTGTCGTCGATTCAGAAGGAACACTCAAGGAGAAATTACCATCGAGGTCCGTGATCGTACCCATCGACGTATTTCCCTTTACCACAACGGAGGCACCTATCAGCGCCTCGCCGTTTGAATCGACAACGGTTCCCTTAATGGCAATGCCGCCCTGCGCCCATATCGTGGTACAGAACGCCATCATCAACAACATGACCGCCACGCGGCGTAGTCGATTAGCCCCCAAGAGAACAGTTTCGTTCAGTAAAAAACTCAACTGTTTCATCTTGCCTGATTTAGATTCATACGCTTTAATCATTAAAATTGATTAGGCTATTTGTAAAATATACATTAAATAATATCAAAAATCGGTGCAAAGGTAAGGGTTTTTTGCATAATTAACAAAAAAACGAGTAACATTTTCTTTATTTTAGGTAACAAATTGTTTGTTTTTAAAAAAAAACAGTATCTTTGCATCGATTTTGTAATATACTAAAACAAATGGAAAGGAAAAAACTTCGACTAACTAACGGACTTTTAAGAGTCCTTTTAACCATCATTATCATATTTCCCCTTGCATTGAACACATGGGCTCAGATGGGAAAGTTGTTTGATGCAAACCATCAACTATCGAGCAATTTCACCAACCAGGTTTATCTCGACAACGACGGATTCATCTGGTCAGCCTCCCGTAATGGTCTGAACAGATATGACGGCTACCAGTTCCACATCTATAAAAAAGACGACAGGACGGGCATGGCCAGTAACTATGTGAACTGTATCGTACAGGATCAGAAAGGCCATTTCTATTTAGGCATGTGGGGCGTTCTGCAAATATATGACGGTAAGGCCTTCCAGACCATTGAGGTGAAAGACTTAGATGGAAAACGCATTGACTGCTATGTCACCTGCTTCCTCGTCAGGAAGAACGGCGAGGTCTGGGCAGGTACCTCAGGCTTTGGCGTCCTGAAGATTGACGATACAAGACATGCCCATCAGGTGGGAGGTCCCTTAAAAGGAATCCATACAGCGGAACAACTGATGGAAGACCAAAAAGGCAACATCTGGGTGCTCACCAGGGATGACGGTCTGATCTGTCTCCATGAAAAGGACGCACGTACCTATTTTAAGGACAGTCCTATGAGAACCTCCCTGCGAAAGATTTGTGAAGGTTCTGACGGAACATTGTATCTGGGCACATCGAATGCAGGCCTCTTCAAATTAGCGGGAAACGACTTCCAGAAGATTGAGAATACGGGCAATAAGCCTATCACGGAACTGTACTTCAACAGCAAAAAGGAACTGATGTTAGGCTACGATGGAGAAGGGTTAGGCATCTATAACCCTCTGACCGGCATTCTCACCGACAATCCTTTCCACAGTCTTGAGGCAGACCTTCCCAAAAGCAAGGTCGTCTCCATCACCGAAGACCAGAACGGCAATTACTGGTTCGGCCTCCTTCAGAAAGGTATCTTCATGCAGCCAGGTTTCTCTACCGGGTTTCATTATATAGGATATAAATTAGGTACGCGTAATATAATAGGTAATGCCTGTGTCGTCAGCACCTGTCAGGACAGCAGGGGACGCATTTGGATTGGAACAGATAAAGACGGGCTTTACTGCTTAGACAATAGCCAAAGACCACTCAAGCATTTCAAAGAGCATTTCCCTGCCTCCATCATGGCCATTGAAGAAGACCTGAAGGGGCATATCTGGGTAGGTTCTTATAATGAAGGCGGCGGGTGGATAGACCCCAATACCCTGCAATATCACAGATACGACTTCCCCCAGGCTACCAACATCAGCATCTTCGACATTGAGGTGGATAACAAGAACCGTTTGTGGTTCGCTACGATGGGACAGGGTGTGGTGATGCTCGACCAACAGGCCAACAAGATGGAGACCTACAAGGTGAAGGACCATGCCGAGAGTGACCGCAATGTTAACAGCATCCCCAACGACTACATATCCCAACTCTCCGTCTCACCAGACAACAAACGGATCTATGTGGCAACCTCAACGGGTGTCTGCTGCTTAGACCTGGAGAAGAACAGTTGGACAAGTTTCTTCGGGAAGAACTGCCTGAACTACTCTAACCCCACCCGTATCGCCAGGGAATATTCCGGCAGGCTGTGGATAGGTACAAACGACGGTCTCTATTGTTATGACCTGTTGAAAAAGAGCCTGAAACAGGCAACAACGGACAGAGGACTGTCGGAAAACGGCATTGCCGCCATCGAACAGGACGCCAAGGGAAGACTCTGGGTTGCGACAGACCATGGCCTCTACTGCTACGATCCCAAGACCGAACTGACACAAAACTATTTCAATGACAACGGTCTGCAGTCCAACGAGTTCTCCGACGGAGCCTCCTGGAGTTCCTCCAACGGCACCATGCTGTTCGGCGGTGTCGGCGGTCTGACTTGGTTCAATCCAGCGGACATCCAACAAGCCAAATGGGATGCAACCGTCCGACTGGTAAGGTTCATCGTCAACAGCAGTCCCATCAACAGCACTTCCGAGTCTGGCATCTACCACATCTGCGACACATCGGTCATCGCTTCCGACCGTTTCCAGTTGGCAGCCCATGACAACAACTTCGGTCTACAATTCTCAACGCTCACCTATGACAATCCGGAACATATTACCTATCTATACAGCATCAACGGCGAGGAATACTCAAGTCTGTTGCCTGGCGTCAACGAGATTACTTTCACGCACCTGCCACCGGGCGCCTACCGCTTCCGTGTGAAGGCCGTACGCAACAACATTGAGACGCCGGAGAAGGTCTTTACGGTCATTATTCACAGTCCGTGGTACCGATCCGCCTGGGCCTATTGCCTCTATCTTCTCGTGATCGGCGCCGTCCTCTCCCAACTGCTGATAGCCTATCGCCGCAGAGAGAAGAACCGTCGACGCCTTCAGGAACATATCCATGCCGAAGAGATGAGCGATGCCAAACTGCGTTTCTTCATGAATATCAGTCATGAGATACGCACCCCGATGACCCTCATCCTGACCCCGTTGCTCTCACTGATCAAGAACGAGGAAGATCCGCAGCGGAAGGGGGTCTATGAGATCATCAAACGTAATGCAGACCGCATCCTTAACCTCGTCAACCAGATGATGGACCTCCGGAAGATTGACAAAGGCCAGATGCAGATGCGCATGGCAGAGACCGACCTGATAAAGTTCGTGAAGGACGTGTACGACCTTTTTGACAACCAGGCTAAGACAAAACTTCTCACCTTCACCTATGAACATGACGACGACACACTGCCAGTATGGATTGACCGCCGTAATTTCGACAAAGTGATCGTGAACATTCTTTCCAACGCCTTCAAATTCACGCCCTCCGGCGGAAAAATCGGCATCCACATCACCCATGACGAGCAGGCTGCCCATATCACCATCAGCGACAACGGCGAGAAGATACCCGAAGACAAGTTAGACAAGATTTTCGAGCGTTTCTACCAGACAGCCTCCTCCGTCAACGACAGGCATACCGGTACAGGTATCGGCCTCGATCTGACCCGCTCGCTCGTAGAACTGCATCACGGCACCATCACTGCCCGGAATCTGGAAGAGGGCTGCGAGTTCGCGGTGTCCATCCCATTAGGAAATGCCCATTTGAAGCCGGAGGAAATGATTGTCGATGAGGAGGTCATCCCAGAACCGACATCCGCAGAGATAGACAGTGTGGAAGAGGAAAAACCGTCTATCATGGAACAGCCGTCTAATCACAAGATGAGGATTGTCATTGCCGAGGATGACGACGAGATACGTGACTATTTAGATAGCGAACTTAGCAAAGACTATGATGTGAGGATCTGTGTCAATGGCCGCGAGGCCTTGTCGGAAGTGTTCCATACGAAGCCAGACCTTGTGCTCAGCGATGTAATGATGCCTGAAATGGATGGCAATGCGCTCTGCAGCAAGATCAAGTCGAACCCGAGCACCAACCATATCCCCGTCATCCTGCTGACGGCCAAGAACCGTGACGAGGACAAGTTGGAGGGATTAGAGACGGGTGCCGATGCCTATGTCGTCAAGCCGTTCAACATGGACATTCTGCGCCGCACAATCATCAACATGCTCAACACGCGCCGTCTGCTCCAACTGAAATACGCACGTAACGACAATCTGGAAGAGCAGGTGGACGAAATCAAGATGAAGTCGCCCGACGAAAAACTGCTGGAACGTGTGATGACGGCCATCAATACCCATCTCGACGACTCAGACCTCAGCGTTGACATGGTGGCCGAACAGGTCGGCATCAGTCGCGTGCACCTGCACCGAAAGATGAAGGAACTGACAGGTCAGACGCCTCATGACTTCATCCGTAACCTCCGCCTGAAACAGGCCGCCAACCTGTTGGCCAACCAGGGCATGAATGTCACGGAGGTCATGTATGCCTGCGGCTTCTCCAACTCTGCCTCCTTCTCCACCGTCTTCAAGAAGTTCTACGGTATGTCGCCCCGCGACTACATGAAGGAACACCAATCGAGGAGATAAGATTATCTCCCACGGCGGAGAATGAAGTTGACCATCTCGCGAAAGAGGGGACGGTAGGAATCCTGAATAAAATCAATGGTAGACAACAAATTCAGTGCCTGACAGGCATAGTCCTCAGCGCGCGACTCGGCATAGCGGATACAGCCATAGGTGTCCATCAGGTCACGGATATACTGCACCTCATCCGCCGTCTTCTGTTCACGAGGCTTGCCTAAGATAGCCTCGACGCGCTCACGCTCCTCCTGCGTGCAATGGCGCAACAGATGTAGCAAGATGAGCGTGCGCTTGCCCTCGTAAATATCGTTCAGCGACTGCTTCTTCTGTCCCTCGAAATCGCCCGTGAGGTCGAGTACATCGTCACGGATCTGGAAACAGAGGCCCAACGGATAACTGAATGCATAGATGCGCTGCAACTGCTCGTCGGTGGCACCCGCCAAGATAGCACCTAAGCGCAGAGGACCTGCCACTGTGTAATAGACCGTTTTACCGCTGACGGTGAAGAGCACGTCGTCGTCCGACATATCCTGTTTGTTGTCCTGCGTCCACTTGATCTCGGCATACTGACCGAAGGTGGTGCGCCCCAACATCAGGAAAAACTCGTGTTGCACACGGCGTGCTAATGACACATCCAGCAAACGGAAATTCTCGCTGAGCACACGGTGCATACATTCATGCAGAGTGTCGCCCGCATTGACGGAAATCTCTGAACTGACGATATGGTGGAGAGCGGGTTTGCCACGACGCTCCAAGGAGCCATCTTCCCAGTCATCGTGTATCAGGATCCAGTCCTCGCTCATCTGCATGGCGGTCGCCGTATAGACCGCCTTCTCCGACGAGCCGCTCATGGCCTCAGCCATCAGCATCACAAGGGCCGGACGGAGGTATTTGCCCCGACGTGAGGGATAGTCGGTAATTATATCCCAATGTTCATCGAATAGGGACTTATACCTATCCTGTCCCATCATGACAACGGTCTCCCAATCCTCCGCCTTAAACTGGCTAAGGCTCGCATCGATCACCTGACCGATGCGAGCCTTCTGCTGATCCAGATAGTCACTGAAAACTTCTGTCATAACAGATCAGTCCGGTTATTCTGTCTCCGGGGCCTTACCGATGAGATCCATGAACTCATCGAGTTTCGGTGTGATGATGATCTGGGTACGGCGGTTGCGCTGCTTACCCAACTCTGTGTCGTTGGTGGCAAGGGGGTTATACTCACCACGACCACCAGCCGTCAGACGCTTCGGGTCCACGCCATAATCGTTCTGCAAGGCCTGTACAACCGAAGAGGCACGGAGGGCAGAGAGATCCCAGTTATTGCGGATGTTTGGCTTGGAGATGGGCACATTGTCGGTGTTACCTTCGATAAGCACATCGTAGTCCTTGTAGTCCTTGATGATCTTGGCAATCTTCGACAGGGTCTCAGCGGCACGGCTGTTGATCTCATAGGAACCACTCTTATAGAGCATATTGTCGGCCAACGAGATATAGACCACGCCCTTCAGCACCTGCACATCGACCTCCTTCATCTCCTCCTTTGAGAGTGAGCGTGTCAGATTATTGGTGAGCACCATATTCAGAGAGTCACTCTTACTCTTCACCTCCACCAAGTGGCGGATATATTGGTTCGACTCATTGATCTGATCCACCAGTTTCTCAATAGAGATGTTGTTCTGATTAGCATTCGACAGACTCTTGTCAAGCGATTCCTGAAGTTTCTCATACTTGGCCTCAGAAGTCCTTAACAACTGCTGCATACCTTTCTGCTGTTCTTCCAGGCTGGCAATACGGGCATTCTTGGCAGCCAACTCTTCCTTTGCATTCTGCAGACTCTCGGTCAGCGACTTATTCTCCGTCTGGCAATTCAGCAGTTCCTTCTTCGATCCACAACTGGCCAGCAGAAGTCCGCCTGCCAGCACAACAAACAATACATTCTTTTTCATACTTAATTATGTTCTATATTTGTTATTCGACTGCAAATTTACACATAGAACGCAAAAAACCATCAAAAGATTTGCTGAATTAGAATTATTTTAATTAAATTTGCACTCAAAAACTATATCACGATGAAAAAATACAGATTACTACTCATGTCGACACTCTGTTTAGTGTCACTATGCATCTGTTCACAGACCTCGAAAAAAGGCGTTTCAGAGGAACTTGCCGCTCAGCGGAAAGCCAACATCAGTAACGTAAGATACGATCTGACCTTTAACATTCCTGCCAACAAAAAGGACAAAGTAACGGGACAGGCCGTCGTCTCCTTCAACCTGAAGAACAAAGTCGATGTAGTACTCGACTTTCAGGGAAAACTCAATGGAGACGTATATGTGGGAAAGAAAAAACGCAAAGTGTCTACAAAGAACGACCATATCACCGTGCCGGCAAAATTCCTGAAACCCGGACTTGTCGCCATCACGTTCGAGTTTACATCCCAGAATGATGCCCTGGAGCGCAACGACGACTATCTGATTACCCGCTTTGCCACCAATAACATCAGTTCGGCCTTCCCCTGTTTCGACCAGCCCGACATTGAGGCAAGATACAACACGAAACTAAAAGTACAGGAAGGATGGAAGGGCATCATCTGCGATGAAGAAAAGCCCCTGCCCTCCCGTCTATATTCCTTCATTGCAGGCAAATTCCAAGAAAAGATGTCCAACCATGACGGCTACCTACTACGCGTCCTCTATCGCGAGACCGACCCTGCCAAAGTGGAGCAACTGGAGAAGATATTCGACGAGACATCAGTTTCACTGAAATGGGTGGAAAACTATACCGGCATGAAGTACCCCTTCAAAGAGTGTGGCCTTGTCATCATGCCCGACTATCCGTTAAAAAACGAATTTCTGGGATACACCCTGCTGAGTAGCCAAAGCGTTTTCCTTGGCAACGCCCCCACCAAAGAGGAGCAGCAGAGCCGCTCAGAATTCATTACCCATGAGATCTCCCAACTCTGGTTTGGCGGTCTGGTGACCCTGAAGAATCCTGAAGAGACATGGGCCAAGGAGGTGATAGCCAACTATATCGCCTCGAAAGCCATTCAAAGCAAACTCCCCAAGACAGATAATGACCTCGACTTCATCAGAACCTATCAGGCACGGGCCATGGCCATTGACCGTACAGAGGGTACCCATCCCATCGCCATACCGATGGAAGGCAACTATTCCTCAATGCGAAATGATCAGATTTTCAGCAACAAGGTGCCCGTCATGATGCGTATGCTTGAGGACCTGATGGGAGAGACCGGTCTACAGAACGGATTGCGTACCTTTCTGAAAGACTATTCTTACAAAGAGGCTTCTTTGGACGATCTGCTTACCACCCTTGACAAAGGGGTTCCTGCAGCCGGCATCCGCCAGTTCAGCGAGGTATGGGCGCAGCAAAAAGGCATGCCTGTCATACACACCACCTATAGGGACGGCCAACTGATCATCTCACAGACCGACCCATTCGGACGCGGTCTCTGCTGGCGACAGAAGTTCCAAGTGTACGTCATCTTCAATTTGGGCAGCAGCCGCACCATCAACGTAGACATGCAGCAACCTATCATGACCTTCAAACTGAAGGGTACTCCCAGTTTCATCATTCCCAACTATGATGGACGAGGCTATGGTAAATTCACGCTCGATGATAACTTCGTGAAACAACTACCCCTCCGTCTCATCACCACCCGTAAGGATATGAACCGCTACCTACTGTTGGAGACCATTCACGATCACTATCTGATGGGAAAGGTTAACCCCGCCTACTTCGGAGAAATCTACCGTCTGATGATGAAAGAGAAGAACCCGTTGATCATGTCGACAGCCATCGACCACATGTTCAAGATTGCCTTCGACATGACACCGAGTCAGCGCAGCACCCTCGAACTCTGTATGATGGATCTGTTGGGCGAAAACAGAAGCAAAGAGTGTCGTCAGATCATTATCAGGAAACTGTCCTCCAACATGACATCGCCAGATGTGAGACGCCAGATCAACACGATTTGGGAGAGACACAATGAGACCACCCTTTTCGACGAACACGACTATATGAACATGGCCTATCGTCTTGCCATGCTACAGCCCGAATGTTGGAAAGAAATACTGGACACCCAGCGCAGTCGTCTACAGACAGAAGATTTGAAGAATGAGTTCGATTATGTGAGCCGGGCCTGCAATCCCGATGAGAACAAACGGGCAGAACTCTTCAATAGTCTGTTGAAGTCTCAGAACCGTCAACAAGAGAAGTGGGCACTCCAGACCCTCGACCTGTTGAGCGCTGATATCTACGAACCTCAAAACCTCAATTATATCGCAACAAGTCTCTCTTCGCTCAAGGATATTCAGAAGAGCAGTAGTACATACTTCACCCGCGACTGGATAAAGGCCGTTCTCGCCCACCATAAGAGCGTCGTGGCGAAGCAGGCCGTAGAGAATTTCCTCGCAGCCAATCCCAACTATCCCGACGATCTCAAGAACAACATCTTGGAGGCCGCCTGGACACTCTTGAAACAGGAACCCTATGTCGAAAAGGAGAAGCCTGTAGTCGTGAGCAAACCGAAGACCACCAGAAAATCGACAGCAAAAAAGAAGAGATAAGAAAAACAAATAATATTTAAAGGTATGATACGTTTCTTTCAGACCACACAGAAAAATCGTTCTGTGATTGCCACAGAGGTTGATCACATACTCAATGAACAGGAAATAAAGGAATTAAACTGGCTTTATGGCAATGCAACACTGCTCGAGGCAGACGAACTCGAGGGTTACTTCGTCGGTCCGCGACGAGAAATGGTGACCCCATGGAGCACCAACGCCGTCGAAATCACACAGAACATGGGCCTCAAGGGCATCAGCCGCATCGAGGAATACTTCGCTGTCGACAGCAAGGATGCAGAACACGACGAGATGTTGCAGCGAATGTATAATGGTTTGGATCAGGACATCTTCACCATCAACATCAAACCTGATCCCATCAAGTATGTCGATAACCTTGAGGAATATAACGAGCAGGAGGGTCTGGCCCTCAGTCCTGAGGAGATTGAGTATTTGCACGGATTAGAGAAGCAGAACGGCAGACCTCTTACCGATTCAGAAATCTTCGGTTTCGCCCAGATTAACTCTGAGCACTGCCGTCACAAGATTTTCGGTGGTACGTTTATCATCAACGGCAAGGAGATGGAGTCAAGTCTCTTTGCGATGATCAAAAAGACCACGCAGGAGAACCCCAACAAGATCCTCTCGGCCTATAAAGATAATGTGGCTTTTGCTCAGGGACCGGTGGTTGAGCAATTCGCACCAAAGGATCAGAGCACGAGCGATTGGTTCCAGGTAAAGGACATCGAGAGTGTCATCTCGCTGAAGGCCGAGACCCATAACTTCCCCACCACCGTAGAGCCCTTTAATGGTGCTGCTACGGGTACAGGCGGTGAAATCCGCGACCGTATGGGCGGTGGTGTCGGTTCTTGGCCGATTGCTGGTACGGCGGTCTATATGACGGCGTATCCGAGATTGACGGATGATGAGAAGGTGGCTCGCGATTGGGAGGATATTCTGCCCGTTCGCCAGTGGCTGTATCAGACGCCTGAGCAGATCCTGATTAAGGCTTCGAATGGTGCATCCGACTTCGGCAATAAGTTCGGTCAGCCACTGATCTGCGGTTCTGTACTGACTTTCGAGCATCAGGAGCCCAACGATACTAAGTATGCTTACGATAAGGTCATCATGCTGGCTGGTGGTGTGGGTTACGGCACCAAACGCGACTGTCTGAAGAAGGAACCCCAGAAAGGTAACAAAGTGGTCGTTGTCGGTGGTGATAACTACCGCATCGGATTGGGTGGTGGTTCTGTATCATCTGTCGATACCGGCCGTTATAGTAATGGTATCGAGTTGAACGCCGTTCAGCGTGCTAACCCTGAGATGCAGAAACGTGCCTATAACTTGGTACGTGCCCTCTGTGAGGAGGATGTAAACCCCGTCGTCTCTATCCACGACCACGGCTCTGCTGGACACCTGAACTGTCTCTCCGAACTCGTAGAGGAATGTGGCGGTGAGATCGATATGACCAAACTGCCTATCGGTGACAAAACCTTGAGTTCTAAAGAAATCATTGCTAATGAAAGTCAGGAGCGCATGGGCCTGCTCATCGACGAGAAGCACATTGAACATGTCCGTAAGATTGCCGAGCGTGAGCGTGCACCGCTGTATGTGGTCGGTGAGACCACGGGCGATGCCCACTTCTCGTTCAAGCAGGGCGACGGCGTGAAGCCCTTTGATCTCGACGTGGCGCAGATGTTCGGTCACTCGCCGAAGACCATCATGCGCGACAATACCGTCGAGCGCCATTATGCTAACGTGACCTACTCTCAAGATAAGATTGACGAATACCTCGACCGCGTGCTCCAATTAGAGGCTGTGGCCTGTAAGGACTGGTTGACGAATAAGGTAGACCGCTCTGTGACAGGTAAGATTGCCCGTCAACAATGTCAGGGTGAGATCCAGTTGCCATTGAGCGACTGTGGCGTCGTCGCCCTCGACTACCGTGGTGAGAAAGGTATCGCCACCGCTCTGGGGCACGCTCCTCAGGCTGGATTGGCTAATCCTGCTGCCGGAAGTGTGCTATCTGTGGCTGAGGCCCTGACGAATATAGTTTGGGCACCGATGGCAGAGGGTATGGACTCTATCTCCCTCTCTGCCAACTGGATGTGGCCCTGCCGTTCTCAGGAGGGTGAGGATGCCCGTCTGTACGCTGGTGTGAAGGCCCTGAGCGATTTCTGTTGCGACCTGCATATCAACGTGCCCACTGGTAAGGACTCGCTGTCACTTAGTCAACAGTATCCTAATGGCGAGAAGATCATCTCTCCAGGAACCGTGATTGTTTCTGCCGGTGGTGAGGTCAGCGACATCAAAAAGGTTGTTTCGCCCGTCCTCGTCAACGATAAGAACGCCTCACTCTATCATATCGACTTCTCATTCGACGAGCAGCGCCTTGGTGGTTCTGCCTTCGCCCAAAGTTTAGGCAAGGTGGGCGACGACGTACCCACAGTGAAGAACGCAGAATACTTCGCTGATGCCTTCATGGCCATCCAACAACTCATTGAGAAGGGGTGGATCATGGCAGGCCATGATATCTCCGCCGGTGGACTCATCACCACGCTCCTTGAGATGTGCTTCGCCAACACGAAGGGTGGACTGCATATCAACCTCCACGACATCTGTGCCGATGGTGATATCGTAAAGGCACTCTTTGCTGAGAACCCAGGCGTAGTCATTGAGGTCAGCGACGAACACAAGCAGGAGTTCAAGGACTTCATGGAAGGACAGGGGGTCGGCTTTGCCAAGATTGGTTATCCTGTCGAAAGTGCCCGCACCATCGTGGTTAAGGCCGGTGATGAAGAGAAGGTTTTCAACATCGACGCCCTCCGCGATGTTTGGTATAAGACCTCCTATCTCCTGGATCGCAAGCAGAGTTTCAACGGCAAGGCTGCAGAGCGCTTCGAGAACTACAAAAAGCAACACATCGAGATGAAGTTCCCCAAGGGCTTCACTGGCAAACTCTCGCAATACGGCATTTCTGCCGATCGTCGTAAGCCATCAGGTGTCAAGGCTGCCATCATCCGCGAAAAAGGCACCAACGGTGAGCGCGAGATGGCTTATATGCTCTACCTCGCCGGCTTCGATGTAAAGGATGTAATGATGACCGACTTGATTACAGGTCGCGAGACCTTAGAGGAAGTCAACCTCATCGTCTTCTGCGGCGGATTCTCCAACTCTGACGTCCTCGGCTCTGCCAAAGGCTGGGCAGGTGCCTTCCTTTTCAACCCGAAGGCAAAAGAGGCTTTGGATAAGTTCTATGCCCGCGAAGACACCCTCTCACTCGGTATCTGTAACGGTTGTCAGTTGATGGTGGAACTCGGTCTGACTGGTGCTAAGGGTGCCAAGATGCTACACAACGACTCACACAAGTTTGAGAGCGAGTTCATCAGCCTTAACATCCCACAGAACAATAGTGTCATGTTTGGCAGTCTCAGCGGTTCAAAACTGGGTCTCTGGGTGGCTCATGGAGAGGGGAAGTTCCATCTGCCAGAGGCAGAGAGCGCCTACAACGTGATTGCCAAGTACAACTATGCCGGCTATCCCGCCAATCCCAACGGCTCCGACTATAACGTGGCAGGCATCTGCTCTGCCGACGGCCGTCATCTCTGTATGATGCCACACCTGGAGCGTGCTTTCTTCCCCTGGCAGAACGCCTGGTATCCCTCCGACCGCAAGAACGACGAGGTGACACCCTGGATCGAGGCCTTCGTGAACGCCCGCAAATGGATTGAGCAACGATGAATATCTATTGGGAACCGTTCAAAACTTTCTTTAAGATTGGCATTTTCACCCTCGGTGGTGGGTATGCCATGATACCGTTGATTGAGGAAGAAGTCGTGAACAGGAAGAAATGGGTATCGAAGGAAGAGATGCTCGACTTGATAGCCATCGCCCAGAGTTGCCCGGGGGTCTTTGCGATTAACATCGCCACCTTCATCGGCTATAAACTAAATAAAGTACGCGGTGCCATTGCCACTACCCTTGGCACGGCCCTGCCCTCCTTTCTCATCATCCTCGCCATCGCCATCTTCTTCAAACAGTTTGAGGACAATCGGATTGTGGCGGCCATCTTCCGAGGCATCCGCCCGGCGGTGGTGGCACTGATAGCCGTACCTACCTTCCGATTGGGACAAAGGGCGAAACTCAATCGATATACCATCTGGATTCCTATTACCTGTGCGCTTGCGATATGGGCGCTAGGCGTGTCGCCGATATGGATTATCATCATTGCTGGCTTCACAGGCTATCTTTATGGGTTGAGTGGGATGAATGGGTTTAATGGATCCAATGGGAAGGAGGTGACGGAGGGATGATTTTCCTTAGTCTGTTTATCACCTTTTTTGAGATCGGGCTGTTTGGGTTCGGCGGGGGCTATGGGATGCTGTCGCTCATCCAGCATGAGACGGTGGAAGCGCATCACTGGCTCTCCACAGCAGAATTTACCGATATCGTTGCCATCTCGCAGATGACGCCTGGGCCTATCGGCATCAACAGCGCTACCTATTGCGGCTATACCGCCATCCACAACGCGGGCTATGGTGAAATGATGGCAATCCTCGGCTCTGCCACTGCCACCTTCGCACTGGTATTGCCCTCGCTGATTCTGATGATCCTGATTAGTCGTATGTTCATGAAGTATATGAACACCCCGCTCGTGCAGTCCATATTCACGGGTCTGCGCCCCGCCGTCGTAGGACTGCTTGCCGCCGCCACCCTGCTGCTCTGCAACAAGGAAAACTTCTCTACCCCGACTGAGAACCCCTGGCAGTTCTGGATCAGTTGTGCCCTACTCGTCGCTACGGCCTTCGGAACAGGGTACCTGAAGATCAACCCCATCAAGATGATCTGCTTAGCGGGCATTGCGGGGCTGCTCCTGCTCTATTGATCACCAAACAAAAACAATAATTACAATGAAAAAGTTACTGACTGCTACCTTACTCTTTGCAATTGCCATTCTTCCCTCGGCAGCAAAGGATCATACTGTGCCCCTCCTGCAAAATGTACTGGCTTACGAGAGCCTGTCGCTCAACGGCGAGTGGAACTACATCGTCGATGTGCAGGAGGAAGGCTATTACGACTACCGCATGAACCCCACGCCTTGGGGATTCTTCCGTAATGCCAAGCCACAGAGGCCTGAGGATCTCGTCGAGTACGACTTCGACAAGTCGCCCACGATGCACATCCCTGGCGACTGGAACACGCAGGATGAACGCCTGTTTTTCTATGAGGGCACAATATGGTTCAAGAAGAATTTTGAGTGGAAGAGTTCCCAAAGTGTTGCGAGTGATTTGCAATCTCCCGCCTATCGCACCCTCCTCTACTTCGGTGCTGCGAACTACGACTGTCGCGTCTGGGTGAATGGCCAAGAGGCTGGCCACCACATCGGCGGCTTTACGCCCTTCAACTTCGATGTCACCGACCTACTAAAAGAGGGTGAAAACACCATCATCGCGAAGGTTGACAACAAGCGTCACGCGGAGGATGTGCCCACACAGATATTCGACTGGTGGAACTACGGCGGTATCACTCGCAACGTAATGTTGGTCAAGGTGCCAACGGCTTTCTTTGGTGACTTCACCGAAGTGGCATCACAAGAGAGGAGTCTTGCGTCAGTCGCAATGCCAAGTTATATTGAGGACTATAGTCTGCAACTGATGAAAGGTGAGGTCAAGGACAAACAACGTAAGATTTTTGTCAAGGTACAACTCAGTGAGCCCCTTGAGGGTCATCTGCTAACAGTAAACATCCCAGAGTTAAAACTGTCGCTGTCACTGTTGACCAATGCAAAGGGGTGGGCTAGCGACATCATCAGTGTACCTGCCAAGAAACTCACGCTTTGGAGTCCTGACAACCCCAAGCGTTACCGTATAGAGATCAAGCACTACATGACAAGCATCGTCGACAGCATCGGTTTCCGTACCATCGAAACACGCGATAAACAGATTCTTCTCAATGGCCAGCCCATCTTCCTAAAGGGTATCTCCATCCACAACGAGAAACCCAATGGAGGCGGTCGTGCCAACACCGTTGAAGATGCCCACGCCCTGCTCTCGTGGGCCAAGGAACTGGGTTGTAACTTCGTCCGACTGGCCCACTATCCCCACCATGAGGAGATGGTGCGCGAGGCGGAAAAGATGGGAATCCTCGTGTGGTCAGAGATACCTGTCTATTGGACCATCTCATGGAAGAATCCCAAGACCTATGAGAACGCACAGAACCAACTGCGCGATATGATCCTTCGTGACCACAACCGTGCGAATGTCATCATCTGGAGCATCGCCAACGAGACACCACACTCCCGTGAGCGCGACACCTTTCTCAGTAACCTTGCCAAATACGCCCGGAGTATCGACGACAGTCGTCTCATCTCGATGGCAATGGAGGTGACAGGTGCCTCGAACTACGTGAATCGCCTTAACGACAATATGAACGAATATGTCGACGTGGTGAGTTTCAACCAATACATTGGCTGGTACCGCGACGTGAACGATGCAGTGAAGATGACGTGGAAGATCCCATATAACAAGCCCGTCATCGTCAGCGAGTTCGGCGGTGGTGCCAAGTACGGTTACCACGGTGCCAAGAACCAGCGCTGGACGGAAGAGTTCCAGGAGAATCTCTACCGCGAGAATTGTGCCATGCTCGACAAGATTGAGGGGTTGGCAGGCACTACACCCTGGATATTGAAGGACTTCCGCTCACCCCGTCGTGTGCTGCCCGACGTGCAGGACTACTACAACCGCAAGGGTCTGTTCAGCGACAAAGGCGAGAAGAAACTGGCCTTCTATGTGCTCCGCGACTGGTACACCAGAAAGTAATCACACGGATGTTACAAGGGAAGAGAAACCGTCCTCCACAGGCAACTCAAAATGCATCCACTTGCTTGTGAAGGGATGGGTAAAGGCGATGGCCTGTGCCTGAAGATAGAGACGGTCTGATTTGTGACCGTACAGTTCATCGCCTACGATAGGACAACCAAGACCATCGGGATGGGCACAATGCATCCGCAACTGGTGCGTCCGTCCAGTATGCGGCCAGAGGGCGAGAAGAGTGAAAAGCGAAGAGTGAAAAGTAATCGATTTGCTACCGCTATCAAAAGTGCGAAGCACCCGGTACTCCGTGATGGCGCGCTTGCCGTGTTCATAGTCTACCACCTGACGGGGGCGGTTGATGGGGTCGCAGAGTAGCGGCAGATCAATGATGCCATGCTCCCTTGCAGGCACGCCCTCCACCACAGCCAAGTACTTCTTCTTGATGATACGCTCCTCGAACTGTCGTTGCAGATGATGGTAGACTCCCGTGTTTTTCGCCACGAGGAGGAGTCCCGATGTCCACATATCGAGCCGATGCACCAGCATAGCACCTAGCCAACGCTGCTGCGCCCACGTGGCGACGGAATGATCCTCGGTACGCCCTGGCACACTCAGCATACCGGCAGGTTTGTTGACCACCGCCAGTATCTCGTCCTCATAGACAATCTCCGGATGAAGATGTGGGAAGCCACCCTCCTCAGGGTTAGGATCGATATCGAGTCCCTGTAACATCCAAGTGAGGATAGGCTTGCACTTGCCACGACAGGCAGGATAGAACTGTCCGTGCTGGCGGATCT
Organism: Prevotella sp.; assembly: GCA_017964785.1. Taxonomy (GTDB): domain Bacteria; phylum Bacteroidota; class Bacteroidia; order Bacteroidales; family Bacteroidaceae; genus Prevotella. The sequence goes on from JAGCRH010000112.1 coordinate 31,867, forward strand.
CACTCTTCGGCGAGGATCCCCACCAGAACTCCGCCATACACAGGGGTTTTAAATGGTGCTGATAGGCATACTGCAATAGTTTCGGCGCACAGCAGTCGCCCGTACCGCCCGGGGGCAGCGGATACTTGTTACGGATACGGGGCGAACAATGATAGTCCTGCCAGATATCAACGAGATCCTTCACCTCGCCATAGGCATTCAGCATCCGATACTGGCGGAAGAGCCAGAGTTGCAGGTCCTGCGACATTTTTTTAGAGGTGAGTGGTGCATGGTGAGAGGCAAGAGATATCTCACGCTCTTTCTGTTTAAAGTAGCCATCGGGCTGCTGTGCATCAAAGACGGGCGGCACGAAGTAGTCCCAGTCGTTACGGCCTTCCAACAAGCCAGAATAAGCAGCCAGAAATTCTTTGGAAGTGCCGAATTTGCTATTCGGCGCTTCCACTACCATGACCCCGAACATCTTCCCCTCTGTGGGCTGGATGCGCTCTATCTCGCGCTTCACCTCCTCCGCTGCAAGGATGCACAACGGATGGGGCTCATAGCAGAAAGGATAGGTGAACCGCTCCGGTCCAGGAATATCGGAAGACAGGAGGTGCAACCTCATAAGTAACTTCTCACCTTTCACCTCTCACCTCTAAAATATCAAGGCACTTCTCCACGGGGATACCCTTGTTTCTGTCTGGCGTATCACGGTAACGGTCAATCATGCGGAACACGGTATCCATCGCCGTACGGGTGGACATGCGTAGGTTCTCTCCATTCAACAGATGACCGATAAGGACGGCAGAAAAAATGTCACCCGTGCCATGAAACAGACCGGGAATCTCGTGATACTCCAAATGGAAATAGGTATCGTCGTAGTGGTTGTAGCCCACCACGGCGTTCTGGCCTTCGATTTTACAACTGGTAATCAGCACCGACTTACAGCCAATGTCGCGTAGTCGGTCTAACAATCGCTCAGCCTCCATCCACGAGATACCCTCCATCTTGATGGGTGTATCGGTGAGATAGCAGGCCTCCGTATAGTTAGGAAAGGTGAGATGAGCCACACTGACCATCTCACGCATCAGTTCCACCTGACGATTGGTCATACCGTTATAGAGCCGTCCGCCGTCACCGAGGATAGGGTCCACGAAGACCGTCGTCCCCTGCTCGCCCTGTTCCTTGCAATAGCCCGCCACCAACCTGGCCTGTTCTTCGCTAAACATCAAACCGGTGCAGATGGCATCGAAGCCGAAGCCGAGTTCCTTCCATACCGGCAACGTACCACGTATATAGTCGGTAGTGTCCTGGATATTAAACTTCCCGTAATCGAGTGTGTTCGACACGAGGGCTGTGGGCAAACTGTACGTGGGTATACCTAAATACGACAGGATCGGGAGCATGGCACCCATGCCCACCTTGCCGTAGCCCACCACATCATTGATCAGCAATATTTGTTTCATCTCGGCTGCAAAGGTAATAAGAAATTAAGAATAAAGAATTAAGAATTAAGAAAAAAATGTGTACCTTTGCAGCAAAATTATGGGAAATCAGCAGAATTCACCGATATTGGCACTCCAACAACAACGACTACTGCTCCAGATGGAGTACGTTGCCGAGAAAGATGCCTACCGCCAGCAGACCGAGGAGATGGGCTTGCAACGGCAGGTGAAACGCGGCGATGCCTGGTGGCCCGTGAAGATGGGCAAAAGTTACTACAACTCGCTGAACCAACTCGTGGTGGAGGTGCATCGTCAGGGCGACGAGGAGATAGAGCATAACTTCGAATTCGGGCGACCGGTGGTTTTTTTTAGGAGCCAAGGCGGCCCTATGGAGGGCTTAGGCAATCCTAGGGGTAACTCAGAAAATCCTAGGATATCCTATTTCCCCTTTACGGGGACGGTCAGTTTCGTCGATGGCGACAGGATGGTGGTGGCAGTGCCGGATAATGGCCATCTCATCGATGTGCAAGGCGCAGAGAACGTCGGCATCCAACTCTTCTTCGACGAGACCAGTTATAAGATGATGTTCGAGGCCCTCGACAGGGTAATTAGGGGAAAAGGGCGACTGGGCTACCTGCGCGATCTCTTCTACACGCCGGCGATGAAGGCAGAAACTTTTTCATTTGCCGCCCTCCATTTCCCTTATCTGAACCCGACGCAGGAGGATGCCGTCAATAAAGTATTACGGGCGAAGGATGTCGCTATCGTCCACGGTCCCCCAGGCACCGGCAAGACCACGACACTTGTAGAGGCCATCTACGAGACACTGCGACGGGAGAGTCAGGTGCTGGTCTGTGCACAGAGCAATCTGGCGGTGGATTGGATTTCTGAAAAACTTGTGGATCGTGGTGTCAACGTGCTCCGTATCGGCAATCCAACCCGCGTCAACGACAAGATGCTCTCCTTCACCTACGAGCGCCGTTTCGAGGCTCACCCTGATTACGACCAATTGTGGGCCATCCGCAAAGCCATCCGTGATCTACGCAATCACAGGAAACGGGGTGATGAGAAATACCACCAGAAGATAGAACGCCTGAAGGAACGGGCCACCGAACTAGAGTTGCGCATCAATGCCCAACTTTTCGGTGAAGCCCGCGTCATTGCCTGTACACTCGTGGGATCAGCCAACCGTCTGTTGGAAGGTCAGAAGTTCGGTACCTTATTTATTGATGAAGCCGCCCAGGCTCTTGAAGCAGCCTGTTGGATTCCCATACGAAAAGTGTCAAGAGTGGTATTGGCGGGGGATCACTGCCAACTGCCACCCACCATCAAGAGTTTTGCCGCCTTAAAAGCAGGTCTCGGCAAGACACTGATGGAGCGTCTCGTGGAAAATCATCCGGAAGCAGTCACCCTGTTGAAAGTACAGTACCGTATGAACGAGGAGATCATGCGCTTCTCGTCAGACTGGTTCTACGATAATCAGGTGGAGAGTGCGCCAGAGGTAAAGTACCGGAGCATCCTCGACCTCGATATCCCCATGACGTGGATAGACACCAGTCTATTTGATTTGCCAGAAGGGGAAAAGGTGTTGTTTCAAGAGGAGTTCGTCGGTGAGAGTTTCGGACGCATCAACAAGGCCGAGGCAGAACTGACTTTGTTGGCGTTGGAGAACTATTTCAAGAAGATCGGCAAGGAGCGTATCCTCGACGAACGGCTTGATGTCGGAGTCATCTCACCCTATCGTGCTCAGGTGCAGTATCTTCGTCGGCTATTCAAGAAACGAGCGTTCTTCAAGCCCTATCGCAACCTCATCAGCGTGAATACCGTCGATGGCTTCCAGGGGCAGGAGCGTGACATCATACTCATCTCTCTCGTCCGCGCCAATGACAAGGGACAGATTGGCTTCCTTCGTGATCTGCGCCGTATGAATGTTGCCATCACCCGCGCCCGGATGAAGGTCATCATCCTCGGTGATGCCTCCACCCTCACCCGCCATCCCTTCTACAAGAAACTCTATGATTATATCGAAGCGTTATAGGAAAACTTAATCTTTCTGGATTAGAACCACGGCGTAGGCGGAGATGCCTTCTTCACGACCCGTGAAGCCCAGTTTCTCAGTTGTCGTGGCCTTGATGGAAATGTCGTCGGCATCGCAGCCAATGACTTGCGCCATACATTCTTTCATGGCAGGGATGTGGGGATTCATCTTGGGCCGCTCGGCGCAGATGGTGGCATCGATGTTCACGAGGCGGTAACCCTTGGTGGCGATGAGGTCGATGGTCTTTTTCAGGATGATCTTGCTGTCCATGCCATCGGTCTCTGCCGCTGTGTCGGGGAAGTGATAGCCGATATCACGCATATTGGCGGCGCCCAACAGGGCATCACAGACAGCATGTAGCAACACGTCGGCGTCGCTATGACCCAGCAGCCCCTTCGCATGTTCCAACTTGATGCCGCCCATCCATAGGTCGCGGCCTTCTACTAACTGATGGACATCATAGCCCATGCCTACACGTATCTTCATTTCCTGAATAAATCTTTGATGCCATCCATATCGAAGGCAAGAGTGAAACGCAGAGTCTGGTCAAGGGGGTTCGAGCGGGCGGTAGAGATGACATAGCCCACATCGAGTGAGAAGACATTCATGCGAAAACCGCCACCCACGGTGAAATATTTCAGGTTACCCTTCGACTCGGCCTGATGGTGATAGCCTGCACGGATGGAGAACTGGTCATGGTAGACATACTCGGCACCGACGCTCCACTGGATCTCATCGAGTTCCTCCTTGAAGCCACCGGGGGCATCGCCAAAACTTTTGAAGATGCCGCTGATGGCACTCACATCACTGTACTCACGGCGCACGCGATCCTGATAGTCTGTGTTCGACTCTCCCTCCTCCTGGGCCGGCACGGTAGGCACCAACAATTTGTTGGCATCGGCGGTGATGGTGAAGCGGTTCCACTCGTCAACGGGTATGAGCAATGAAGCACCGAGACGCATGTTGGCGGGGATGAACTGGCTCTCCTCGTCGCCGTAGAAGGATATCTTTGAACCAATGTTCGAGAGGTTCAGGCCGAGGGCCAACTGACACTCGCGGCTACCCAGGTTGACATACCTATTGTAATACATCGCCAGGTCGGCGGCGAAGGCTGAGGCGGGCTTGGAGTCCTCAGAGTAGTCGTAGCGCAGGTCGCTGTAAATCCAGCGCAGGGCGGCGGCCATCGAGAAATGCTCGGAGAGCATCAGTGAGTAGGCCACGTCGAGCGACATCTCGTAGGGCTTCACCGTCATATCGGTCTGGCCGTAATCAGTAAAGACCTCGCCGAGCGAGAAATAGCGCAGCGAGCCGGAGATGGCGGAGTAGTCACCGATGCGGTAGTAACCTGCCACGTAGGCCAGGTCAATATCGTTCACCAACTGGCGCAGCCACGGGGTGTAGTTCAATGCGATGCCGGCGCGGGAAATACAAAACGGATACTTGGCGGGGTTCCAGTACTGCGAGTTGACATCAGGCTCGGTGGCGGCACCCACGTCACCCATACCGGCGGCACGGGCGTCTGGGGCGATGGTCTGCGAGATGACGGCATGCTCCACGGGGTTGAACATCGTCACCTTGTCATCGTCCTGAGCAGAAGAAGTGAATAGTGAACCGTGAATAGTGAATAGTGTCACCATCACTCTCAACAGGGTTATCTTCGTTGCTTTCTTCATATTCATATCGGGGTTTAGTTTGTATTTGTAATCAAGAGTTTCTTGGTCTTCGACGACTGTCCGCTGCCATCGCTGCTGATGGATATCTTGAACAGATAGACACCCGTCTGGAGGCGGCGTCCGCCATCCATCGAGAGGTTCCAGTCGAATGTATAAGTGTTGTCGGCAGGCACACCCGACTCAGTGTAGCGCCAGAGTTGGCGGCCAGCCATGTCGTAAATGTCGAGTTGCACGTGGAGTTCGCAGCCGGCGCGGTCGTGGGTGATGATGAAAGTGGCGCCGCCGGTGGACGCGTCGCGCACGCATCTCACGCTGATGCACTCGGGCGCGATGTCGCGGGCCACCTCAAAGTCGAGTTCCGCCGTCGATGAGTTATTCAACACGTCCCAAGCGCGGAAGAGGAGTTTGTGATGGCCATAGTCGAGTTTGGGAATACTAAAGCCTAATGATCCGCTGCGATAATCGCCAAACTCGTAGTTGAAGTAACTGTTCAGGTTATAGGTCTTTGTCATGTCGCCGTCGATAATCAACTCCAGGTCGTGTCCGATACTGCTGCCGGAGGCGTTGATGCCGTTGTCGTCGTAGAGTTCTGCCACGAAGTAGGGTGAGGTATGCACCTTGTTACCATTCTTAAACGACTTGGAGTTCAGATAGCAGTATATGCTCGGACCGATGGAGTCGTTGAGGGCAGCGCTACTGCCATTGAGGATGAAACTGCTGTTCTCGCCGTGGGCCGTCCTGGTCTTCTCATGGTTAACGGCATAGAGGGTCACCAGACCCGTACCGTCGGTATAACTGATATCCTTCGGCACAGCGAAGGTAAAGGTGAAAGCACCATTGCGGATACTGTCAGAGCCGCTGTAAAGAGTCTTCGTACGATCCTTGAAGGTAAAGGGGTCGTCAGCATCCGACGGATCGTTCAGACGACAAACAACTGTCTCTTCCGCATCTCTGACGGAGGCAGTAATGGTACCATTGAATGTCTCATCGACCACTTGTCCGTTCACCACATGCCCCGTCATCTTGGCGATGGAGCCTGCGGCTAAACGGACGGTCGATGTCTCGTCAAGAGGCAGGCCGTTGATCTCATCAATAACCACTTTTTGCGTCGGGGCGGCCAGCACGAGGGCAGGATCACCCAATAGGGTGTATTGCAGTTTATTGGGCGTAACATCCTTTCGCGACTCCACCAGGTCGCACTTGACCAGTCGAGCGGCCTCACCGATGGTGTTGCGCACGCCGTTGGTGGAGCCGAACACATACTGCGAAAAACCGAGATTGATCAATTCGTTATAATTGGCATAGACGGTACGCGTGGTACCGAAGAAAGCGATGGCACCACCCTTCTTGTTGAGCATGGCTGTCTCGCCGATATTCTCTTCCTGTCCGTCAAAGGCCATGATATCGCAGGAGGCCGTTACCCAGAGGGGCAGGCGCAAGGAAGTGGCTTCCTCAAAATCGGCCAGGCGTAGCACGAACTCGTGTGAGATGCCGTAAGAGATGCCGTGGCCGGAGTAGTTCATCATCAGGGCACCCTCGGCCATCTGACTCTTGATCAGCGTGGAGACGTCAGGGTAGGTATTGCCCGTCGAGGATGACTGGCGGGTGTAAGCATCCCAGTAGACCTTCTTGATATTGAGGGCGGGATGGGCGGTCTGCAAGGCGGTGGCCACCTTATCGGCAGTAATCATGTGGGCATTGTTGTTGCCGTCGTCACCCATGAACATGAGGGTGTTCTGCCAAGGACCGGCATTCTCGTTGTTGGCATAGCCCACGGTCTTGTCCACTAGCGTCTTTGCCTCCTCTGTTGTCCTGACGGGAAATCGTCCAACAGCCACATCCGGCTTGCCAAGATAAGAGAGTCTTCCACTACTATTCGACTGCTGGATCTGCTCTTCATCGTCAAGCAGACAGAAATAGTCATCACTGACATAGCAGTTGACCTCACTGAACGAGTTCTCGCTCTCGTAGCAGAGCAGGAAGTCGTCGGGATTGCAGTTCCGCCAGTCGGAGATCAGCATACGGTTATCCCACGCCCCGTCACCAAACAGCAACAGGTAGCGCGGCATGTCAGCCTCGGTCTCTGCCCTGTCATAGAACATCTTCAGGTAACGGCGGTAGGCATTGGCATCGGGCGTACCACTCGAGAACTCGTTATAGAGTTCGTCGGCTGGCACAATACCGACGCGCAAGCCGTCCTTCGTCTCGTGGAGTGTCTTGATACGCTCTGCCTCTGATAGCCACTTCTGTGTGGTGGGAATGATGATGACCATATCCACTGGTGCATCAGCATGATGATCCTGGTTCGTGATATGATAGACATATTCGGGTGTCGGTATACTGGCAGAGGCGAGGTCTGGCAGTGCCTTCGGCTGGCGGCTGGTCAGAACCAGATAGTCCAAACGAACGTTGGCACCCGATGTCTGGGTGATCTTGATGGTATTGGCGCCTGTCTGGATACTATCCAAAGAAAAAGACCAGGTATGATCGGCAGCCTTCGAGTAGTCATCTACGTAATTAATCGGATCCTTGGTATTCTTCGTCTTCGAGACTACATCCTTGTTCACCACGATCTGTCCCACCTCCTGGTCGTTGACGCGGACGGTCGCCTCAAAATAGCCATCATAACTCAGTGTCACCGTCAGTGTGCCACTGGTGCCGCCAGACGTTAAGGTATAAGTCTGCGGACTGCCGATGGCATAGAGCGTCTTGTCGAAAAGTTTTCTGCCGCCGTGAAACCAGGCATAGTCGTCCACCTCGTAGAGGGAGTGGTAATCATCGACCATCGGATAATAGGCGGCCTTGAACGCCTCCTCGCTGATGGTCAGCGGCTCCTCGTCGCCGGCATTCGTCAGGAAATAGTAACCGTAGTTGGAATAGTTGTTGCGTATACGGGTCATAGCGGAATCAGACTCCCACGTGACGGGACCGACACCATAGAAGAGTTTGCGCCCGCCCACCACGCAGGTCGGCACTTCTTTCAGGTCGTCGGTTGCTATCAGATAGTCGCCAGTCAACTTCTCTGGCTGCAAGGCACCACCATAACCGTAAATCTTCACCTTGGAGATATCAGAGATGCCACAAGTGCGAGCCAGGCTACTGGATATCTGGTAGATGCCGCTGGCGGGGATGCGGATCTTCGCCCAGATACCACTTTTAAGCACAGAGTGCTCGGCATAACGTACAGAGTGCGATTCATCGGCTCTGGTTCGTGTAGCCGGTGCTGCAAGGCCTCCCCTCGCCTTCCCCTTCACGACCAGTTTGAAACTTACCAACTTCTGATACTTCCCTTCGCGCTTCACGATTGGACAGAACGAAATATCGAGCACGCCCTGCTTCCGTGCCACACAAAGATTCTGCGTCACCTCGGGCAGGGCCCCAGGCTCTTCGCCACCCAACTGCTGATAGCGCCGGATATCGGCCTCTGTCATATCGATGAATTCGGGGTATTCGATGCTGACGGTATAAGTGGAGTCAGCATAGTGGGAACCCAATGGTTTCTGGTAGGTGTAGGACGGCAGAACGGAGTCAATCCTGACCTCCTGAGCGGTCAAGTTAATAAACCCTTGTGCTTTGCCCTGCAAGCAGAGCAGCAGAAGAGTCAAGCCTGCTATCAGCCTCCAATTTGTTTTCACTTCCCTATTATAACGGATAATGCGCCGATTTATTGTGAAAGCCTACTTACAATTGAACGCCAAGACCTTCCGCGCTTCGAGCCAGCCCTCTAAATGGTCGTCGATATGCACGGGGCCAACACCTGCCGGCGTACCGGTATAGAGTAAGTCACCCGTCTTCAAGGTAAAGAACTGCGAGATGTAGGCGATAATCTCATCCACCTTATATAACATATCACTGGTACAGCCCTCCTGGACGGTCTTGCCGTTGATGTCCAGATGGAAGTGGAGACGCTGGATATCCAGGAACTTTTCTTTTGGTACCCACTCGCCGATGGCGGCTGATCCATCAAAGCCCTTGCAAATGGTCCAAGGCTGTCCGGCCTCGGAGGCTTTCTTCTGCAAGTCACGAGCCGTGAAATCGATACCAAGCGTCACCGCATCGTAATAGCGGTGGGCAAAGCGCTCCGGGATATTCTTCCCCAAGCGACAGATACGTACCACCACCTCCGTCTCATAGTCGATGCGTCCCAGATGGTCTGGGATAAAGAAAGGCTTCCCCTGATTGAGTATCGCGGAGTCCGCCTTGGTGAATATCACGGGTTCATCGGGCCGCTTCAGCGTCCCGTGCAACTCCTGGTTATGTGCGGCATAGTTCATGCCGATGGCAAAAATCTTCATACTGCTGGAATATTTTCGGCAAAGGTACGAAAAAAATCGGCACTGCGCAAGCAATGCCGATTCTTTTTATGATAGGGACTAATATTAGTCGGCTACGAGTGTGAAGCGCTTGAAGGCAACGATCTTCAAATCCTTGTCCTGCTTAGCGAGCCACTGGGCAACAGTAGCCTTGTCGCCGTCGCCGAACTGGAACTCCTGGTCAACCAGACAACTCTCCTTCAAGAACTTCTGTACACGACCCTTGGCGATGTTCTCGATCATCGGCATCTTCAGTTGGGCCTCACCCTCGACCTTTGCCTCGGCAATGATCTTGCGGGCCTCGTCAGCCTGCTCCTTGGTGAGCCAACCCTTAGCGGTGTTGCTCTCGATGTGATCCTCAGAGTCAACGAGGTTGGGGTTGATGCCAGCCTTCTTAACCTTCATCTCCACAAACTTCTCCACCTGCTCCAACTTGGTCTTCTCGAAAGAGGTCTTGTACTCCTCGTCGAGGATCTTCTGGTCTACGCTCTGGGCATCGAGAGCCACGGGCTTCATAGCAGCCACCTGCATGGCTACGAGGTGACCCTGCTCAGCAGCAGCCTTGTTGGTCTGAACCATGGTGCAGAGGGTGTGCTTGCCCATGTGGTCGTAGATCTCCACATTGTCACCTTCGAGCGTCAGGTAACCATCGAGTTCCATCTTCTCACCGGTGATACCAGAACGCTGTGTCACAGCCTCCTGAGCACTCTGACCATTGATGTCGAGGGCCTTTACAGCCTCGATGTCGGCACACTTGGCGGCGATGGCAGCGTCGAGGATGCTCTGTGTCAGAGCGATGAAATCGGCACCGTTAGCCACGAAGTCGGTCTCGCACTTCAAGGCGAGCATAGCAGCGAAGCCGTCCACCTTCTTTACGAGTACACAACCATTAGATGTCTCACGGTCGCTACGCTTGGCAGCGATAGCCAGGCCACGCTCACGGAGCA